>NZ_JAAIXZ010000004.1:110299-410299 GCF_010894435.1 Pyxidicoccus trucidator | reverse complement strand
GAAGGTGGCCCAGCGCGCGACCTCCGCGTCCACCAGCGTCTTCGCGTCACTCGCGCCCGCGTAGTCCGTCAGCCACTGCCGCGCCGTGGCGCCGGCCTCCGGATTGGCATGGTGCGCGAAGACCACGCCCGCCCACTTCTCCGCGCCCGCCGCGATGTCGCCCAGGTTGAACTGGTACGCCGTCGCCCAGCCATTGCCCGCCGAGGGCTGCGCGGTGAACTCCTGCAGGTCCTGCCCACCGCCGCCGTTCACCACGTTGAAGCCATTCTGCGAGCCCGTGGCCGTGGACAGCCACGCCGCCTTGCGCGCCACCGCGCCCAGCGGCCTCGCCGCCAGCACGCCCGCGAAGCCCTTCTCCGAGAAGACGTCTCCCGTCAATTCCACCGTCTCGCCATTCTCGTCCGTCTCCGCCATGACGCCCGGCCTGCCGAAGCCCAGGTGGAAGTTGTGCAGCGAGAAGGCGCTCACCCCCGTGACGGCCGCCGTGCCCGTGTTGCGCACGCGCAGCGCCATGACGAAGGAGGCGTGCGGCAGCGCCTGCGGCGCGAAGACGTACGTCGTCACCTCCAGCGCGCCCACCTTCTGCACCAGCGTCGCCAGGCCCGTACCGCCCGTCTTCCCCGCAGCCCAGGCCGCGTAGCCGCTGGCCTCCAGGTCCGCCGCCTGCGTGCTCAGCCAGCGCTGCGAGCCGCCCGAGCGCAGGCCGAAGAAGGCGTCGAAGAGCAAGTCGCGCGAGTGCACCACCTTCGGCTGGCCCCGCTCGAAGACGTCGGCGCCCACCGTGTCGATGATGGGCTCCTCGGTGGCGAAGAGGTGCTCGCGGAAGTGCGACACCTTCTTCTGCTCCAAGTCCAACATGACCGCGCCATGGCCGTTGGACGAGGGCAGGCGCAGGAAGGTGCGCTGGATGGCGACCTCGGCGCGGGCGCTCGGCGCCACGCCGCAGAGGAAGGTGAGGACGAGGGGCACCGCGCGGAGGACGCCCGAGGGCACCCACCCGGAGCGGCGGTACTGGCTGGGAAGGGGTTGCATGCGCCGGATTCTGGAGTGCTTCCGGCCCGGGGCCAACGGGCACACGCCAGACGCTCGGGGCGGGGCTCCGACGCGGGGCGGCAGGGCCCTCTCCGCACCTTCCGCGACGGGCCCCGCAGCCGGGGCCGGGGCCCGGCGTTCAGGGTCAGATATTCAGTGAATAGTCAGCACTGACTGGCAAGCCGATTGCGCTACCAGTGTGGGTGGAGCGCGCCCGGGGCGTCAACGCCGCGAGCCCCCAGGTGTACGTGGCCCTCTTCGAGTCCGGCAACCGCGGCACCGTGCTCGGCGGGGTGGGGAGACAGCCGAGGCCCCGGGGACGGTAGCCCCGGGGCACGCTCCGTCTGCTCAGCGGGTGATGGCCTCCTGGATGTCGTCACGCATCTGCCCGCGGATGTCCAGCAGCCCTTCGTTGGGGAAGGGCATGCCCTGCAGCACCTCCAGGCCGATGACGGGATAGAAGGGGTCCTGGCGGACCTTCGGCATCGCGTAGGCATCCAGCGTGGCGGGCACGAGGTAGCGCGGCACTCGAGCCCCGGCCGGAGCGTCCTCGCTCATCAGAATCCACTCGAAGGTGCTCGGCCGGCTCATGTACTCCACGAACCTTCGCGCCGCCTGCTCGCACGCGCCGGTGCAGCGGACCGACAGGAAGTACGAGTCCGTGAAGAGGATGGGGCGGTCGCCATTGCCGAGCGGAGCGGAGGACAGCTTCAGCTCGGACGCGCGCTGGCCGGCGGGCAGGTTCTTCAGGATGACGTGCAGGCGCTCCGAGTAGCCCATGGTGGCGTCCGCCTGACCCTGCGCGAAGCGCTTCGCCGGGAGGTCGAAGTCGTCGTTGTAGGTCCCATCCACGCAGGGGTTGGCCCCGTTGGACTCGCAGGCCTGCGTGAAGCGGCGCAGGCCGTCGAGCACGTTCGCGTCATAGCGGGCCGTGGTGACGGCGGACTCGATGCGCCACGCCCCGTTCGTGTCGGCCCAGGCATCCAGGTACAGGGCGGGCAGGTTCCAGCTCCCGAGCAGGTCCGCGGCGAGGTCTGGCTCCGGCGTCTGTCGGGCCTCCAGCGCGTGCAGCAGGTCGCTCACCGTCCTGGCCCGGCTCACGTCCTCGTCGCGCGAGATGATGAAGTGGCCACAGAGCCAGTGAGGGATGCCGTAGAGGCGTCCCTCGTGCACCGAGGCGGCGACGCCAGCAGGGTGCCAGACGGCCTGCGCCGGGAGCCGGGACCACGGCCGCACCGCTCCGGTGGCGACGAGCTCGCCGAGAATCACCGTATCCGTCTCGACGACGTCGTAGCTGCACTCGCCCTCGCCCTTCAGGGACCGGGCGAGCATCGACGGCTCGTAGAAGTCATCCTGGAAGCACGAGGGATTCAGCACGAGGTCGACGTCGGGGTGCTGGTGCTCGAACTCGGTCTCGATGCGCGTGAGCATGGACGCGAACTGGTCACCGGCCGCATCCGGGATGTACGGATAGATGGGGACCCGCAGGGTGACGCGCTCATTCGAGCGCGCGCCCTCCGTCTGCGCCCGCGCGGCCCCGGTGCAGACCACCGAGAAGACGACAGCACCCAGGACTCCCAGCGACTTCGACGCAGGTACGCTCATCTGGACCGGCCTCCTGATTGTAATTGCCGCGAGCGGGCACGCCCGGAGGCAGGCCCGTCCTTACATGGAAAACATGATTTACCTGGAGGCATCTGACTAGCATGCGGCCCTGGTTCCGCAAGCGTCATCTGGCTCGAGCCTTGCGGCGGCCACGCTCACGGAAACGGCACCTTCGTTCATGAGAATGGCGTCATGCGTGGCCAGGGCCCGTGAGCCCTCCGCGTCGAGACGGGACAACCCTCCGGGACTCCTCGGGTTTCCTGCTCGCGCGCCGCGTGGAACCTGAATTCCCGTGCAGGCCGGCCTGACATCCTGGCGCACTTTCGTAAGTCATTGGCGCCGGGGAATTACCAAGGAATGAGACCCACTCCGTTCCTGATTCTGCGCGGCGTTCGTCCACACCCCCGCCGCGGTTGAGGGGAACGCATGATCTCGCTCGCCGGGCCGGCCGGGCAGTTCTGGAAGAGGGTCTCGACCTACCTGCGCGTCCTGATGACGCAGGTGCTCTACATCGCGCCGCTGTTCTGGTTCATGGAGCTGGCCCAGAACATCGCCTGGCGTCAGGTGAACGGAGACTGGGGGTGGATCTTCCCCGAGTCGCCCTACCACTGGTTCTCCTTCGGCAGCCTCATCCTCTGGGCCGGCTGCGTGACGCTGCTGTGGAGCCTCCACTTCTGCTGGTTCTACCCGCGCCGCATGAAGGTCTGGACGCGCATGGCCATCGGCACCGTCCTGTGCTGGGCGGGTGAGTGGTTCGGCGGGTACGTCGCCGCCAACGTCTTCGGGCATCCGCTCCAGGTGTGGCCCGGCTCACCGCTCGTCTACGTCCACTACAGCGCCCTCTTCTTCTGGCTGAGCAACTGCATCGTCTACCACCTGCTCACCGTCAACATGGTGGACCTCACCCCCGCCTACGACGCGCCGCCCGACCTGGGCGTCCAGACGGCCTGAGCCTCGCACCACGGATGAGCTGACCCCCGGGCCGCTCCGGACCTCCCCAGGTCCGTGGCGGCCCTTGGCGTTTCTGGAGTCTGGGAGGAAATACGCCTGGGCTCGTCGTGCACGCCGGAGCCCGGGACGAAGTGCTCCCGGGCCCGTCCGGTTGCGTGGGCCTACTTGCTGGCAGGAGGCGTGGCGGACGTCGGGACCCTGTCATCCGTGGCGATCGGCACGGTGGTTCCGGGAGAGGCCGCGAGCGTGTCGCCCTGCTGCACGGCCTGTTGCAACAGCGCGGCGGCCTGGGCCGGTGCCGCGCTCACCGGCGCGGGCTGCACGGGCGCCACCACCGGGGGCTGTGCACTCACCGGCGCCGGCTGCTGTGCCACGGGCTGAGCCGGCGCCGACGCCACGGGCTGCGTGGCCGGCTGCTCCGCCGTGGGCTGCGGCGGTCCCGAGGCCACGGGCTGCGCGGCCGGCTGGGGGTCCGCGCCGCGCCGCGCCTGCTGCTGGCCGAAGATGTAGCCGCCCACCGTGCCCAGCAGCGTGCCGAGCACCGCGCGGTCAATCTTCTCTCCCGTGCCGAGGATGATGATGGTCAGCAGCAGGAAGGCCATGCCAATCATCTCCACCAGGATGCGCTGCTGGAAGATGGTCTGCTGCACCTCGGGCTTGAACAGCAGCGTGGCCAGGTAGAGCAGCAGCAGGACGACCACCATGATGATGATGGCCCAGGTCAGCCGCCCGTCCGTCTCGAACTTCTGCACCTCGCGCGCGTCCAGCGCCACGCTCAGCTTGTCGATGGCGGACTGGGAGTCCTTCACCTGCTTGCCGTGCAGGTCGATGGTGGCCTGCGTGCGGTCGATGACGCCCTGCCACACCTTCGCCACCGCCTCCTGGTCCTGGGCGAACAGCCGCTCCAGCTCTCCCATGGACAGGGTCTTCGCGCGCTCGGTGGCGGAGGAGAGGGACTCCTTCATCTGCTCGATGAACACGTCCGGCGTCATCCCACTGTCGCGGCCGAGCTGGGGAAACTGCAGCACCTGCAGCTCGTTCCAGCTGGGTAGCGAAGCCACCTTCGCATCCCCATAGAGCTCGTCGGACAGCGGGGTGCGCTGGCCCTGGGTCATCGTCTGGGGAAAGTAAGAGTCCAGCGCGAAGGCCTGGGCGTTGTACAGCTCGGTCGCGGAGCGTTCGAGGCGTGCGTACACGTCCTTCACCGGGAGCCCGCCCCGGCTGGTCACCTCGGTCACCGCGGCGAAGTCCTTCTGGAACCGGGCGAGCAGGGGCGCCACCGTCGCGGCGTCGAACTTCCGCGCCCGGACGTCCGTCTGCCGCGCCCGCGCCTTCTGGAGTTCATGGCGGAGGGCGGTGAGCTCGGATTCCGCCGCTTCCAGCCGCTTCTGCTCCGAGGCCATCCGCGCCTGGAGCAGGCCCGTCGACAGCTTCTCCAGCGCGTCGTCCGTGTCGTCCGAGGGCTCCGCCGCCACCGCCGTCCCCATCAGTCCCCACACCACGACGAGTACGGCCATCCGTCCTGCATTCATGACGTTCACCCCAGGGGAACGGACCCGGCCCCGGAAGTTCCCGGCCATGACGCCCCACGTCCCGCCATCCTAGGGACGGGGCCCGCCAGCCACCAAATTGCCGGCCCCTCCGAGGCCGCGGCCGAGCAGGCGAGGGAGCACGGCTCGACTCCCGCCCGCCCCGGGCCAACCCCTGCTCACTTCACCTCGCGCCAGGTGTGCTGGCAGAAGCGGCACTGCTTCGCCTGGGGCGTCCGTGCGACACCCCCGCATTTCGGGCAGCGGTTGATGACGACCTTCCCCGGATGCTCCGCGAGCAGCCGCGCCTCCAGGTTCGCGGCGAGCGCCTCCCGGCCTCGAGCCAGCAGCGACAGCGACTCGCGGTCGTCCGTGGCCCACTTCTCACCGTCGGCGGTCTGGATGCGCCCCACCGTCGCGGCCTTCTGCTCCGACTCCGACAGCAGGTCCCGGTAGTGCCTCAGCAGGTACTCCAGGAGCGGGTCCTTCAGCTCATACGGCATCAGGCGCAGCCGGGCGTTCCCCACCGCTTCATTGATGGAATGGCGGCCGGCATCGCCCGAGGAGATGGCCGTCCGCTGGAAGAGGAGCACCTGCGTCATGATGGTGGAGGGGCCGGCTCCCAGGGCGCCATCCACTTCGCGCAGCGCCTCGTCGAAGCGTCCGGCCCGCCGCAGCACGTCGGCCAGGAAGACCCAGTGGGCTCCCTTCCCATCCGCGGTGTCGGCCATCCAGCGCCGCAGCAGCTCGCGGCGACCCAGCAGGAGGTCCGCACACGCCGAGCGACACTCCCGGGCCAAGGCCTCGTTCCCGACCTCCTCCGCGGCCCAGGCGGCAAGCAGCCGCGAGTTGGCCTCCGCGGCCCCCTTGCCGGCGGTCTGGTCCAGCATGGCGGCACACAGGAACCTGTTCACGAACGCCGGGCTGCCCTCCGAGTGGAGACGCGACTGGTATCCGGCACTCCGCACCACGGCGGGCGAGGAGGGATACCCCCGGGAGAGGTCAGGAGCGCAGTGGCCGCAGGCAGGGCACTCCTGAATCCAGGAGTCGAGCGCGGCGTGCCCGATATCCGAGGGGCGCCCGTCCAGGTCCGGTGAGCCGCCTTCGCTCAGGCTGCAGAGCACGCGCTGCTCACTCTTGGCGCCACACACGGAACAGGTGAGCTTCTCCGCAACGATTCGGGTCATGGTCGTGCATCCGTCGAATGGGGGCGCTCAGCCCTGACTGGCCACCAGCCCCGGCGTGTCCAGCGGCAGCTTCAGCCGCGCGCGGCAGCCTCGCCCTTCCGGCCGGTTCTCCAGCCGCAAGGCCCCACCGTGCGCCTCGGCAATCTGCCGGCTCAGCGCCAGGCCGATGCCGCTGCCCTGCGGCTTCGTCGTGAAGAAGGGCACGAAGAGGTTGCCCGTGTCCGCCAGCCCCGGGCCCTCGTCCTCCACCCACACCTCCACCACGCCCGGCGACAGCACCGCCCAGGACACCCAGACGTCGCCCCCACCCTCCGCCGACAGCACCGCGTCCACCGCGTTGCGCACCAGGTTGATGAGGAGCTGCTCCAACTGGTCCACGTCCCCACGCACCACCAGCGTCGGCCCCGCGCGCACGCCCACCGGGCGGCGCTTCTCCAGCGCCGCCACCCGCCGCACCCAGCCGTCCACCTCCACGTCCGCCAACGCGGGAGGCGGCAGCCTCGCCAGCCGCGCGTACGCCGACATGAAGCGCGCCAGCGACTCCGAGCGCCGGGCGATGATGCCCAGGCCGCTCTTCGCGTCGTCCTCCCAGTCCGACGGACGCGGCTGCTGCACCAGCGTGTCCCGCAGCGCCTCGGCGATGGAGCCAATGGGCGCCAGCGAGTTGTTGATTTCGTGGCTCAGCACGCGCACCAGCCGTCGCCACGCCTCGCGCTCCTGCTCGCGCAGCGCCAGCCGCAGGTCCGCCAACACCACCAGGTGGTGCGGCAGCCCGCCCTGGCGGAACGAGCCACGCCGCAGCTCGTACGGGCCGCCCTCCTCCGCGAAGGTGCGCGTCAGCCGCCGGGGCACCGGGCCCTCCAGCAGGTCGGTCAGCTCCAGCGCTCCCGCGACCTTCCCCACCAACTGCGAGCGCGACTGCCCCAGCAGCCTCTCGCCCGCGCGGTTCACCAACTTCAGCGTGCCCTCGCCGTCGAAGGCCAGCACGCCGACGTCGATTTCCTCCATCACCTGCTCCAGGAGCGCGCCCGCCTCCAGCGCTCCCAGCCGCTGCTCGCGCAGCGTGTCTCCCAGCGCGTTCACCTCCAGCAACACCTCGCCCAGCGCGTCGCCCGCTCGCGCACCGCGTCCGCGCACGGAGTAGTCACCCTCGCGCAGGCCGGCCAGCAGGTTGGCCACCGCGTGCAGCGGCCGCATCACCCGCTCGCGCACCAGCAGCCCCACGCCCAGGAACATGCCCACCACCAGCGTGGTCAGCGTCCACTGCACCTTGGCCGAGAAATCCCCCGTCCACACCAGCAGCAGCGACGCCGCCGAGCCCGGCAGGCCCGCGAGCCACGCCAGGCCGAGCACCTGCAGGTCATGCTGCGGGGGCCCGCGCTTCTTCTTCACCGACTCACCGAGCTCCCTTGATGCCGTAGTGCTGGAGCCGCCGGTACAGCGCGCTGCGAGACAGGCCCAGCCCCTTGGCCGCCTCGCTCACGTTGCCCTCGTGCCGCGCCAGCGCCCGCTCAATCAGGTAGCGCTCCACTTCCTCCAGCGTCATCTCCTCCAGCCGCGACTGGCCCTCTCGCGTGGCGCGCTTGAGCAGCAGGTCATCCGCCGTCACCTCGTCCCCCGCCGCCATCAGCAGCGCGCGCTCCACCGCGTGCTCCAGCTCGCGCACGTTGCCCGGCCACGCATAGGACAGCAGCGCCTCCAGCGCTCCAGGCGACAGCCGCATCGTGGGCCGTCCGTAGCGCCGGCCGTGCTCCGCCAGGAAGTGAGCCGCCAGCAGGGGAATGTCCTCGCGCCGCTCGCGCAGCGCCGGCAGTTGCAGCTCCACCGTGTTGAGGCGGTACAGCAAATCTTCGCGGAAGCGGCCCTCCGCCACCGCCTTGGACAGGTCCACGTTGGTGGCGCTCACCACCCGCACGTCCACCCGGCGCGTCTTCGACGAGCCCACCGGGTGCAGCTCGCCCGTCTGCAAGACGCGCAGCAGCTTGGCCTGCTGCGACAGCGGCATGTTGCCAATCTCGTCCAGGAAGAGCGTGCCGCCATCCGCCAATTCGAAGCAGCCGATGCGGTCCGCCTTCGCGTCCGTGAAGGCGCCCTTCACGTGGCCGAACAGCTCGCTCTCGAAGACGCCTTCCGACAGGCCACCCGAGTTCACCGCCACGAAGGGCCGGTCCACCCGCGTCGAGGAGGCATGGAGCAGCCGCGCCACCACTTCCTTGCCCGTGCCGTGCTCGCCCGTCACCAACACGTTGGCGCCGGACGGGGCCACGCGCTCGATGAGGCGGCGGATGGGCTGCATGGCGCGCGACTCGGACACCATGGCGGGCTGCCCGCCCTGCCCGCGCCGCAGGTGCTGGTTCTCCTCCTCCAGCCGCCGGCTGCGCTTCAGGGCCCTGCCCAGCTCCAGCTGCGTGCGCAGCGTGGCCAGCAGGCGCGTGTTGTCCCACGGCTTCTGCACGTAGTCGCGCGCTCCGCCGCGCATGGCCTCCACCGCGCCCTCCACGCTGCCCCAGGCCGTCATCACCACCACCGGCAGCGACGCGTCCTGCGCGCGGATGCGGCCGAGCAGGTCCATGCCCTCCCGCCCGGACGTGGTGTCGCGCGCGTAGTTCAGGTCCATCAGGACCAGGTCCACGTCCTCCGACTCCAGCGTGGCCAGCGCGCCCTGGGGCGACTGGGAGGTGACGACGGAGTACCCGTCGCGCTTGAGCAGCAGCCGGAGCGCCTCCAGCACGTCCGCCTGGTCGTCGGCGATGAGGATGCGAGCGGGCCGGGCGGTGGACGCCGGCACGGGGGCGGGAAGACTCGATGCGGTGGGAAGAGGCTCTGACACGGGGGTACCTGAAGGAAGAATGCGCCAGAAAACGGGCGGCGTCAGCCGCGACGAAGGACGGAGGCCGGGTCCACGCTGGCCGCCCGACGAGCCGGCAGCCAGCTCGCCAGCCAGGCGGTGCCCAGCAACAGGAAGGCCACGGCGCAGAGCACCGTGAGGTCCAGCGAGCCCACGCCGTACAAGAGCCCCTCCATGACCCGGTGCAGCGACAGCGCCCCGGCAAGCCCCAGCCCCAGCCCCAGCGCCACCCGCCGCAGCGCCTGCCCCACCACCAGCCGCAGCACGTCCCCGCGCTGGGCGCCCAGCGCCATCCGCACGCCCATCTCATGCGCGCGCTGCGCCACCGCGTAGGACATGACGCCGTAGATGCCCACGGCGGCCAGCACCAGCGCCAGCACGCCAAAGGCGCCCAGCAGCACCGTGCGGAAGCGCGGCCGGTTCAGGTCCGCGGCCAGCCGGTCCTCCAGCGTGGCGACCTGCGCGAGCGCCACCGTCGAGTCCAGCGCGCGCAGCTCCTCGCGCACCACGGACTCCAGCGCCAGGGGTGACAGGCCCGGCGCGGCCCGCACCGCGAGCTGCCCGCCCGAGACCGGCCCCTGGGCTCCGCCCTGCTCCACGGGCACGTACGCCGTGGGCTCGTGGCCCGCCTCCACTCCGGCGTACGGAACGTCTCCCACCACGCCCACCACCGTGACCCAGAGGGGATTGCCCTGCGCGTCATCCCCGCCGAACGTCACCCTGCGGCCCAGCGGGTCCTGGCCCGGGAACACCTCGCGGGCGAAGTGCTCGCTCACCACCATCACCAGCGGCGCATCCGTCCGGTCGGTGTCCGCCAGCCGGCGGCCCGCGAGCAGCGGCACGCGCAGCGCCTCCAAGAAGCCGGGCGTGGACGTGTTGACGAGGGCGTTCGGCCGGTTGGGCGCGTCCACCGTCCCCTCCACCCAATAGCCCGAGCGGCGGATGTCCCCGCCCCCCGGCAGGCTCTGGCCCAGGCCCGCGGCGGCCACCTCCGGGCGCGCGTTGAGCCGGGCCATCAGCTCGCGGTGGAAGGCCGCCAGCCGCTCCGGCTCGCGGAAGCGCTCCCGGGAGATGGACAGGCGCGCGACGAAGACGCCCTCGGCGTCCAGCCCCGGGTCCACCTGGTGCAGCCGCCAGAAGCTCTTGAGCATCAGCCCCGCGCCGGTGATGAGCACCAGCGCCAGCGCCACCTCCGCCACCACCAGCACCGCGTGCGTCCGACCTCGCGACGCCTCCGTGGCGCCCCGGCCCAGCACCGTCCCCGGCGAGAGCTGGCTGCGCTGCAGCGCGGGCGCCAGCCCCACCCCCACGCCCGTCAGCAGCGTCACCGCCAACGTGAAGAGGAGCACCCGCCCCTGCACCGCCACGTCTCCGCCGCGCGGCAGCGCGTTGGCTCCCAGCAGCAACAGCAAGTCCGTGCCCCACAGGGCCAGCAGCACGCCGCCCACGCCGCCCAGCAGCGCCAGCATCAGGCTCTCCGTGAGGAGCTGCCGCACCAGCCGCCCCCGCCACGCGCCGAGCGCCACGCGGATGCCCAGCTCGCGCTGCCGCGACGCCGCCCGCGCGAGCTGGAGGTGCGCCACGTTGGCCGCCGCCAGCAGCAGCACCAGCGCCACCGCGCCCAACAGCACCCACAGCGCCAGGCGCACGTCCCGGGTGAGCTGCTCGGCGTAGCTCACCACGCCCAGCTCCAGGGCGGCGTCCTCCGCCAGCAGGGACGGGGCGAGCGCCGCCAGCTCCTGCTTCGCCGTCTCCAGCGTGGCCCCCGGTGCCAGCCGTCCCGCCACCATGAACGCGCGGAAGCCCCGCTGCGTCCGGGGCTCCGAGGTGGCCGCGCCCGGCTGGCTGTCATAGGGCACCCACAGCGCCGTCGACGCCTGGGGCACCTGGAAGGACGGCGGCATCACCCCCACTACCGTGTACGGCTGGTCGCTCAGCGTCAGCGTGCGGCCCAGCACGTCCGCCCCGCCGCCCATGGCCTGCCAGTGCGAGTGGGAGAGCACCACCACCGGCGTGCGCTGCTCCTCGAGCGTGAAGGTGCGCCCGAGCACGGGCTGCACGCCGAACGCGCCGAAGAAGTCGCCCGCCACCAGGGTGCCCCGGACCTGCTGCGCGTCCCCTTCACCCGTGAGGTTGAAGAGGTTGTTGGAGTACGCGGTGAGCGAGCGCAGCTGCGTGGACTGGCGCTTCAGGTCCTCGAAGGTCATCAGGCTGTAGCGCGGAGGCACCCGCTGCTGCTTCTCCGAGCCGAGCATCACCACCCGCTCCGGCTCCGCGAAGGGCAGCGGCCGCAGCAGCACCGCGTCCACCACGCTGAAGAGCGCCGTCGTCGCGCCGATGCCCAGCGACAGCACCAGCACCGCCGCCACGGTGAACACGGGCGACTGGCGCATCGTGCGCAGCGCGTACCGCAGGTCCATCTTCAGGTCGCTCAGCATCGCGGGTCTCCCGGCTCCGGCGCTTCTTCGTTCAGGGCTTCTGCAGCCACCCGTCCGCGAGCTGGACGACGCGGTGGCCATACGCCGCGTTGGCGTCGGAGTGCGTCACCTGGATGATGGTGGTGCCGTCCCGGTTGAGGCCCTGGAAGACCTCCATGATGTGCTTCGCCTGCGCCGAGTGGAGGTTGCCGGTGGGCTCGTCCGCCAGCAGCACCTTGGGGTTGGAGATGAGCGCGCGGGCAATGCCCACCAATTGCTGCTGCCCACCGGAGAGCTGCGAGGGGAAGAGGTCCTTCTTCCCCACCAGGCTGAAGCGGTCCAGCATGTCGCCCACCAGCGCCTCGCGCTCGCCGCGCTTGAGGTTGCGGTAGGACAGCGGCACCTCCAGGTTCTCCGCCACCGTGAGGTTGTCCAGCAGGTGGTACTGCTGGAAGACGAAGCCGATGGTGCGCCGCGACAGCTCCGCGCGCTCCTTCTGCTTCATCGTGTGCACCGGGTTGCCGTCCAGCACGAACTCGCCCGTCCACTCGGCGTCGAGCATGCCCAGAATCGACAGCAGCGTGGACTTGCCCGCGCCGGACGGGCCCATCAGCGTGACGAACTCACCGGGCTGGATGTCCAGGTCGATGCGGCGCAGCACCCAGGCGCGGCCGCCCGCCAGGGGATAGGACTTCTCGACGTTACGGAGGGAGATGAGGGGCTGGGACATGGCGTTCTCGGGTGCCTACTCCGCCTTCAGGGCGATGATGGGGTCCACGCGCGTGGCGCGGCGCGCGGGCAGCCAGGTGGCCAGCAGGGCCACGCCACACAGCAGCGCGGCCACGCCCACGAAGGTCCACGGGTCATACGCCGTCACCCCGTACAGCAGCGCGCTCAGGAGCTGGGCGAGTCCCAGTGACAACACCAGGCCCACCGCCACGCCCAGGCCCGCCAGCTTGAGGCCCTGGCCCAGCACCAGCGCCAGCACGTCCCGGCGCGCCGCGCCCAGCGCCATGCGGATGCCCATCTCCCGCGTACGCTGCGCCACCGAGTAGCCGATGACGCCGGAGATGCCCAGCGCCGCCAGCAGCAGCGCCGTGCCCGCGAACAGCCCCATCAACATCGCCGACAGCCGGCGCGAGCCGATGGAGTCGTCCACCAGCCTCACCATGGGCGCTACGTTGAACAGGGGCAGGTTGCCGTCCAGCGCGCGCACCTCGGATTCAATCGCCGTGCGCAGCGACTCCGGGGTGCCCGCCTTCGCGCGCACCACCAGGTTCAGGTTGTAGAGGGGGAACTGCGCCGCCGAGTAATACGCCGCCGGGCGCGAGGGCTTGTCCAGGCCCCACTCGCGCAGGTCGTCGATGATGCCCACCACCGTGGCCCACCGCGTCTCCTGGCGGTGCAGCTTCAGCCGCTGGCCCAGCGCGTTGCCCTGGGGCCAGTAGAGGTCCGCGAAGCTCTTGTTGATGACCACCGCCCCCGGCGCGTCCTGCCCGTCCGTCTCCGCCAGCATGCGGCCCTCACGCAGCCGCGCCCGCAGCGCGCGCAGGTAGTCCGCGCTGGCGAAGCGCGTCTCCACCGCCGGCCACATCTCATCCGGTGCCTTCGTCCGGCCCTCGATGTCGAAGCTGTTGTCGGTACGCCCACCGAGCGGCAGCATGTTCGTCACCCCCGCGGCCTCCACACCGGGCAGGGCCTGGAGGCGGGCGAGCAGCTCACCCATGAAGGACGACCGGCGCGCCGTGTCCGCGTAGCTCGAGCGCGGCAGCGCGACGCGGCCGGTGAGCACGCCCTCGGGGGTGAAGCCCGGCTCCACGTCGCTCAAGGCATGGAGGCTCTTCGCGAAGAGGCCCGCGCCCACCAGCAGCACCAGCGCGAGCGCCACCTGCGCCACCACCAGCCCCGCGCGCAGCCTGCCCGCCTTCTTCCCGTCCGTGCCGCGCGTGCCCTCGCGCAGCGCGCTGTTCAGGTCCGCGCGGCTGGCCTGGAGCGCCGGCACCAGGCCGAACCCCAGCCCCGTGAGCAGCGACACCCCGGCGGTGAAGAGCACCGACGGCACGTCCAGCCGCACCTCCGCCGCACGGGGCAGCCCCTCCCCCACCACCGCCAGCAACACGTCCGTACCCCACACCGCCAGCAGCAGGCCCAGCACCCCGCCAGCCAGCGACAGCACCAGGCTCTCCGTGAGGAACTGCGCCACCAGCCGCTGACGGCCCGCGCCCAGCGCCGCGCGGATGGACACCTCGCGCCCTCGCGCCGCCGCCCGCGCCAGCAGGAGGTTGGCCACGCTGCTGCACGCCACCAGCAGCACGAAGCCCACCGCGCCCAGCAGCAGCCACAGCGTGCCGCGCACGTCGCCCACCACCTGGTCCTCCAGCGAATTCACGGTGATGGCCCAGCCGCCGCCCTTGTAGTTGTTCTCATGCGTGCGCTCCATCTCCGACGCCACCCGCGCCAGGTCCGTCCGCGCGGCCTCCAGCGTCACCCCCGGCTTCAGCCGCGCCAGCACGCTGAGGCTGCGGCTCCCACGACGCTCGTTCGAGGCCTGCTCCGGCGTGGGGGCCAGGGGCGCGTACACATCCGTGCCCGCCGGGTACTCCACGTCCGGCGGCAGCACTCCCACCACCGTGTACGTGTTGCCGTCGAGCTGGAGCGTGCGCCCCAGCACGCCCTCGTCCTCCGCGAAGCGCGTGCGCCACGCCTTGTGCGTGAGCACCAGCACCCGCTCCCTGCCCGGCGTCTCCTCCTCCTCGGTGTAGGCCCGGCCGCGCACCGGGGACACGCCCATCGTGGCGAAGAAGGAGGCCGTGGAGGTCGTCACGCTGAGCCGCTCCGGCACGTCTCCTCCGGTGAGCGTCGCATCGTCGGTGTCGTAGGCCGCCACCGACGCGAAGACGCGCGGCAGCTCGCGGTAGTCCCGGTACTCCGGCACCGACACCGAGATGTCCTTGAGGTCCGCCTTGAAGAAGTTGCCCCAGAGGTGGACCAGTTGCGACGGCTCGGCGAAGGGCGGCGCCTTGAGCAGCACGCCGTTCACCACGCTGAACACCGCGCTGTTGGCGCCGATGCCCAGCGCCAGCGCGAGCACCGCCACCAGCGTGAAGCCGGGGCTGCGGCCCAGCGTGCGCAGCGCGTAGCGGACATCCTGCAGGAGGGTTTCCATGGGGTTTCCAGAACGACAGGGGGTGAAGGGCACGGGCGCACTCCGGCCAGCCTCCGCGCCTCTTCAGGGGCAGAGCGGGACGGAGCGTGAAGGCGGGGACTAGCGGCGCTGCTCGTCCTGGACGATGCGGCCGTCGAAGAGGCTCACCGTGCGCGTGGCGGTGCGCGCGTGCGCCGGGTCGTGCGTCACCATGCAGATGGTGGCGCCGCCCTTGTGCAGCTCGGAGAGCAGCTGCATCACCGCCTCGCCGTTCTTCGAGTCGAGGTTACCCGTGGGCTCGTCGGCCAGGAGGATGAGCGGGTCGCCCGCCACCGCGCGCGCCACCGCCACGCGCTGCTGCTGACCGCCGGAGAGCTGGCCCGGCATGTGCCGCGCCCGGTGCGCCATGCCCACCTTCTCCAGCGCGCGCTCCACCCGCTGCTTGCGCTCGGCCGCGGGCATGCCCCGGTACGTCAGGGGCAGCTCCACGTTCTCGAACACCGTCAGGTCGCCGATGAGGTTGAAGCTCTGGAAGATGAAGCCGATGTGCCGGTTGCGCACCAGCGCCCGGTCCGACGGCGACAGCTCCAGCACGCTGCGCCCGTCCAGCAGGTACGCGCCGCGCGAGGCCGTGTCGAGCAACCCCAGCACCGCCAGCAGCGTGGACTTTCCGGAGCCCGAGGGGCCGACAATCGCCACCCACTCGCCCTGGCGGATGTTGAGGTGGATGTTGGAGAGCGCGTGCGTCTCCACCTCCTCCGTCTCGAAGACCTTCGTCAGTCCTTCGAGCTGGATGAGGGACTTGCCCGCGTCCGTCTTCGGTCCACCGGCCAGCACCCCCTCTTCGGTCGAAGCGGGCGCATCCACATTGTTCGTCGTCATCATCGCAAGATCACCCGCTCGACCGCGTCCCACGCGGCCATGTCCGAGAGCACTACCTGGTCGCCTTCCTGAAGACCCTGCACGACCTCCACGGCGTTCACCGAGCCCCGGCCGAGCTGCACCGGCACCCGAATCGCTTCGTCGCCCCCCGACACCAGCCGGAAGAGGGACATCGTTCCGTTCGGCTGCGCGCCCGCGGGGCGCCCCACGGAGAGCACGTTGCCCAGCCGCTCCAGCTCCACCGTCCCCTCCACCGTCAAGTCGGGCCGCGCGCCCCGGGGCAGCTCCTCGGGCAGCGACACCTCCACCCGCACCGTGCCCTGGCTCGCCGCCGGCGCCACCCGCGCCACCGTGCCCTCCACCACTCCGTTGCGCGTGTCGATCAGCGCCTTCTGGCCGGGCTGGATGTCGCGCGCCTGCGTCTCAGCGATTCGCAGCTCCGCCTTCAGCCGCTCGGGCTTGACGACCTTCGCCAGCAGCACGCCCGGCGTCACCCACTGTCCCAGCTCCAGCGGCAGGTCCTGAAGCACCCCGTCCTCCCCGGCGCGCACCTTCATCGACTCCACCTGGTTACGTCGGAACTGGGCGACCGCTTTCAAGCGCTCCACCTGGCCCTGCTGCGCGACGAGCTGGTCCTTCATGCTGGACGCCACGACGTTGAGCCGCTTGCGCTCCAGCTCCAGGCGGCGGGACAGCTCACCGGCCTTCTCGCGGGTCTGCTTCACCTCGAGGTCGCCGATGAGCTCCTTCTGGTGCAGGGCGTGGCTGGCCTCGGCGCGGCGGACGGCGTCCGCGGACTCGGAGGTGAGCGTGGCCACCGTGGCCTCCTGCCCCAGCCGCAGCGTCTCCAGCTCCATGCGCAGCTTGATGAGGTCCGCCTGCGCGCTGGCGAGCTGACGCTCCGCCTCCAGCGCTTGGAGCTGCACGTCCGGGTTTGCCAGTTCCATGAGCAGCGTGTCCGCCGTCACCGTGGCGCCGGGCCGGACGTGGATGCGCTCCACGCGGCCCGCCGTGTCGGCCGTGAGCCAGCGGATGTACTCGGGCACCAGCGTGCCCGCGCCCTTCACCTGCCGCACCATGGGCCCGCGCTTCACCGTGTCGAGCCACACCGACGCCCGCTCCACCGAAGGCGCCGCGGGGCGCAGCCGGGACAGGCCCACCGTCACGAGAAGGAGCGCGGAGGCTCCGGCGATGGCGAGGACCCAGGGCTTGCGGGTCTTCTTCTTGGCTTTGGGGATGTCCACGGGCTCTCTAAGAGCGAGCCTCGTGCCAATTGCTTTTCGCCGCTCAAAGCCCTGGATTTGTTCGGGATGTGGGGGGCTGTCCCAGGGGCGGTGCCCGGTTGCGGAAAGTGGCGTCCCAGAAGCGGACAGTGGGTTGGGGGCGGATCAACAGGCGCCTGTCACCCCGGGTGCGGGAGGGGCGGGAGGGCAGGCGCGAGAGGTCTTGTCGTGGGAGGACGCGGGGTCGCAAGGTGCGGCGCGCATGCGCTCGAGAGAGCAGCTCCACCCCCTGCAGGTCCTGCTGCAGTTGCCGCGGACCCTGGGGCCCGTGGAGCTGGCAGCGGTGGAGGACGAGGGCGGAGGAGGGGCCTATGGAAGGGACGTGTCCCGTTCCTGGAGGCGGGCCGTGGGGTGACAGGCCGCGCGTGATACTTCACGCGCCACGCCCTGCGAGCCACGAGCGCTGATGCGGAGGCGGACATGACGCTGCGCCAGGTGGCCATGCTGCTGTTGCTGCTGGGGACGGGCTGCGCGACCTCGCGTGTGGTGCACCTGGACACGGGCGAGGGCCGGCCCTTCGTCTTCACGCCACGGACGGACGTGGAGCCCGTGGTGCTGAGCGGCAGGGAGTTCGAGCAAGCCGTCCGGCAACTCGCGCCCACAGCACCTGTCTCCTCGCAGCCGAGAGAAGCGGCGCTCCGGCTTTTCGGCTCGGGGAATTCGCGGGCGTATTCGCAGGCGCGCGGCCGCCTGGGACTGGTCTCCGTCGAAGACCCTGAGCGGGGCCGGCTTCTCGTCCCTGACGAGCCGGAGACGGACACGAAGCTGGCGAGCGCCTACGGACGCTGGTGTCAGCGCAAGCAGCTGCCCGGTGACTGCCTGCACCTGCTGGACGAAGGCCTCACGCTGGACGAGGAGGGCAAGCGCACTCTGGCCTTCCGTCTGGCCCTGGACTCGGTCTGGGACGAAACGGCCGAGGCCCTGGAGGAACTGACGGACAGGGAAGCCATGGTGACGATGCTCGCCACGACTGGCGCCGTCTACCTGGGGCTGTGGTTGATACCGGAGCCGCTGCTGTCCAAGGGCATCGCCGCGACGCTGACGGTGGCCCTCATCGCCTACCTGGGATGGGACACGGTGTGGAGCCTCGTCCAGGGCTGGCGGGTGCTGGCGGCGGAGGTGAAGACGGCGACCACGTTCGACGAGCTACGCGACGCGGGCGAGAAGTACGGCGAGGTAATGGGGAAGAACGCCGCACGGGCCTTCGTCATGCTGACCATGGCCGCGCTGGGCGGCACGGCGCACACCCTCGCCGGGAGGATTCCTACCCTGCCCGGCTCCGCGCAGGCGTCACTGGTGGGCGCGAGCCAGGGAGGCTTCCGGCTCTCGGCGGCCGGACAGGTGAACGCCGTAGCGGTGTCCTCGGGCGGCGTGGTGACCATCGCGCTGGCCCCGGAAGCGGTGGCCGTAGTGGCCCAGGGCCCGAGCGACGCTACGTCGGCGCCGGTGCAGCCCGAGGGGCATGAGCACCACATCGCCACCAACAAGTGGTGGGAGTCCACGAACCAGGGTGGTCCGTGGTCGCCCAAGTTTCAGAAGCTCTTTGACAGAGCAGGCATGTCCCTGGACGACCCTGCGAACAAGGTTCGCATTACGGGCCATAAGGGACCCCACCCCGAGGGGTACCATCGCGAGGTATTCAGGCGCTTGAATGAAGCCATGAAGGACTGTAGCAGCATCCAACAGTGCCGTGAGTCACTCACCCGCGCACTCCAAGACCTTGCTGGGGAGATTTCCACTTCGGGCACCAGACTCAACAAGCTGGTCACCCGGACCTAGGCGCGCTGGAGTTCCTTCATGCCGATGCGCTACTTCGACCTGTCCGACGATGTCTACGTCCCCGGACGCTGGCACCTGAGCGACCCGACCGACGAAAGCGGTAGGGAAGTCGACAACCCGTGGATGTTCAGAAGGGGAGAGCCAGTTCGAATTGATGAGTCCTTGCGCATCCCCTTCCAACATCCAGGCAGGCCGCTGGACTTCTCCATGGCCGGTGTCGGCGCCACGCCCGTTGTCCACGCCAGGGTGGCGTCCATCCTCACCCGCCTGGCACCCAATGACGTTCAGCTCTTCCCCGTGACGGTCGGCTCGGAGTCCGAGCCGTACTTCCTCGTCAACGCTGTGCGCACCATCAGATGCATCGACGACGAGTCCTCCGAAGAGGTGCGTTACTGGAAGCCGGAGGATGGCCGGCCGGACAAGGTCGGTAGGTACAGAGTGGTCTATGGCATGCGCATCGACCCGACGAAGGTGGGCGATGCCAAGGTGTTCCGCACCTGGGGATGGAGCATCGCGCTCATCGTCTCCGAGGACATCAAGGCTGCCCTGGAGCGCGAGGGCATCACGGGCACGCGGTTCGAGGAAGTCACCGGTCCAAGCGCCATCAGTCCCGAGGAACGTGAGCGGGACCGGAAGTTCCGCGAACTGTGGGACCAGGCCCACGCCGCGCGTGAAGCAGTATGGTCTGGCCTTGGGAAGGTGGAAGCCGAGGACTTCATTCCCCTCGTCGTCGGCGGTGACTGGCCGAGCAAACGGCAGGCATGGCGCGTCATCCACCGTCCCGACGGACACACCCTGCTGGTCACGGACGGACTCTCCGACCCGCTCTACCTGCGGCCCGAGCCCTCCGTCGGCTTCGGCCTGGAGCTCGCCCTGGAGACGAACGAACCTCTCGGAGACATCGCGAAGAGCTGGCCCCCGCTTCTCCTGGAGCGCGTCTCCAACGAGGTGGCCTCGCACCCGCACCTGCGCGAGCGGTTGATGACGGGCTCGCTGTCCATGGAGGTCTCCGGAAAGGGCCTGCCCGAGCCCCTCGTCACGAAGGAAGGCCGGGTGGGCGTGTTGCTGGGTGTGGAGACGCGCACGCTGCCTCACCACTTCACCGTGCCCTCAGGCCAGGTGCGGCTGTTCACCGTCAAGGCGCTCATGCCCGCGAAAGTGGCCTACCTCGTGGAGCACGGGAAGACAGGGCGGGACGAGCTGGTGCGGCGCTTCAACCAGGACGGCCTCACGCACGTCTCTCGCTCCTGGCGCCGGTCCGTGGTGTGACACCCGCCAGGGCGGGCGCACGTCATGGAGCGAGCGCGTAGGGCAGCAAGGGCCTCGTCCCACTGACAGGGCTGAACCGGGCTCTGCGTGTCGCGGGGTCGAAATGTTTCGCGCCGGCTGTCCGTGGGTCGCTCCCGGAGCAGGCAGGCAGACACCGAGAGTGGGAGCCGCGCTCCCGGGTGTGCCCAACCCCACACTGGCGGGGTCTGGGATGGCGTCCGCATCCCGAGGAAGAACCCCACCATGTCACGACTGATGAAGCTGGCCGGCCTGTCCGCGGTGCTGTTGCTCACCGCCACCGGTGTGGCCGAGGCGAAGCAGTGGAAGTACGCGGGCCTGCACCCGCGCACTGGAACGCCCGCGGATGGGCTGTGCCACATCGAGACGACCCACGTGCACACCGCCGCGCCGCTGCACGCCGACGTGCTCTACCGCACGCGCGACAACGTCTACGTCTTCATCGGAGACCCCACGCCCTTCGGCTACGAAGGCCCCCGGCACGCCTACTACGGGCACCACCCCGTGGTCCTCAACGTGCTCATCCACATCGAGGTCGACGTGGACGTGGTGGAGTACTGCTACCACGACGGGCCGCACTACCACGCCTATGAGCCGCCGCCGCGCCAGGAGTTCGTGGAGAAGGAAGACGTCTCCTACTACGCGGGCGAGTACCCCGAGGAGTACAAGCAGGAGAACCCGAAGCTGGTGCGCGTCAACACCGTCTACCGCAACTGGAGCGCCCCGCGCCCTGTCGTGCGAGTGGCCCCTCCGCCCGAGTACCACGGCCCCATCTTCCAGGTGAGCCTCAACCTCCCGGTACCGCGCGTGGAGGTAACGGTGGGCGCTCCGCCTCCGCCGCCCGAGCGGGAGGTGGTCATCATCCGCGAGGAGCGCGTCGTCCATGAGCACCACGACCACGATGACCACTGCGGGCACCACGGCCACGGGAAGCACAAGAAGCACAAGCACAAGAAGCACAAGGACCGGGACTGATGATGCGGCGCGCGGCATATCCGCTGATGGCCCTGCTGATGGCGGGCTGCTCCAGCGGCGCGGACGACGTGATTGATGCGTGGAAGGCCGCGGGCGAGTCGCCCTCCGCGTTCACCGACGCGGGCGAGAAGCTGCCCGGTGGCAAGTGCCAGGCCGGCAAGGTGAGTGGCCTGGAGGCCACGGTGTGCGTCTTCGACGGTGCCGAGAAGGCCCAGCAGGCCGAGGAGGCCGGCTGGAAGCTCGTCGGCAACGCCGTCGGCTCCGCGGTCGTCTCGGGCAAGACGGTGCTCGTCATCTCCGACCCTCGCAAGGAGGACCCCACCGGGCGACGCATCAACGCGCTGGTGAAGACGTATCAGCAGGAGACGCGCTGAGCGTCCGTGGGCGCACGAGGGCGCGCGGCGTGGCGCCCGTCAGCGCCTTGAACTCGGTGATGAGGTGGGACTGGTCGTAGTAGCCCACCGCCGCCGCGATGGCACCCCAGTCCGGCGCGGCGGTGCGCTCGGAGGCACGTACCGCGCGCTGGAACCGGATGATGCGCGCGAACTCCTTGGGGCCCACGCCCACCACGTCCTCGAAGGCCCGGCGCAGGTGCCTCGTGCTGATGCCCAGCTCGCGCGCGAGCCCCTCCACCCGGGGCAGCTCGGTGGAGTCGGTGATGAGCCGGACGGCGCGCCTCACGACGTAGGCTCCCGCCGGCTCGAAGAGGTCTCCCCGGTGGAGCCGCTCGGTGAGCGCTTCCTCCAGCACCTGCAGCCTCGCGGCCACCGAGGGGGCCTCCGAGAGCGCTTCTCGCAGGCGCGCGCCGTCCGCACCCCAGAGCGTGTCGATGGACACGATGCGGTTGGTGAGCTCGGACATGGGCACGCCGAAGAACGGGTAGGCGCCCCCGGGCTTGAACCGCACGGCGAGGGTCCGCTGGACATCGACCGTCTTGCGCAGCGGACGCAGCCGCGTGCCGATGGCGTGCACCTCGCCCAGGCTGGAGGAGATTCGGACGACGAGGTCCACCTCGCCATCCGGTAGCTGGACGTACGGGTCCGCGTCAGGCCCGCGCGTGACGACGCGGAAGGACTTCACGAAGCGCGCGAGCTCCCGCGTCGGCGCGAGGTGGATGGCAGACACAGTCACACGCCAAGCATGGGGCACGGGCGTACCGGCTTCAACCCATCGGCGCCGGGGGCCCACGCGAGATGGCCGATTCCTCCAATCGCCTCCGGGGGCGCTCCTCTACTTGTGGCGCATGGAAACCACACAGGCCCGCCACCTCAGGGCCAGGAGCTGACCATGCGCGTTCACCACATCAACTGCGGAACCCTGTGCCCCGCCGGAGCCTGGCTCGTGCTGGGCGAGGGCAGCCTCTTCGCTCGCGCCCGGATGGTCTGTCATTGCCTGGTGCTGGAGACGCGGCAGGGGCTCGTGCTCGTCGATACCGGCCTGGGCACGCAGGACCTCCAGGACCCTTCCCGCCTGGGCCGGCGCTTCATCCGCCGCAACGCTCCCCGGCTGGACTCGCGGGAGACGGCCGTTGCCCAGGTGGAGCAGCTTGGCTTCAAGCGCGAGGACGTGCGCCACATCCTCCCCACGCACCTGGACCTGGACCATGCCGGCGGACTGTCGGACTTCCCCTCCGCCGAGGTGCACGTGTTCCGCGACGAGTACGAGGCGGCGATGAACCCCACCGGACGCAGCAAGAAGTACGGCTACCGGCCCCGGCAGTGGGCACATGAGCCCCGGTGGACACCGCATGCCGTGGACGGTGAGCGCTGGTTCGGCTTCGAGGCGGTGCGCCCGCTTCCGGGACTCGGCGACGAGGTGCTGCTCGTTCCGCTCGTGGGCCACTCAGAGGGGCACTGCGGCGTCGCGGTGAAGAGCGGGGGACGCTGGCTGCTCCACGCGGGCGATGCGTACTTCAGCCACCGCGAAGTCGCCCCGGTGGCCCCGAGCAGCCCGCTCGGACTGGCGCTGTTCCAGCGACTCCGCTCGGCGGACAACGCGGCGCGGGTGGCGAACCAGGCTCGGCTGCGGGAGCTGGTGCGGAACCACTCGGCCGAGGTGAGCGTGTTCTCCGCGCACTGCGCCACGGAGTTCCAGCGTCATGCGGCGAGTCCCCTGCCCCTGGTCCGTGCTCCGAGGGCCGTGAATGGATGACAGGGGACTCCTTGAAACGCGTGTGCCCGCTACGGAACGGCGTAGCCGAGGAGCTGCTCCGTCACCTGGCCCTCGCAGTTGGAGGCGCCGGAGATGAAGTGGTCCTGCCCCTGGCCGATGCGGCACCGGTACAGCGGCACCGTGCCCGCCACCTGCGAGGTGTAGATGTAGCCCACCGGCCCCATCGCGAGCAGCCCCTCGCAGTTCACATCCGGCGAGATGAGGTTGTGGTTACCCACGCGGCACTCGTAGAGCATCCGCGTGCCCGGCGCCGCGTCGCGCAGCAGGCGCCACGAGTTCTCCACCCGGAAGCCCGGAGGCGGCAGCCGCGACGAGGCCCAGTGGCCCCGCGAAGACAGATACGCCCGGCGCAGGCGCGTGTACGGCAGGTCCTCGAAGCCGCAGGAGAGCTGCTTCGGGTTCAGGTCATTGCGGTTCGCCAGCGCCCACGTGGACCACGCCGGCTTCGCGCTGCCATCCGTCCGGCGCAGCCCGAGCCCCAGCCCGCCCTCCGCCGCGTTGTCCTGCATGCGGTGGTAGATGTAGCTCTCGATGCCCGGCGTCCCGAGCACGTTGCGGAACGTGTCGCAGACCGCCGCCTGCTGCGCGGCCTCGGAGGACTGCGGGCTGGTCGAGTTGATGCCATTCTCCGTGAGCTGGATTTCCCACGCGTGCGGCCGGCCGGGGAACGTCTTGCGCAGCCAGCCCGCCAGCACACCCAGGTTGCCGAACGTCACGCGCGGGTAGTCGTCCGCGGAGAACTGGGGCTTGAAGAGGTCCGGCGCGTACGGGTGATACGCCACCCGCCATGCACGCGAGCCCGCCCGCGCGGCGACGCCGTTGATGACGGTGATGGCGGACAGCAGCGGGCTGTGGGCCGAGGGCTGGTCGAACTCCGTGCCGAAGTGGTGCGTCAGCGAGATGAGCACCTTCGCCGCGGGCTGCCACGCCACCACCTGGTCATAGGCCGCGTTGTAGTTGGCCGCGTACGTGTCCAGCCACGCCGTGACGTTGCACGCCCCCGCGCCCTGCCCACAGCCGATGTCGAACCAGTCGTTGGAGTTGACCTCGTTGTGGATGACGAAGTCCGCGATGCGGCCATGGCCGTTCTGCCCGTTGTAGCGCTGCGACAGCAGGCCCACGAAGCGCCCGTAGTCCGCCGCGTTGTTGGGTGCGCAGAAGATTTCGAAGCCTGGCGCCGCGGGCGTACAGACCCGTCCCGCTCGCGCCCACGCGGGCACTCCGTACACCACCGCCGTCACCACCACGCCGCGCGCCGTCCATTCACGGATGGCCGCGTCCACCGCCCCGTCCACCGCGAAGCAGCGCCCGCCGTACTCCACCCGGCCGCCCGTGCACGGCGGCGCCTGCACCGATGGCTCCCACTGCGCCCACACGAGGTTCATCGCCACGCCGCCCGTGTTGTTGCCCACCAACTCGTCGTAGCTGGGCCAGAAGTCCGGCTGGACGCCCTTGAGGCGGTACGCGCTTCGCGTGGGGTACGGCAGGTTCGCCGACGCCACCTCGGGCACCAGCACCGCGAGAGACAGGACGGCTGCGAGCGCCAGGCGCAGGGCCCGGCTCCACCGGCGGAACTCCAAAGTCATGGGAAGGCTCCCAGAGAGAACGTGGAATGGCCCGAGGCGGCATGCCCACGGGGCCGTCGGCGACCCTAGCCAGGAACTTGATATTCAGGTTATCCATTTATTACTGGAGCAGGGCCGGTTGAGGTGCCTCCGTTCGGGGTGCCGGAAGTAGGCTGCGCCCGCCATGCCGTCTTCCCTGCTCGAAGCCTTCCTGGACCACGCCCACCGCACTCCTTCCCGGCCCCTGCTCACCTTCGAGGGCAGCGCGTACACCTATGGTGCGCTCGCCGGGCGCGTCGCCGACTTCGCTCGCGGCCTGAGGCACCTCGGGCTTCAGCGCGGCGAGCGCGTGGCGCTCTTCCTGGAGAACAGCCCCGAGTTCGCCATCGCCTACCTCGGCGTGCAGCACGCGGGCGGCGCGGTGGTGCTCGTCAACACCGCGTACCGGCAGATGGAGCTGGCGCACATCCTCTCCGACTCGGAGGTGCGCACGTGCGTCACCGGCGCCTCGGGGGCCTCGGAGCTGGCGCCGCTGCGCGAGCAGCTTCCGTCCCTTCAGTGGCTCGTCACCGTGGAGCCTCCGGCCACCGCGCTTCCCGCGTCCCTCACGGTGGTGCCGTTCGACGGACTGCTCTCGCGCGGCGCAGCGGCGTCCTCCGAGCCGCTGGAGCTGCCGCGCCCCGAGGAGCTGGCGGTGCTCGGCTACACGTCCGGCACCACGGGCCGCTCCAAGGGCGCCATGCTGCTGCACCGCAACCTGCTGGCGAACGTGAAGGCCGTCACCGAGGCGTGGCGGTGGACGGAGGCCGACCGGCTGCTGCTCGCGCTGCCGCTGTTCCATACGCACGGCCTCATGGTGGGCCTGCACGGCACGCTCTACACCGGCGCCAGCGTGGACCTGCGCCGACGCTTCGTGGCCTCGGAGGCGCTGGAGGCGCTGCGCGACGACGCCTCGCTCACGATGTTCTTCGGCGTGCCCACCATGTACGGGCGCCTGCTGGAGGAGTCGCGCCGCACGGGGATGAAGCCTCGCTCGCTGCGGCTGTGGGTGTCCGGGTCGGCGCCCCTGAGCCCGCAGCTCTTTGGCGACATCGAGGCCGAGCTCGGCGCGCGCATCCTGGAGCGGTACGGGATGACGGAGACCATCATGAACACCACCAACCCGTATGACGGTGAGCGCCGCGCCGGCACGGTGGGCTTCCCCTACCCCGGCCAGGAGGCGCGCGTGGTGGACGTGCGCTCGCGGCGGGTGCTGCCTCGCGGGGAGACGGGCGAGATTGAAGTGCGTGGCCCCCACGTCTTCTCCGGCTACTGGCGCCGTCCGGAGGCCACCGCCGAGTCCTTCGACTCGGAGGGCTGGTTCCGCACCGGAGACCTGGGCGAGCACGACGCGGACGGCTACCTGCGCATCACCGGCCGCGCACGCGAGCTCATCATCAGCGGCGGCTTCAACGTGTACCCGCGCGAGGTGGAGGAGGTGCTCGCCTCACACCCCGGCGTCGCGGAGGTGGCGGTGCTCGGCCTGCCGGACGCGGACTTCGGCGAGCAGGTGGTGGCCGTGGTGGTGCCGCCCGCCGGTGCATCCGCGCCCGAGGCCCAGGCGCTGGTCGACTGGTGCAAGGACCGGCTCGCCAGCTTCAAGAAGCCGCGCCGCGTGGTCTTCGTGGAGGCGCTGCCTCGCAATGCGCTCGGCAAGGTGCAGAAGCACCTGCTGCGCGACAAGTTGATGGCACCGTGAGCGGCGGGGCGTCCACGGCCCCTGCTCTCCAGGGCCGCGACGCCTTCGCGGCGTGACGCTCAGGTCTTCTCGACGTTGCGGAAGTCCTGGCACGGCTCCTTGATGCCGAAGTAGTAGTGAAGCACCTTCACGTTCATCACGATGCGGTCCCACCAGCGCACGGGCAGGCTCTTGACCAGGGCGGGCGGCAGGTCCGCGGCCAGCTCCGCCAGGTCGATGTAGTGGGTCTGCGTCGGGCCGATGCCCTCGAAGTCGTGCAGGAGGGCGCGCGCGGACCGGCCGAGGGTGGGCTCCAGGCTCCCCAGCAGCTCGTCGGTCATCAACAGGTACTCGCGCGCCGGCACCTCATTCTTCAGCATGCGGTGCAGGAGGATGACGTCCATGCCCGCCAGCTCCTTGTGGCGCTTCACCTTCTGGAAGGCGACGTCACCCACGTGGGCGACGAACTTGAGGTTGAGGCTCTCGACCTCCATGCACCCGTGGCAGGTGCACAACCGGTTGGCCACGATGTCCTGCTGCCGGGCGAGGAACGCGCGGCGGATGTCGGCCACCGTCTGTCCGACGGAGGCGAGCTGGGCTTCGCTCTCGAGCGGGACGTAGAGGAACGCCGCGTCCCCCTCCAGCTTCGCCAGCTTGAGCGGCCTGGACGCGTCGATGACGGCCTCGAGCAGCGTCGCCACCACCTCTTGAGCGTGGGCAAGCGACATGCGGTGGGTGCGCATGAAACGGGTGTACCCACCGATGTCCGCGATGAGCAGGATGGAGCGTTGGATGGCCACGGCCCCAGGTTAGCGCACCCTCCCGCTCCGGGTCGAAGCTCAGCTCCGTGCAACTCGCGCCTGACGCCTACGCCTGATTCGACGACCACTTGAAGCGGTGCGTGGAGTACGTCCCACTGACTGCCTCTCCACTTCGCGAACTCGATATCAATCTCGTTCGTGCCGTCCGGCCCCACGTCGGAACAGCCAGACAGCCACGCACCTTCTGCGGCTGGCGCGCTGCCTGGCACGCAGGCAGACACCCGGGCTCCGCGTTCGAGGCCCGGATGGCCTCCCGGCGCGAAACGAAACCGCCTCCCCCGGGAACCAGCCCGGAGGAGGCGGAGGTGCGCGAGGGCCAGAAGCCCGCGCGTCAGTTGGTGCGGTAGGACGCCGTGCCGCTGCACGCGTTGGCGGAGTAGCAGCCGGCGCGCAGCTGGTAGATGCCGTCCGCGGGCGCCGTATAGGTGATGCGCGAGCCGCTGCCGCAGGCGTCGTCACTGAGGGCCACCTCAGTGCCGCCCGCGTTCACCAGCCGCAGGAAGGTGTCCGACGGCGTGTAGGCGTTGGGCGTGCCGCACGTGCCCACCGTCAGGACCTGGCCCGCGGACAGGATGAGGTCATGGTTCACGGTGCCCGTGGTGGCGCTGGCGGTGTTCGTGGCGGTGTAGACGACGGAGCCGCTGCCGCCGCTGGTGCCCCACGCCAGGTTGCCGCTGCACGCGGTGCTGGAGTAGCAGCCGGCGCGCAGCTCGTAGATGCCACCCTTGCCCACGGGCACGGTGTACTTGATGTTGGAGCCGGTGCCGCCGCAGGCGTCATCGCTCGCCGTCACCTGGGCGCCCGCCGCGTCGTACAGCCGCAGGAGGGTGTCACCGGTGAAGGACGCGCCCGTCACGCCGCAGGTGCCCACGTTGAGCACCTGGCCCTCGGTGAGGGCGAAGCGACGGTTGACGGTGTTGATGGTGGCGGAGGTGGTGTTGGCGGCGGCATAGGTGCCGGCGCTCACGCTCCAGACGGCGGTGCCACGGCAGCTCCGGTTCAGGTAGCAGCCAGCGCTGAGCTGGTAGTTGCCGCCACCGCCCGCGGGGACGGTGTACTTGATGTTCGAGCAGTAGGTGCCGAAGGCGTCGTCGCTGACGGCCACGAGCGTGCTCGCCGCGTTGGTCAGCCGCAGGTAGGTGTCACCCGCGTAGGCGGCGCCCGGCAGCCCGCAGGTGCCGATATGGACCGTCTGCCCTTCCACCAGCGAGAGCGTGGCGGTGGCCGCGTTCACCGAGGCGGAGCTGGTGTTGGTGCGGTCATAGGTCAGCGCGTTGGCCAGGGACGTCTCACCACACAGCCGACGGCTGGTGGCCACGGCACAGTAGGCGTCCAGGGCCGGGCGCACGTAGGTGATGTCCTCGCCACGGCAGCCCGTCTCCGAGCAGACGTTGACGATGTTGCAGCTCCCGTTGGCGACGTAGTCCGTCTCGCCGCGCACGAGGATGCCCACCACCGACTGCCAGAGCAGGTCATAGACACCCGAGCCGGAGTTGCCGCCGAAGGTGTCCGTGTTGGCCACGAAGAAGTCCAGCGTGGCCGTGCGCGAGTCACGCACCGAGCCGCCAGAGTCAATCTTGTAGGGGATGCCGCTGCCCGAGCCGATGACGGCCACGCCCTGGCCCACTGGCAGGGCCGCGTTCTCCGAGCGCACCGGCGCCGGGGTGAAGCGCGGCACGGCGGACCTGTCCAACCGGACGACGGCGAAGTCCAGGTTCTGCCCGTTCACCACCGCCAGCTGCCGCGCCACCACGGACGAGCAACTGAAGATGTCCTGCGTCGTCACGGTCTGCAGCGCGAGCGGCGTCGCACGGTAGAAGTTGAAGACGAAGCGGGTGTTGGCGCAGTTCGCGGCGGTGATGCAGTGGCCCGCGGTCAGCACCAGGTCGTCGTCGATGAGCGTGCCCGAGCAGAAGGCCGGGCTCGGGTCACTCAGGAAGCGCTCGGTGGCGCAGAGGTTGTTGTCCACCTGCAGCGTGTTGCCGGTGAAGGTAACGTTGTCGGGGTTGGTCGCGTTGATGGCCGTCGGGCGCATCAGCGCCACCGTGGACTGGTGCGCGCGCGCCCGCAGGTACGCGTCCGTGTGAAGGTTCACGTCCTGGCGGTTGTCGACGCCATACACCACCGAGTCCCTGCGCGTGCCCAGCTCCTCGTCGGGCTTGGACTCCTTGCCGGGCAGGGAGGCCGGGTCCAGCTCCCGCGGCTCCTGCTGCTCGGCGGGCCCACAGCCTGATGCGAAGACAAGACTCCCCAGCAGCGCTCCCAGCACGTGGGAGCGCATTCCGATTGCTCGCTGACGCATGTGTTCAATGCCCCTTGGTGGCTTGCGGCAGACAGTGAACGAGGGGCTCGGGAGATCTTCCCCCTGCTGATTTTTCCGGGAATTTCTCCCTCGGGGGCTTCGCTACGGCTACTTCGCGACGACGAAGTTCTGCCCGCTGTTGTTGTTCCAGGTGCGGTTGCCGGACGCGTCATCCACGTAGATGGCGTACTGCACGGCGCTGAACGAGATGTACGGCGGGATGTTGAAGCGGCCGTTCCATACTTCGTCCTGGCTGCCGTAGGCGTTGGGCTGGTTGCTCTGCCACGCGAGCGTGGCCGACTGCGTGGTCTGCCAGTTGTCCCAGGTGTAGACGACGCCCGCGGTGTGCCCCGGGGCCACGGGCCAGACGCCGGTGGTGAGCTGGAATTGGTAGAAGACGTAACCGCCTCCCGCGCCCACCACGGGCACGCTCGCGCTCATGACCCACGTCGTCTCCGCGGCGGCCACGGCCGGCAGCAGGAGGAACAGGGCGGCGGACAGGCTTCCAAGCAGCTTCTTCATGGCGGACTCCCTTCAGTGGAGCCGGCACCTTGGAGCGCACGCCCTGGAAACTCAAGATGCGGGGAGGATCCGCAGGCACTCGCGGATCCTCCCCAGGTCACGACTTCGCCGGGCGGAGGCCCGTTGTCAGAGCTACTGGAGGTAGTTGAGAACGACCTGGCCGTTGCCACCGCCGACATTGGCCTGGTTGACGGGGTTGGCGCCGCCGTTGGCAGAGCCACCGCCACCACCACCGCCACAGTTGGAGGACGCGCCACCGGCACCGCCGCCGCTGTAGCCACCCGCACCGCCGGCCGCGCCCGCCGCGCCGCCTCCGCCACCGAAGCCGCCGTTGCCGTTGAGGGTGCCACCGCCACCACCACCGCCGCTGCTGATGGCGCTACCTCCACCGCCACCACCCGAGCCGGCGCCGTTGACTCCGGCGCCGCCCGACTGCGTCAGGCCCGCACCGCCGCCGCCGCCACCGTGGAAGCCGGCCGCACCACCGCCTCCTCCTCCGGCGCTGGCTCCGCCACCGGCACCCGGGCTGCCGTTACCGGACGTGCCGCTGCTGCTCAGCGAGGCGCCGATGCCATTGAAGCCGTTGCAGCCCGCTCCACCGCCACCGCCCGCGGCCACCAGCAGCGCCGACGTGGACGCAGCTCCTGTGCCCCGCCACACGAAGGTGCCACCACCGCCACCACCGTTGGTGCCGTCCGCGCCCCGGCCGCCCACGAGCAGCGTGAGCTGCTCTCCGGGCGTCACCGCGAAGCTGCCTTGCAGTGAGGCACCCAGGCCCGCCGTGGAGTTGTTGAAGGCGTTTCCGCCGCGAGCTCCCACGGCATTGATGGTCAGCACGCTCACGTTGGCGGGTACCGTGAAGGTCTGGGTTCCGCCCGTGTAGTTGAAGGTCTGGCTCTGTGGCGTCTGCCCGTGGGCGGACATCCCTCCCAGGCTCGTGGCGAGTGCCACGAGTACCGTGAGAAGCCTCGATACACTTCGTGCGTCAGGATGGGAGTTCCTCATCGCTGCCTTTCTTGCGTTGCGTTGGACTCGGGGCCGGTCGGCCACCGGGCGGCGGCCCCAGCAAGCGGCGAGCCACTTCGCGTATGAATCACTCATACCTGCAGCACGTGTCGTGACGCAGAGCGACTTCCGCGCGGCTGCGTCTTCAGGAAACACGACTGCGTCCCATCGGGAAGCATCCGGAGTCAGCCGGCCTACGCCCACGCATCCCCGGAATGGGCCCCGTGGCCGTCGGCCATACTCCGCCCATGACTGTCCCGAGTGCCGATTGGGAGAAGTGTGTCTCGGAGCTGTGGGCCGGGATGGATGGCCATGACGCGGACGCATTCGTTGGCCGCATGGAGGCGCTGGTCGCCGAGCTCCCACCGGGAAACGCGATTGGACTGTTCGAGCGAGGCTCGGCGTTTGACTCCACCGGCCACCCCGCGCGGGCGGTTGAGCTGTACTCGGCCGCGCTCGACGCGGGCCTGGCGGGTGAGCGCCGCCGGCGGGCTGTCATCCAGTTGGCCAGCTCGCTCCGCAACCTTGGGAAGCCACAGGACGCGTTGAAGCTCCTGACCACCGAAGCCGACGCCGCGTCCGATGCGCTCGATGGCGCGGTGGCGACCTTCATGGCCCTGGTGCTCGTCGACCTCGGACGCGAGCGGGAGGCGGTGGCCGTGGCCCTCACGGCCCTTTCGAAATACCTGCCTCGCTACAACCGCTCCGTCGCGCGCTACGCCCAGCAGCTCCGGGACAAGGCTCCCTAGCCGGCGACACGCGGCCCAGGGCCCACCCGGACCTGCACAGGCACACGGGTGTCCGTTTGGACTCTCAAGAATCGCGAAAAATGTGTCACAGCCACGCAACCCGCGCGGGCCCGGGGCGGAAAATGGAGACGTCCTCACGATGATCGCGCCCCTGCGTCTGGGGCCGGCGTCTCCCACACCCCCCTCAAGGACTCCCGCATGCCCCCGCCCCCGGTGAGTAACAGTGGTGCCGCAGAGGCCGCCCGTCGTGCCGCGGAGGCCGCCCGTCGCGCAGCGGAGGCCGCCGAGGCCGCTCGCAAAGCCGCCCAGGCGCAGGCGGAGGCCGCCGCGAAGGCACGCGCACAGGCCAACGAGGCCCAGCAGCAGGCGCAGCAGGTCCAGAAGAAGGCGGGCCCCAATCCCAGCCAGGCCCAGGAGCAGGCCATCGACCAGGCCGAGGCTCGCGCGAAGCGCCTGGACACGACTGCCGGCCGCACCGAGGCCACCGCCCAGCACGAGCGCCAGCGCTCCATCGACGAGGCCAACAAGTCCCTGGAGGCCGCGCGCACCGCCAACCGCACCGCCGAGGCCGCCGGCAAGCCCGCGCCCTTCGCGGCCGCGGACCGCGTACGCGACGCCTACGAGGCCGGCAACCTGAACCCGCAGGAGCAGGCCCGCCTCTTCGGTGGCCCGGGCCCCGTGTCCGCCCAGGACGCCGCCATCGAGAGCACCCGCCGCATCCAGGCGGCCACCGACGCGGGCCCCGCCCAGGGCGCCGCCGAGCTGCGCCGCCAGCTGGAGCTCACCAGCGACCCCGCGCAGCGCGCCAACATCGCGCGCACCGCCGCGCCGCAGGTGGAGCGCATGAGCCAGGCCGTCAACAACTACGACGACCGGCCCGGTGAGACGGACCTCAACAACACCCTGCGCGACCTGTCCTACGCCACTCGCGCCGCGGGCCCCGAGGGCGGCGCCGCCATCGCCCAGAGCTTCGCGCTCCACCAGGGCGACCGCTTCACCGACGTGGACGACAATGACCAGTTCGGCGGAGCGCTGCGCCAGCAGATTGAAGACGGCGCGCCGCCGGACTTCGGCACGCAGCTGGCCAACAACCTGGAGGCGATGGACAAGAGCTCCGACGCCAAGGACAACATCCGCCAGGCCGTGGACGAGGCGACGAACGGCCGCCCCGGCTTCCTCGAGCAGGCCGCTGACAAGGGCGGCGGCATCATCGAGGGCACCGGCGACGCCATTGGCACGGTGACGGACCACATCCCCGAGCCCATCCGCAATGCAACCACCTTCACGCCGCTGGGGCCGGTGCTCAACTCGGCGGACCTGCTGCGCACCTCCGGCCAGAGCATCCAGGACCTGCCGGAGACGGTGGAGGCCGTCAAGCAGGTGGGGCAATACCGGAGCGCCATCGACGGGCTCGGTGACGGCGACTCGCACACCCTGCACGTCGGAGGCAGCGTCAGCGGCGCGGGCCTCACGGGCAAGGCCGAGGGCAACATCGAGATTTCCCGCGGCAAGGACGACAGCGGCAAGGACGAGTACACCGTCAGCGTGGATGCCCAGGTGGGCGGCGGCATCGGCGGCATCCTCACCCAGGGCACCAAGGGTGAGCTGAGCGGCAGCGCCACCGCCAACGTGGGCGGCAAGGTGGAGCTGAAGTTCGGCAGCGCCAAGGAAGCGAAGGAGGCGGTGGACACCATGATGGCCACCGCGGCCACGGCCGCCGCCGGACCGGCTGGCGCCGCGGCGGACCAGCTGGGCGTCATCGACCACATCTTCGGCGCCTCGCCCGGCGACCTGGGCAAGCTGCGCGACAACATCAGCGCGGTGGAGGTGCAGGGCAACATCGCGGCGGAAATCTCGGCCGAGGGCGGCACCAGCCTGCAGGGGCTGAGCGGCAGCGCCGACGTCCAGGCGCAGCACACGGCCCGGGTGGAGTTCGAGAACGGTCAGCCCAGCGCGGTGGTCCTCAAGCAGAAGATTTCCGGCAACGCCGAGGGCGCGGTCAGCACCGGCGGCGGCGTGAGCGGCGAGGTCAACGGCGGGGTGAGCGGCAGCATCGAGGTGGAGGAGCGGTTCAACATTCCGAAGGACTTCCAGCTCAGCGACCTGGCCACGAGCGAGGGCCGCGGCAGGCTCGTCAAGGACGCCGAGGCGAAGGTCACCTTCGAGGCGGAGCTGCAGGGTGGCCGCGCGGTGGGCGTGACGAGCGGGCCGGTGGAGGCCAGCCTCAACCAGGGCGAGGGCGTGAAGGCCACCGCCTCCGTCAAGGGCAACCCCCAGGCCATCCTGGAGAGCGGCGCGGGCGGCGAAATCCTGCGCGGCAACTTCGACGGCGCGCTGGACAAGCTGGGACGGGTGCCCTCGGACAAGGGCGGGCTCGTGGTGGAGGCCTCGCTGGAGCGCTTCCGCACCACCGGCATCGAGGGCGGGCTGAGCGTCGGCGCGGGCGGCAACGGCGGCAGCCTGGAGATTGGCGCCGGGACGAAGGACTTCGCGGACGAGAAGCTGGCCGAGTACAAGGGCGACGTGAATCAGGTCCGCCGCGATGTGGACCGGCTCGTGAACAAGGTGCGCGACAACGCGCTGGACCCCGAGCGCCTGCGCTACCTGCGCCCCATCATCGCCTAGTCCCCGAGTGAGCTTGCTCGGTGCCCGAGCAACCGTGCCGCCCGGGTGGCGGCGCGGGGCTCCGGCCCGGGAAAGTCGCCCGGGCCCGAAGTGAATAACCGCCCGGAGGGCCACGTCCGGCGGAGCAATGCTCCGTCACGTCCTCCTGGTCGTCGCAGCAGTACTCGGGCCGCTGGCCTGCGGTAGCGCACACGCCGCCACGCGCACCGCGGCGCCCGTGTCAGCACATCCCGCGGCGGTGAAGCCGGCGCAGGGCAAGCAGGCGGAGCCCGCGTCCACCGGCCGCAAGTCGAAGCCTTCCCGCGCCACGTCCCCACCCCGCCCGCGCGTGGGCGAGCGCATCGCCAAGAAGGCCACCGGCCTCGTCGGTGTCACCTCCCTGCGCACCGTGAGCAACACCGTGCCAGATGACTGCACGGGCCTGGCGCGGCTGGCCTACACGAGCGCCGGCATCGACCTCATGTCGGGCCCGGGCCGCAAGGGTGAGAACGGCGTCACCCACATCTACCGCGCCGTGCGTCGCCAGGGCGCCCTCCACCGGACGAAGCCGCGCCCGGGAGACCTCGTCTTCTTCCGCGAGACGTATGACAGGGACAACGACGGGCGCCGCGATGACGGGCTCACCCACGTCGGCGTCGTCGAGCGCGTGTCCCCCGGTGGCCTCGTCACCTTCGTCCACCGGGGCAGCAAGGGCATCGTCCGCGCACGCATGCACCTGCGCTGGCCCGCCACCCACCGCGCCCGCGCCAACCGCGAGGTGCTCAACGACTACCTCCGCCGCGCGTCCCGCAAGCACCGCGCCTATGTCACCGGCGAGCTCTTCGCCGGCTTCGCTTCTCCCGAGGCGCTTGCCCCTCGCTCTCGCAGGTGAGGCCCTTCCGTGCACTCCACGGCTCGGTCCTCCACGTCCATCGCAGGATTCCGAACACAGCGAATTCAATTCCGTGGCTGGCGCCCCGCCCTGGCCTACCTTCGCGAGCGAGGGAGGAACGCGGACCCGTGACGGACACCTCTGACCTGCCGGCCGAACCCAGCCCACGGGTCCCTACCGGCGTGCCAGGGTTGGACACCCTCCTGCGCGGCGGCTGGCTGCGCGGCGGCACCTACATCATCACCGGCGTCCCTGGGACGGGGAAGACCATCCTCGGCAACCAGTTCTGCTTCGCCACCGTCGCGCAGGGTGGGAAGGCCATCTACCTCACCGTGCTCGCCGAGTCGCACGCGCGCATGGTGCTGCACCTGCAGGGCATGAGCTTCTTCCGAAAGGAAGAGGTCGGCCGCACGCTGCTCTACGAGAGCGGCTACTCCCCCCTCAAGTCGGAAGGCCTCACGGGCCTGAGCCGGCTCATCTTCCGCGCGGTGCGCGAGCACGGCGCCACCGCGCTGGTGGTGGACGGCCTGTCCGCCGTGGAGGAGAGCGCCGAGTCACGCCTGGCCTTCCGTGAGTTCCTCCATGGCCTGTGCGTCCACAACGCGCTGGCGGGCTGCACCACGCTGCTGCTCACCGGCAAGCGCGATGACCCGGCCGACCCGCAGTTCGCCATGGTGGACGGCGTCGTCCTGCTGGCCATGGAGACGCTGGGCGTGAAGTCCGTCCGCTCCCTCGAGGTGGCCAAGTTCCGCGGCGGCTCGCAGCTGGTCGGCAGGCACAGCTTCGCAATCACCGATGACGGAGTCGTCGTCTATCCGCGCACCGAGGCCCTCTACTCGGAGGCGACGGAGCGCGTGCCGGAGCTGAAGCAGCGGCTGGCCTTCGGCATTCCCCGGCTGGACGAGATGCTCTACGGCGGGCTGGTGCGCTACTCGTCCACGCTCGTCTTCGGTTCACCGGGCAGCGGCAAGACGCTGCTGTGCCTGCACTTCCTCGCGGAGGGCGCGCGCCGGGGCGAGCCGGGCCTCTACTTCAGCTTCGTGGAGACGGCGCAGCGCCTGCTCAACAAGGCGGACCTGGTGGGCCTGGACCTGCGCAAGTACGCGAACGCGGGCCTGGTGAAGCTGGAGTCGCGCTTGGCGGTGGAGTCGCTGCCCGACGCGCTGGTGCAGGAGCTGTTCGGCCTGGTGAAGAAGCTCGGCATCCAGCGCCTGGTGCTGGACGGGCTGGAGCCCTTCATCCAGGAGTCCACGGACCCGCACCGCACCCCGCGCTTCCTCACCGCGATGACCAACGCGCTGCGCGCCCTGGGCGTCACCACCCTGGCCACGCAGCAGACCAACACCCTCTTCGGCCCGGAGCTGAATGCGCCGCTGGAGCGGGTGGAGGCCATCATCGACAACATCCTCCTCCTGCGCTTCGTGGAGCTGCGCTCGCAGCTGTACCGCATGCTGTCCGTGCTGAAGATGCGCGAGAGCGACAATGACCCGGCCCTGCGCCTGTTCTCCATCACCGCCGAGGGCATCGACGTGGCGGAGACCTTCGAGAGCGCCGAGGCCATCCTCACCGGCCAGGCACGGCCGCTGGTGTCGTCGGTGAAGAAGAAGGCGGACAAGCCCGGCAAGCGCAGGGGCCTCCTGCGGCGCAGGAGGGGCGGCGCATGAAGCGGCTCCTCATCGTCGACGACGAGCTCGCCATCGTCGAGGCGCTCCAGGACATCCTCTCCGTGGAGGGCTACGACATCGTCACCGCCTTCAACGGGGCGGAGGGCCTGGAGCGCATGGCGGCGGCGAAGCCGGACCTGGTGCTGTTGGACTTGATGATGCCCGTCATGGACGGCCGGGAGATGCTGCGCCGCATGCGCGAGAACCCGGCGCTGCTCTCCATCCCCGTGGTGGTGATGAGCGCCGGCCGCATCTCCGACGAGGAGCGCCGCTCCAGCGCGCGCTTCCTCGCCAAGCCCTTCGAGCTGGACCTGCTGCTCGACACCATCTCCGAGCTGCTCGGCGACCCGCGCTCCGAGTCGGAAGACACGGAGCGCCCGCACTGAAGCGAGGACGCGTCTTCCGCACCGGAGCTTCCGGAGCGGAAGGCGGGGACGCTCGCGCTCAGCCCGGCGTGGCGCGGAAGAGGATGTCCCGGTAGTACTGGAGCTCCGCGATGCTGGAGCGCACGTCCGCCAGCGCGGTGTGCCCGGCGGGCGGCTTGCGGGGCTCGACGAGGTTCGGGTACCAGGCGCGCACGAGCACCTTGAGGCTCGTCACGTCCACCATGCGGTAATGGAGGTAGCGCTCCAGCATGGGCATGTAGCGGAAGAGGAAGCGCCGGTCCGTGTGGATGGAGTTGCCGGCGAGCACGCCCTCGCCCAGCGCGCAGTGCTCGGAGATGAGCGCGGTGATGTCGCGCTCGGCCACCCGCAGGGACGTGGTGGACGCGCGCACCTTGTCCAGCAGCCCGTTGCGGGTGTGCATCTCCCGGACGACGGGCTCCATGCGCAGGAGCACCTCCTCCGGCTGCCAGATGACACGGTCCATCTCCGCAATCGGCCGCAAATCCGGCCCGGTGATGACGACACCAATCTCAATAATGGCGCACGTCTCCGGGTCCAACCCCGTCATCTCCAGGTCCAACCAGACGAAGCGCTGCTCACGCGAAATCATGGGGCGACCCTACCAGTCCCGCGCCCGGGCGGGACCTTCATTCCTCCAGCACCGTCACGACATCCACCTCGGACTCCAGCGTCTGGTGCACCGGGCAGCGGTCCGCGATGGCCGTCAGGCTCGCGCGCTGCTCCTGCGTCAGGGGGCCCACCAGCTTCACGGAGCGCTTGAGCTGGTCCACCCGGCTCTTCTTCGTCTCGCACTCCGCGCAGTCCTTCGCGTACACCTTGTCGTGGCTCAGCCGCACGTGGACGTGCTCCAGCGGCCAGCCCTTGCGCTCCGCGTACATGCGCAGCGTCATGGCCGTACACGCTCCCAGTGCGGCCGTGAGCAGGCCATAGGGTGTGGGGCCCGAGTCCTCGCCGCCCACGCTCAGCGGCTCATCCGCGCGCAGCCGGTGCCGGCCCACGCGGACGTCCTGGGCGAAGCGGCCCTCGCCCGACTCGTGGACCTCCACCACGCCCGGGGGCAGCGGCGCCTCGCGCTCCGTCACCGGCGTCACGTGCCGACCGGCCCATGCGCCCAGCACATCGGCCGCGAAGCCCGCGTCCGCCTCGCGTGACAGGAAGTGGTCCGCGCCGTCCAGCAGCATCAGGCTGGCCGGGCGCCGCGCCGCCGCCACCAGTCGCCGCGCGTGCTCCAGCGCCACGTACCGGTCCTCCGGCGCTTGCAACACCAGCACCGCGCCTGGGAAGCCGCCCAGCGCCTGGGCCACCCGCGCCGGGGCGATGTCGTGCACGAAGCCGCGCAGCACGCGCAGCCGGCCGGGGCCCAGCGCCACCTCGCCCTCACCCGCCTCGCGCTCGGCGGCCGTCAGCCGCTCGAGGATGGGCTCCGGCCCGGAGGGCGCGTTCACCAGCACCAGCGCGGCGACCTCGGGCAGCCGGGGCAGCGCCGCCACCGCGGCCGTGCCTCCCAGGCTGTGCCCCAAGAGCAGGCGGGCCGGAGGGTAGCGCTCGCGCAGCCACGCCGCCGCCTCCACCACCGCGTCCACCGAGGGCACCGTGTCCGGCCGGGCCTCGGCGCCGTCGTCACCCGTGGGGGGCGCGGTGAAGTCGAGCTTCAGCACGGCGAAGCCCCGGGACACCAGCGCATGGCACAGCCGCGCCGGCCCGGGTGACTGGCCCAGGCACGCGAAGCACGACACCAGCACCGCGCTGGCCACGGGCCTTCCGGGTGGCAGCTCCAGCTTCGCCGTCACCGGACTTCCACCGCCGCCCCGCAGCTCCACCGCCCGGCTCCCCATGTGCTGCTCCTCTCACGCGTCTCGCTGGGGCCGGACCTCCACCTTGCACTCCGCCGTCCACCGCCCGTCCTCCGTCCTGCGCACCGTGGGCTCGACGAGCGACACGCCGCGCAGCCCCAGGGCGCCCTGGTGCCGCTCCGGGTCCAGGTGCTCGCCGTAGGCGAGGCCGAACAGGTGCCAGCCGTCCAGCCGCACCGCGAAGCAGCGGAAGCGCAGGCGCCGGGCGGCCATGTTGTGGACGATGGAGCGCAGCCAGTTCGCCAGCAGCGAGTCCAAATCATGCGCGTCGCACTCCACCTCCACCTCCTCGCGCACCTCCACCGCCGCCGGGTCCGCCACCAGCGCGCACAGCGCCACCGCGGCCTGCTCCAGCGCCTCGTCCGGCGTGCGGCCGTTGCCGCGCACCCGCTGCTCCGTGCCCCGGGTGAGGTGCTCCCAGTGGGGGGGCGCGGCCCCCGTTCCGGGCGCGAGTCCAGTCTCCATCGTTCCTCCTTCTTCGGTACTTCGTGGCGTGTCCGTGCCGCCCCGGGTGCCCAGGCTCATGCATGCACCTCCGGCCCGGCGGCGCCGAGGTAGCGGGTGAACCACTCCGCCGCCAGGCGCGACACCTCCTCCAGCGCGCCGGGCTCCTCGAAGAGGTGCGTGGCGCCGCGGATGATGCGGATGTCCTTCAGTCCCTCCAGCCGCGCCAGCGCGTCCTCGTTCATCTCCAGCACGCCGACGTCGTTGCCTCCGACGAGCAGCAGCGTGGGCGCCTGCACCCGCGCCAGCACCGGTCCGGCCAGGTCCGGCCGCCCGCCGCGAGACACCACCGCGTGGATGAGGTCCGGGTGCAGCGCCGCCGCCACCAGCGCCGCCGCCGCGCCCGTGCTGGAGCCGAAGTAGCCGAAGCGCAGCCCCGCCAGCTCGTCCTGCAGGCGCGCCCACTCCGTCACCGCCGCCAGCCGCCGCGCGAGGAAGGGAATGTCGAAGCGCAGCTCGCCGGTGCGCTCGTCGCGCGCCTCTTCTTCCTCGCTCAGCAGGTCGAACAGCAGCGTGCCCAGCCCCGCGTCACGCAGCGCTCGCGCCACGGCGCGGTTGCGCGGGCTGAAGCGGCTGCTGCCACTGCCGTGCGCGAAGATGACCAGCCCCCGCGCCCCGGGAGGCAGCCCCAGGCTGCCGCCCAGCTCCGTGCTCCCCGCCTCCACCTTCACCTCTCGTACGTCCGGGTCCGTGTGCCTCCCAGGCCTCATGTGTCCATGCCTCCTCGTCTCACATCCAGAAACCACCCGTGTCCGTGGACTCCAGCACCTCGCGCGGGAGCCCCGGCTCGCGCGCGCGCTCCAGCAACTGCCGCACGTCCGCGTCCGGCAGGGGGCGGAAGTCGTCGTAGGCCTCGGACACCGTGCGCAGGCCCTCCTGGGTGGACACGCAGTGCACCGCGTCCGCCAGGCCGCGCACCACGTCCAGCGCGTGCGGCGTGGCCACCCCGGCGCCCAGCACCAGCCGGCCTGGCCGCTGCCGCCGCAGGGCCTGGAGCGCGGCGGCGGCGGTGGAGCCCGTCACCAGCCCGTCGTCCACCAGCAACACCAGACAGCCGCCCAGGTCCGGAGTGGGCCGCCCGCGCAGCCGCTGCACCTGCTCCTCCAGCTCGACGGCCTCCTCGCGCGCCATGGAGCGCAGCTCCACCTCCGGCACCAGCTGGAGGGCCTCGGGGTCCAGGTACAGGCCGCCGCCCTCGGACACGGCGCCCAGCGTCGTCATCCTCCCTGGGATGCCCACCCGCCGTGCCACCCAGACGTCCAGGGGGGCCTCCAGGGCCCGTGCCACCTCGAAGGCCACGCGCAGCCCGCCGCGCGCCAGGCCCAGCACGCGCACGCCCGTGCTCCGGTAGGGCAATAGCCGCGTCGCCAGCTGGCGGCCCGCATCCGCTCGGTCCCGAAACCGCATGAGTCGTCCTCCACCTCCCAAGGTGAAGCACGCCGGGCCCGGGTGGCGGCGAAGGCACGGGCAGAGGCCCTCCCGCTGGATTGCCTCCGGGGGGAGCACCGGCCCCGCGCCCCGGGGCGGGAAGGCGCGCTAGGCTGGAGGGCATGGACCCTGTCCTCCTTGTAGGCACCGCCAGTCCCCACCTGGGCCGCGCCCTGGGCGCCGCGCTGGGCGTGGCTCCCTCCGACTGCCACTTCGAGCGCTTCCCGGATGGGGAGATGCACCTCGAGGTGCCGGCTTCGGTACGGGGCCGCACCGCTGTCATCGTGCAAGCCACCACGCCGCCCACCGGCGAGCACCTGCTGGAGCTGCTCCTCATGGCGGATGCGTGCTGGCGGGCCGGGGCCGCCCGGCTGGAGGCGGTGGTGCCGTACCTGGGCTACGCCCGTCAGGACCGGCGCGGGCGGCCGGGCGAGCCGCTGGGTGGACGGCTCGTGGCGGACCTGCTGTCGCAGGGGCGCTTCGCGCGGGTGCTGGTGGTGGACCTGCACAGCCCCGCGCTGGAGGGCTGCTTCGGCGCGCCGCTCGAGCACCTCACCGCGCTGCCGCTGCTGGCGGACGCGCTGCGGGCGAGCGTGACGGACACGTCGGTGGTGGTGGCGCCGGACCTGGGAGCGGTGAAGCGCGCGGAGGCGCTGGCGCGGCTCTTGGGCTGCCCGTGGGCGGTGATTCACAAGGTGCGGCTGAGCGGCGACGAGGTCCACGCCAGCGGGCTGATGGGCGAGGTGCGGGGCCGGCGGCCCATCCTGGTGGACGACATGGTGTCCACCGGCGGCACGCTGGCGGCGGCGGCGGGCACGCTGCGCGAGGCGGGCTGCGCGGAGGACTTCACGGTGGTGACGTCGCACGCGCTGCTCGTGGGCCCCGCCGTGGAGCGCCTGCGCACGCTGCCGCTGACGCGGCTGGTGAGCACCGACAGCGTGGAGCCGCACGCGGGACTGCCCTTCCCGCAGGAGGTGGTGACGCTCGCGCCGCTGGTGGCCCGCGCGCTGCGGCCGTGAGGGGTTTGCGGCGGTAGCGCGGCCGTGCACCCCGCAACGACAGAGGGGCGGAAGGCCGCCGAGCGCCCTCCACCCCTCCGCTAAAGCCAGACGTGTCCGGAACTCAGCCGACCTTCGCCTTGTACTCCTGCATCCACTGGAGCACCTGCTTGTGGTACAGCCCGCTGTCGTTCTCCGTCGGCGGCGCGTACTTGTTGATGAGGCCCTTGTAGTCGCCGCTGTCGATGAAGCCGCGGTACGCGGGGCCGCCGAGCAGCCGGAAGTAGGCCTCCACGCCGCTCTTCACGTCGGGGAAGTGCGCGAAGTTGCCGTTGGGCTTGCCGCCGAACTGCTTCTCCCACTCCGCGAAGCGCAGGTTGCCCGGGTTGTTGTTCTTCACGGCCGAGCCGGCCGTCATGAAGGACGCTTCCTTGCGGAACATGGCCAGCGCCAGCTCCGGGGGCACGTTGTACTTCTTCGACATCGCCACGATGTGGGCGCCCTGGCCGGCCAGGCCCGTGCCCTTGAGAATCTTGTCGATGTTCGCCGCCTTCGTCGCGTCCGAGCCCGTGGGCTTCGTCGGGCCGGTGACGGGGCCGGGGCCGCCCGGCTTCTCCGTGCCGCCCTTGCCGTTGAGCGCCTCGGTCATCGCCGTGCGCGTCTTCGGGCCGAAGATGCCGGAGTTGGGGCTGATGCCCTGGTCCTTCTGGAACTTCGCGACGGCCGCCTCCGTCTTCGGGCCGAAGATGCCCGGGCCGGTGTTCACCTGGGCCTGCGTCATGTAGCCCAGCTTGACGAGCGCGTTCTGCAGCTTGAGGACCTCGGGGCCCTCCGCCTCGCGCCGCAGGTTCGTCTTCGGGACGCTCACATTCCCCGTGGAGGGAGGCTTGGAAGGCGTGGTGGGCGGCTTCGTGGGCTCGGTGGGCGGCTTGCCGGTGGCCTTGCCGCTGTCGTTCACCCAGTACTCGGGCTGGGCGCCGCCGAAGCCGTCCTTGATGTGCTTGTTGTTGAAGTTCTTCCCGCCGGCCTGGGCCGAGGACGGCCCCTGCGACGTGACTTCACCGGGGCGCACCACCGCCACGTGGCCGATGCCGCGCGGGTTCTTCCACAGCGCGACGGAGGGGTGGCCCGCGTTGGCCATCTTCTGCGCCTCCTCGGGCGTCGCCTTCCGCCAGCCGTTGCGCTCCCCGTGCTTGTGCATCCAGTCCACGGTGGAGTTGGCGTTCATCTCCCGGCCCTTGCCCGGGGCGACGGAGTTGCCGTTGGTGTCCACCCAGTGGGGAATCTCCGCGCCCATGGCGCGCGTCACGTCCCACAGGAAGATGTTGCAGAAGGTGTCCCGGACGCCGTCGCCGCTGGAGTCACGCGGGGTGTAGCGCGGGTTCGAACCCACCCCGAACTGGTTGATGACCTGGTTGTAGGTGTCGGCGTTGCGGTTCTTCGGGTCACCCTTGAGCGGCGGGTTGGTGACCTGGGCGGCGTTCGTGTTGGTGGTGCCGGGAGCCGGCTTGCTGCCATCGAAGCGCGGAGGGGCCTCGGCCGTACGGAAGGAAGGGGCACTGGCGGTGGCGCTGCGGACGCTCATGGGCTGCCTCGCTAAAATCGGTATGCGGGATTGTCGCAGCTCAGGCGCGGAAGTTGCCATTCCCCCTCCTGCCCCCGGGGACTGGGCTAGGCTTCCGGGTCATGTCCGACACGTTGCTCACGAAGCTGGAGTCCGGGGTCCTCACCGTCACCTTCAACCGCCCCGAGAAGAAGAACGCCTTCACCGTCGCCATGTACGAGGCGGCCGCCAACGCGCTGCGGCAGGCCGAAGCCGACGCCAACGTCCGCGTGGTGCTGCTCACCGGAGCGGGTGGCGTCTTCACCGCGGGCAACGACATTGGCGACTTCATGGAGAACCCGCCCACGGGCGAGGACAGCGCGGTGTTCCGCTTCCTGCGCGCCCTGGTGGACGCGTCCAAGCCGGTGCTCGCGGCGGTGGACGGGCCGGCGGTGGGCATTGGCACGACGATGTTGCTGCACTGTGACTATGTCGTGGCCAGCGAGCGCGTGCGCTTCAACATGCCCTTCGTGCAGCTGGGGCTGTGCGCGGAAGGCGCGAGCAGCCTGCTGCTGCCGAGGATGGCGGGCACGGCGCTGGCCAGCGAGCTGCTGCTGTTCGGCGAGCCCTTCGACGCGGCCACCGCGCTGCGCGCGGGCATCGTCAACAAGGTGGTGCCGCCCGCCAACCTCCTGGAAGTGGCCACCGAGCGGGCAACCGCCCTGGCCTCCCGTCCCGCCGAGGCAGTGCGCGTGACGAAGCGCCTGGTGAGAGACCCGCTCCGCGCCGAGGTCCACGCCGCCCTGGTCCGCGAGGGCGCCGAGTTCGTCCAGCGCCTCCAGTCCACCGAGGCCCAGGAGGCCTTCATGGCCTTCATGGCCCGCGGAGCCAAGAAGTAGGCGCGGGTGGGATACAGGGCCCGGACGCCGGAAGCACGGCGCCGGGCCCTTCGTTCATCCGTGCCTCAGCGCGAGGTCGGCGCCTTCGGCGAGCGGGGAGCGCGCGGGTCGAGGAAGGACTGGATGCTCTGGGCCTGCGCCTCCTTCAGCGTGGTGCACTGGTCCACGCGCTCCAGCACCTGGGCGAGGATGCGAGGCCCGCCGGGGGCGCGCGCGCTGCGCTCGGTGAAGAAGTCGGCCACCTGCTGGCGCTGTTCCGCGCCGCAGAAGCCGGCGCCCACGAAGGACATGCGCGATGCGACCTCCACGGGCAGGAGCGCGTCGGGCGAGTCCCCCACCAGCTTCTCGTAGTTCTCCTTCACGAAGTCGAAGGCCACGCCCTGGGTCTTCGGGTTCTGCGAGGCGGCGTACAGCATGAACATCGACTCGCGCGGGTCCAGGTTCTTGTCGAACACCAGCGCCAGGCTCTGCTTCGCCAGCCCCGGGTCCGTGAAGCTGCCCAGCGCGCCGAGCAGCTGCTGCCGCGGCTTGCGCTCCTTCTCCGCGCGCACCGCGGTGGCGAGCTGCTGCTGGAAGGCCGCGTCCCCGTGGCCGGCGGCGATGGAGAGCACCGTGTCCACCATCTCCGGGGCCACCGCGCGCTTGTCCTTCAGCCACGCGCTCGCGAGCGCGCGCGCCTCGGCGACGAGCTTCGGGTCGGCGCCGTCCCGGCCGGCCAGCCGCACCAGCCGCGGGCGCAGCAGGCGCGTGTCCTCGTCCTCGCCCTTGCGCGGGGTGAAGCCGAGCTTGCGCGCGCGAGGGCCATACGTCTCGCGCAGGAAGCGGGCGCGCGCCTCCTGCTGCGCCTCCGGAACCAGCCGCGCGCTGGCCAGCTCCAGCAGCTCCAGCGAGGCCTCGGTGATGATGCGGTCCGGGTCATTGGCCGTGCGGGCCGCCAGCGCCAGCGCCTCTCCGGCGGGCAGCGCGCCCGCCATGGCCAGCGCGCGCACGTCGCCGAGCAGCGCCACGCGCTCGGCGCGCGACAGCTTGTCCAGGCCCGACTTCGTGAGCTTCGCCGCCGCCTCGCCGGTGAGCTGCATGCGGAAGTAGCCCGCGCCCTCCGCGTTGGGGAACACCCAGGCCGGGCACGTCTTCGCGTCCGTCAGCGCCAGCTCCGTGCGCTCGCCCTCCATGAGGGTGCACGCGCGGGACTCCTTCTTGCCCACCGGGTAGTCCACGCACACCGGCACGCGCCAGGACTGCGGGCCCGGCGACTTCGTGCCCAGCCGCAGGTAGCGCTGCTGGGTGAGCACCACCTTCGCGCCCTGCGCGCCGCACTCCAGCGACGCGGTGACGAGCGGCGCGCCGCCCTGGTCCAGGAAGGTGCCCATCATCCCCGTCACGTCCTTGCCGGACTCCGCGTCCAGGGCGTCCAGGAAGTCCTTCGCGGTGGCGTTGCCGTGCGCGTGCTGGCGCAGGTGGCGCTGGATGCCCTTGCGGAACACCTCGCGGCCCAGCCACTCCTCCGTCATGGAGAGCACCGAGGAGCCCTTGCCGTAGGTAATCCCGTCGAAGGAGTTGAGGATGTCGTTGGCGCTCTCAATCGGCTGGCGGATGCGGCGCGCGGACAGGAGGCTGTCGGCGTCCAGGGCCTGGCTGCGGTCATCCACGCGCTCCACCGGTGCGTCCCACGCGGGCCGCCACGTCTCCACGATTCGCGGCGTCATCCACGTGGCGAAGGCCTCGTTGAGCCAGAGGTCGTCCCACCACGCCATGGTGACGAGGTTGCCGAACCACTGGTGCGCCAATTCGTGCACCTGCGTGCGGGCGAAGCCGCGCTGGCGGCCCAGCGTGTCCTCCTCCGGCTTGGAGAGGAGGAGGCGCGAGTTGAACGTCACCAGGCCCGGGTGCTCCATGGCGCCGCCGAGCAGCGGCACGGCGATGACGTCCAGCTTCTCGTACGCGTAGGGAATGCCGAAGTAGTCCTCCAGCGCGGCGAGGAGTTGCGGCGTCGTCTCGGCGGCGTAGGCGCCCTCGGCGGCTCGGCCGCGCGGGGTGATGATGCGCGTCTTCACCTTCTTCTGACCGGAGTCCGCGGCCGGGAGGAAGTCGAAGGGCCCCACGCCGAAGGCGATGAGGTAGCTGGGGAGCGGCTGCGTGCGCGCGAAGCGGAAGGTGCGGCCGCCGTCCGGGCGGGCCTCCTCGGACTCCTGCGGCGTGTTGGTGACGACCACGTTGCCGGCGGGCACGTTGAAGGTGAGCTGCCAGGGCACCTTGAAGCCGGGCTCGTCGAAGGAGGGGAAGACGCGGCGGGCGTCGATGGGCTCGAACTGGGTGTAGATGTACCAGTCACCGCCCTCGTTGACGCGGAAGGCGCCGTCCGTCTCCTTCTCGGAGGCGATGCCCTCGTACACGACGTGCAGCTTCGCGGTGCCGAAGGCCAGCGGCTTCTCCATCGCGAAGCCGAGGAAGTCGGTGCCGCCCTTCACGGGCTTCGCGGCGACGGTGGCACCCGACTGGGTGAAGGTGGCCTCCTTCACGGTGAGGCTCTTGCCGTGGAGCCACACGACGGAGGTGGGCTTCACCACCTCCAGGTTGATGTCGGCGACGCCCTGGAAGGCGGAGACCTTCGGGTCCAGGGTGAGCTCCACCGCGTAGCCGGTGGGGCGCACGTCGCCGGGGAGGCGCAGGTCGGGCGGGGTGGGAGCAGGGGCCGCGGCCTGCGGGGCCGCGGCGGCGGCGGCGGGCGGCTCGGCGGGGGGACTCTGCCGGGCGCCGCACGCGCTGAGGAGGGTGACGACGGCCAGGGCCGCCGGACGGAGCAGGTTGGGCATGGCGCGCAGTGTGTCCCATGGCGGGCAGGCGAGGTAGCGCGGAGCGAGGGTGTGTGCTCTTGCCGTCACGGCGGCTTCAGGGTGGAGTGCCGCCCGTGTCCCAGACCGCCCCCGTCCCCCAGGCCCCACTGCCCGTGAAGCCGAAGCACTCCGCCGAGCACCTCCTCCGCATCGTCGGCACGCCACCCGGCAGGGTGGTGGGCTTCCTCACGCGCTTCGTGTGGGCGTTCATCACCTGGCTGTCGCCGGAGTCGCGTGACGCACTGGCCCGCTTCGTGGGCAACCTGGCCTACACGCTGGGCATCCGCCGCCGCGTGGCGATGGAGAACCTGGCCATGGCGATGCCGGAGAAGAGCGAGGCGGAGCGGCGGGAAATCGCGCGCGGGGCCTACATCAACATGTCGCGCGTGGTGATTGAGTCGCTGCCCGGCGGCGACCGGCTGCCAGCGGACTGGGCCGAGCAGGGCGTGGAGGGCGGGGAGGCGTGGGAGGCACTGAAGGCGCACGTGGCCACGGGCCAGGGCGCGCTGATGGTGACGGCGCACTTCGGCAACTGGGAATTGCTGGGGGACATGCTCATCCGCTGGGGCATTCCGCTGGACGCGCTGGTGCGGCCGCTGAAGGGTGCGCTCAACACGCGCATCGCGGTGAACCGCGTGGGCTGCGGCGCGGGGCTCATCTACCCGCGCGGAGCCATCCAGGAAATCATCGCCGCGGTGAAGCGGGGCGAGTCCCCGTTCATGCTGCTGGACCAGGCGCTGCCGGCGAAGGCGGCCGTGTTCGTGCCCTTCTTCGGGAAGCTGGCGTCCACGACGCCGGCCATGGCGGTGGCGGCGAAGCGCACGGGCGCGCCGGTGTTCGTGGTGATGGGCGTGCGCAACGGGCGCGGCGGGGCGCGGTTGAGGCTCGAGGTGGAGGGGCCGATTCTTCCGCCCGCGCCGGGTGAGTCGGAAGACCCGCTCACGGAGCACACCGCGCGGGTGACGGCCGCCATGGAGCGCTGCATCCGGAAGTATCCGGAGCAGTGGATGTGGCTGCACCGGCGGTGGAAGTACCAGCCGGAGCCGGCGGTGGCGCCGGGCAGCGCGGCGGCGGCGCTCGAAGCGAAGGGCTGAGCGCGGGCTACCAGCGGTGGTCGCCGAAGAGGCAGTCGGCGAGGGTTACCTCGCCGAATCCGGTCGTACCCACTTGAAGGTCTGGCACGGGAATGGAGAGCACATCCTGGGCCAGCCGCGTGGTTCCGAACGCTTCGATGCCGAGGGTCTCCAGCTTCTCCGCGAACGGCTGGAACTCCGCGGGGAGCGGCGGCTGGTAGGTGATGACCTCTGAGCTGCCGCCCATGTGCTTGCTGTGGTCCGCATAGATGATGTGCACGGGCGCCAGGATGCAGACCATCAGCACCACCTCCTTGTGCTCCGGAGCGCCAACGGGATAGTCCGGCAGCGTCAACCGAACTGAATAGGCAGGGTCGTAGCGGATGTTGGGATAGTCCCACACGCTGCACTCCGGCAGTTCCCTCTCGACGCGGTCGAGGAAAGCGTTCCACGCAGTGGCGTCGTCCACGGCAGCGCGCCGGAGCTTGTCGAGCCGCTTGAACTCCTCTGTTGATTCGTATCGCGGCTCATACTCAGAGATGCCTGCCGGGTAGTACCGATGGACAAGTCGGAGGAGGGACTCTGCGGTGAGGGGCTGGCTCATGAGGATGACTCCCTGCTTGCTCGAAGATAGGCACGCGTGAGGCCAGTGGCGATGCGGACTGACGCAGAGACACTCGGCTACTCGGGCACGAACTTCGTTTGAGGAATCCCGGGCTCGATGAAGCGACGGACCCTGACTCCTGGAACCTTCGTCTCCAAGAGGCTGCGCATGTGAGCCAGGAACAGCAGACAGAGTTCAGCGCTTGTTGCCGGCCGCCTGCCCAGGGCAAGACGGGCGGCCTCATCAGCTGCCATGGCTGCCGCCCCTTGAGCGACGACGTCGGAGACAATCCCCTTCTTGTTCTTGAGAGGGACGCCTATCTCGACATCACACTGCGCCTGGACGGGTTGGGTGTGCGAAACACGAGTGAGGGTGATGGTGGTCTGCGCAACCTTCCATCCTCCGCCTCCACGACCGCTCCGGGAAACCACCTCGTGGAACTGGAACGCAGCAGGAGGAATCCGCCCGGCAACGCCGGCCGCGCAGCCTGAGCCCAGCGCGCCGAGCACACACCACCCAAGCAGCAGCGTCAGAACGGCGGCACAAGGTCGCATGCGCCCTCCCGGCCGGTATCGCCACCGGCCCGGGGCACAGCATCACCCGGTTCCGCACCCCGCGCCCTACCCTCTGGCTCTCGCGTCAGCGGGCGTGTCCGCGGAGCAACATCCCCAACCTACTCCACCACCACCCGCTTCAGGTGCGAGCCCAGCCGCGTGACGACTTCGTAGTGAATCGTCTGCGCCCAGCTCGCCAGCGACTCCGCGGACACAGCCTCCTCGCCGTCCTTGCCGAGCAGCGTCGCCGTCACGGGACGCTCGTCGGACGTGGCGCGCGTCACGTCGACAATCAGGTGGTTCATCATCACCCGGCCCAGCACCGGGCACCGCCGCCCGTTCACCAGCACGTGCGCCTTGCCTGACGCCAGCCTCGGGTAGCCGTCGTAGTACCCCACCGGCAGCACGGCGATGCGCGTGGGCTCCGGGCACCGGTACGTGCAGCCGTAGCCCACGTAGCTGCCCGCCGGCAGCCACTTCACCACCTGGCTGCGGCACTTCCACGTCAGCACCGGCTTGAGCACCGGCACCTCGCCCAGCACCAGCCGCGCCGACAGCCGCGTCTCCGGCGAGGGCCACAGCCCATACAGCGAAATCCCCACCCGCAGCGCCTCGTAGCGCGCCCTCGGCAGCACCAGCGTCGCGGCGCTCGCGGCGATGTGCCGCTGCAGCGGCTTCGCCGGCTTCAACTGCGACTCCAGGAACGCCAACCCCGACTCGAACGCGTCCACCTGCGCCAGCGCGTACCCCTGCTCCGTCACGTCCTCCGTGTTCGCGAAGTGGCTCAGCGCCCCCACCACCTCGAGCACGTCCCGCGACTCCACCAGGAAGTGCGACTCGCGCGGCAGCACGTCCAGCGTGAAGCCCTCGCGCCCCAGGCCCGTGTCGATGTGCACGTGCACCCGCAGCGGCTTCTCCAGCTTCGCCGCGCGCAGCACCGGCACCGCGTCCGCCCAGCCACGGTCCGCCACCACCACCTCCACGCCCTCGCGCGCCAGCACCACCGCCTCGCGCGGCCCCACCGCCCCCAACACCACCACCTGCCGCGGCGGCAGCCCGTGCGCCCGCTCGTGCTCGCGCACCTTCAGCGCGTCCTGCGGGGCGATGAAGTAGAGGACGTCCACCTGCCCGTGCACCAGCGGCAGCACCTGCGCCAGCCCGTGCCCGTACGCGTTGCCCTTCAGCACCACGCCCAGGCAGCGCGGCGGAGCCCCCTGCCCCTCCAGGGCCCGGAACACCGCCACGTTGTGCTTCAGCGCCGACGCGCTCAGCTCCAACCACGAGGCATGGGCCGCGTCTCCCGGCCCACCACCGATTGACTCCAACTCCACGTCCACCTCCACTTCCGCGTCCCTTACCAGCAATGCGCGGGCCAGGGGGTGTGCGGCACCCCGGCCACACGCGCCCGCGCGCGGGGCAGGCGGACGGGAGCCGGCGTGGGCTCCACTGCGCCCGCCCCCCACACCGGACTCCCTCCTCTGAAGGCCGCTGGGGAGGCGTGCAAGCACTTCACAGCGAAACGGTTGAAACCGGATTTCAGATGGGGGTGGTATCTTCCCGGCCGTGTCCACACCGGACGTTTCCCTGGCCCAGGCCTTCGTGGCGGCGCGCGGAGGCACCCTGCCTCCGGAGGCGCTGTCCTCCTTGCAGGAGCGACTGACGCGCGTGCTGCAGTCCGCGCGCGCGTCGTGGCCCGACGTGGCGCTGGAAGGCCCGCGCTTCGTCGGCCACCTGGCGCGGCTGCTCGCCGGAGAGGCCCCTCCCGAGGACGTGGAGAAGCTCAACCTCCCGGACGTGTACCTCGCCCGCGCGGCGGCGGACGGGCTGCCCTCCGCGCTCCAGGCCTTCGAGGCGCGCTTCCTCCCCGAAGTCGACGCGGCGGTGGCGCGGCTGAAGCTGCCTCCGTCCGGCCTGGACGAGGTGCGCCAATTGCTGCGCCAGCGCATGCTCGTGGGCAGCGCGGACGCGCCCGCCCGGCTGGCCGCCTACCCGGGCACCGGCCCGCTGAGCGGCTGGGTGCGCGCGGCGGCGCTCTGGCTCGCCCTCGACTGGCAGCGCCAGCGCAGCGGGCAGATACAGGCGGATGACGCGGACCTGTCCGTCCTCATGGCGCCCGGGGACGACCCGGAGCTGGCGTACCTCAAGAACACGTACCGTGCCGAGTTCAACGCGTCCTTCGCCGCGGCGCTCGCGGCCCTGGAGCCACGCCAGCGCAACTTCCTGCGCCTGAAGTACCTGGACGGGCTGAGCATCGACCAGCTCGGCGCGCTGTACGGCGTGCACCGCTCCACGGCGGCGCGCTGGGTGGTGGGCGCGCAGGAGGCGCTGCTCCTGGAAACGCGAAAGCTGCTCACCGAGCGGCTGCGCCTCACCCGCTCGCAGCTCGACAGCGTGCTGCGCCTCATCTCCAGCCAGCTCGACGTGAGCCTCAGCCGCCTGCTGCGCTCGCGGCTGGACTGACGAAAGCCCCTCGCCGTGGCCTGTCTGGACGAGAGCACCTTCGTCGAGCTGCTGGTGGGCGGCCTGCCTCCCGCGCGCGCCGCGGAGGTGGATGCGCACCTGGACACGTGCGCCTCGTGCCGGCGCCTCGTCGCGGACGGCCTGCGCGCGCAGACGCCCGACGAGGGCCTGCCCGGCGAAATCACCGCGCTGACGCCGCCCCGCCCCGCCCGCGCCGAGGAGGCGCTGCTGGAGAAGGGCACCGCCGTGGGCCGCTACCTCGTGCTGGAGCGGCTGGGCGCCGGAGGCATGGGCGTCGTCTACAGCGCGTATGACCCGGAGCTGGACCGGCGCGTGGCCCTCAAGCTGCTGCGCGCGGGCGTGCTGGGCCTGGAGGCGGAGGAAGGCCGCGCCCACCTGCTGCGCGAGGCCCAGGCCATGGCCCGCGTGTCGCACCCGCACGTGGTGCCCGTCTACGACGTGGGCACCTTCGGCGAGCACATCTTCCTGGCCATGGAGCTGGTGGAGGCGCAGACGCTGCGCCAGTGGCTGAAGGCCGCGGCGCGCCCGTGGCGCCAGGTGCTCTCCCTCTTCCTGGACGCGGGCCGGGGGCTGGCCGCGGCGCACGCGGCGGGCGTGGTGCACGGCGACTTCAAGCCGGAGAACCTCCTCGTCGGCCGAGACGGCCGCGTGCGCGTCACCGACTTCGGCCTCGCGCGCAGCGCCAACCCGCCAGGCGCGGAGACGCCCGGCACGCCCGTGGCGGGCGGCACGCCCGCGTACATGGCGCCGGAGCAGCTGGACCCGGACGCGCATCCGGACGCGCGCAGCGACCAGTTCGCCTTCTGCGTGGCGCTGTACGAGGCGCTCCATGGCGAGCGCCCCTTCCCCGCGTCCACGGTGCGCGAGCTGCTTGCGGACATTCGCGCCGGGCGGGTGAAGCCCGCGCCCCGGGGCTCGCCGGTGCCTCCGTGGCTGCGGCGCGTGGTGGTGCGGGGCCTGTCCGTCAGCCCCATGGACCGGCATGGCTCCATGGAGGCGCTGCTCGCCGCGCTCCAGCATGACCCGGCGGCGCGCTGGACGCGGCGGCTCCAGGTGGCCGGCAGCGTGGCGCTGCTGCTGGCGGCGGTGGGCATCACCCACGCGGTGCACTCGCGCCGCGAGCAGGTCTGCGCGGGCGCGGAGGAGTCGCTCGCCACGGTGTGGGGGCCGGCGCAGCAGGCGTCCATCGAGTCCGCCTTCCTCGCCACGGGCAAGCCCTTCGCGGCGGCGGCGTGGAAGCGCGTGCGCCGCACGCTGGACGTGTACACCGCCGAGTGGGTGACGACGCGCACCACGGCCTGCGAGGCCACGCGCGTGCGGCGAGAGCAGCCCGAGGAGGTGCTCGCCCGGCGCATGCACTGCCTGGACGGCCGGCTCGCGGAAGTCGCCGCCCTCACGCAGCTCTTCGCCCGCGCCGACGCGGGCACCGTGGAACTGGCCGCGCGCGCCGCCGAGGCGCTGCCCCCCCTGCAGCGCTGCTCGGACCTGTCGGCGCTGGCGGCGCGCGAGCCCGAGCCCGTGGACGCCGAGGCCCGCGCCCGGACGGAGGCGCTGCGCCAGACGCTGGTCCGGGCCCGCGCGCTGAAGGCGGCCGGCAAGTACACCGAGGCGGTGGCGCTGCTGGAGCCCCTGGCGAAGACGGCGAAGGACACGGGAGACCGCTACGGCGCCGCGGACGTGCTGCTGCTGCTGGGCGAGCTGCGCGAGGACGCTGGCGACTCGCGCAAGGCGGAGACGACGCTCTTCGAGGCGGTGTGGGCCGCGGAGGCCGGACGCAACGACGTGGCGGCCGCGCGCGCGTGGACGGAGCTGGTGCGCATCTCCGGCGAGGTGCTGGAGCAGCACGCCCTCGCGTGGCGCTGGAGCGAGCGCGCCGAGGCGGCGATTGAGCGACTGGGCGGAGACGCGGTGCTGAGCGCGCACCTCCAGGTCCGCACGGGCGCGCTCCTCTTCGTACAGGGCCGCTACAAGGAGGCCGCCGAGCAGCAGGAGGCGGCGCTCGCGCGGCTGGAGCAGACGTATGGGCTGGACAGCCTGGAGGCGACGGACGTCCGGCTGGGGCTCGGCGCCACGCGCCTGGCCCAGCACCGCCCCGAGGAGGGGCTGAAGCTCTTCGAGCAGGCGCTGGAGACGCGGCGCCAGTCGCTGGGCCCGGACCACCCCGACGTGGCGCGCGCCCAGCTGGACGTGGCCTATGTCCACTGGCGGCAGCGCAACCATGCGCAGGTGGAGGAGCTGTCGCGCAAGGCGCTGGCCGTGTTCGAGCGAGCGCTGGGCCCCGGGCACCCCGCGGTGGCCTCCGCGCTCAACATGCTGGCGGCCGTCGTGGAGCGCCTGGGCCGGGGCGAGGAGGCCCTGCGTCTGCAGGAGCGCGCGCTGGACATCACCATCCAGGCGGAGGGCCTGGAGAGCGCCGGCACGCAAATCACCATGGGCAACCTGGCCACGCTGCTGGCGCGGATGGGGCGCCACGAGGAGGCCCTCTCTCGCTACAAGTCCACCATCGCCCCCCTGGAGCAGCGGCTCGGGCCCCAGCACCCCTTCCTGGCGCTGGCCATTCGCGCGTGCGGCAACATCCACACGGACCTGAAGCGCTACAAGGAGGCCCTGCCCTACCTGCAGCGCGCGCGGACCATCCTCGAGTCGCGCCAGGATGACCCGTATGGCTACCTGACGGGCACGTGGATTGACCTGGGCCGCGTGTGGATGGAGCTGAAGCAGCCTCGCAAGGCCGCCGAGGTGCTGGAGCGGGCGGTGGCGGGCCGGCCGGACTCGAAGCAGACGCCAGGGGAGCGGGCCTACTCCCGCTTCTACCTCGCCCAGGCGCTGTGGGATGGGAACCTGGACCGGCCCCGCGCCCTGCAGCTGGCCGGGGAGGCGCGGGAGATGTTCGCCGGCATGGGAGAGCGCTACGTGAAGCCGCTGGCCCAGCTGGACGCGTGGCGGGCCCGCCTGCCCCTGCCAGCCCAGGTCCCCGCCGCCAGCGCCCGTTAGTCCACACGGCGGATGACGAAAGCCGTGCGGTGGGGTTCCCGCACATGGGTAAAGCGCATTAAAGGAGGAGCGGGATGCGAACGCTCTTCATCGGGGACGTACACGGGTGCGTGGAGGAGCTGGAAGCCCTGCTCGCCGAGTGCGGCTGGCAGCCGGGCGACCGCGTGGTGCTGGTGGGCGACCTGGTGGCGAAGGGGCCGGACTCGGCGGGCGTGGTGCGCCGGGCCCGCGAGCGCGGCTTCCTCGCGGTGCGGGGCAACCATGACGCGCACGTGCTGCGCTGGCACGCGGGCCGGGGGCCCAAGGGCAAGAAGCTCAAGCCCGAGCACCAGCACGTGCTGGACACGCTGTGCGCCGAGGACTGGGCGTGGCTGGAGGCCCAGCCGCTCTACCGGCGCTTCCCGGAGCTGAACGTGGTGGCCGTGCACGGCGGGCTGGTGCCGGGCGTGCCGCTGGAACATCAGAAGGAAGACGAGCTGCTCAACCTGCGCAGCATCACCGCGGAAGGCACGCCCTCCAAGCGCGTGGACGGCGGTGAGCCGTGGGGCAGCCACTGGAAGGGGCCGGAGCTGGTCATCTTCGGCCATGACGCCATGCGCGGGATTCAGCGGCACCCGCATGCGCTGGGCCTGGACTCGGGCTGCGTGTACGGCGGCCGGCTGTCGGCGTACGTGCTGCCGGAGGGCCGCCTCGTGTCGGTGCTGGCGAAGCGCGCCTACGTGGACGTCGACTCCTCGGGGTGAGGACTCACACCCACTCGACATGCGCGTAGGCGGCTGCCGCGCCTTCCAGCATTGCGAGCGCCTGACTGTCGAGCGGGTGCGGGGAGTGCAGGCGCAGGCCCCGGGTGCCGAAGCCCACCGCGTCGCGGATGACCGCGGCGAGCTGCCCGAAGCGCTCACTGCTCAGCAGCGTCACCGCCACCGTCACCTCTTCCGAGGGTGTCGCAGCCAGGGTCCAGGCGCCGAGCACCGAGGCAGTGAAGCGCTCCAGCCTTCGGGCCAGGGGTGAATTGGCGCACAGGCTCACGTCGCGAGGGTCCGCGTCGGGAAGGTCCACCCGGGTCAGGTGGGGCAGCGCGGCCAGCGCGGTGAATATCTCCGGCGCCTCGACGGTGAGCCTCCCCTGCAGCTCCAGGCTCCGCAACCGCAGTGCATGCGCGCCCAGCCGCCGGCCAATGGCGGCCCGCGTCCGGCTCAACTGCGTCACGGCATGCAGGTGCGGGTCCGCGAGCCAGGCCGCGCCTTCCGGTGGACCCGACCAGTTCCAATCGATGGCCTCCACCGTGCCCCAGGCCGGCCCGGGAGGAGGCAGCGGCTGCCGGCGCTCGACGGCCATCTGGACCGCGACGGGGAAGCCGCGCTCGAAGCGGGTCTGCGACGGGGCGATGAGCGGCCCCAACGGGGCCTGCCACGGCACCGCGTACTTTCCCAGCAGCGCGCGGACCCGGGCCTCGTCGGGCTGGGACGCGCACTGGAGCATGATGAAGTCCCCCAGCGGGTCGCCCTGCTCCAGCAGGTGGTCCGCCAGCACGAGCCGCGCGCTGTCGTCCTCCGGATGGGCATAGACGCGCGCCAGGAGCGCCTCGCGGACAGGAGCGCTCCGCGCCTCGGCTTCGGCCCGCGCGCCAATGGCCTCCTCCAGCGCGTCGACCAGGGCCCGTGTCTCCGCGTCCAGCGGCGGAAGCTCCTGCAGGGTGATGAGCTCGATGACGCCCTCGAACTGCCCGCCGTGCCGGTCCTCCGCGCCCTGGCGTGCACCCAGACGCCGGAGGGCCTCGAGGGAGCGCGAATCCCTCAGGTACATGAAGAGCCCGCAGAGGTCCTGGAGGACCTGACGGTGATACGTGACGTTGAGCCGTGCAATGGCCGCCAGCGCGGGCGTGAGCCGGGGGTCCGCGGGCCACTTGCGGAAGCCCTCGAGCTGGCGGCACAACGGCTCCACGAGCCCTTGTTTCGCCGTCTCCAGAAGCCCATCGAGCATCCGCGGCAGGTCGATGGGCCGCTGCTGCTGCATGGCGGGAGAGAAGGGCTGGCATGGGAGCCGTGGCATCCCGGCGATGAGCCGGTCCGACACCCTCTCCACGAGCGCGGCGATGCGCTCCGAGCGCGACTCCCGCCAGACCTCCAGCAGGCGCAGCAATGCCTCCTCCTCTTCGCGTTGCTCGAAGGCCGCGAGCGCGCGCGCCAGGGGACCGTTCAGGACACTCTCCGCCATCTCAGGACCACTCCACCCGCGAGTAGGGGGACGCCGCGGCCCGCAGCAGTCGCAGTGCCTCGGGAGTAGCGGAGTGAGTCACACGGACGCGCAGCGCCCGCCTCCCGAAGCCCACCGCGCCACGAAGGATGCGGGCGAGCGGCTCGACCCCGGCCTCGCGCAGCAGCGTCGCTCTGAGGGGCGCCTCCTTCGCCGTAGCGGCCACGAGCGCCCAGGCCTTCTCCACGCCGCGAGCCTCGAAGCGCTCCAGCCGCGACGCCAGGCGGGACGCCGCGCACAGCTGCACGTCCTCCGGGTCCGCATCGTGGAGGAGCAGTCGCGCCAGGTGCGGCAGCCGCTCCAGCTCGGCGAACAGCAGGGGCGCCTTCTGTGAGACGGGCCCCAGCAAGCCAAGCCGCCGCACCCCGAGTTCCCGCGCTCCAAAGCCCCACGCGAGCGTCGGCTCCACGCGCTTCAGCACCGTCACTCCCCGCAGTCTCGGGTGAGCGAGCCACGCCGCCAGCTCCGGAAACAGGGCTCCGGCCACGTCCACCTCGCGCACCGTCGCCCACTCGGGCCCGGGCTCGGGCAACGGCTCCCGCCACCGGGGGCTCAGCCGGACGGCGGCGGGGAAGCCCCGCTCGAAGCGGGTGGCCCCGGCGTCCACGTGAGGTCCGAGCGCCGACGCCCACCGCCACCCATGCTCCTCCACCAGCCGGGAGACTCGGGGTTCATCCGCGGCGGGCGAGCACTGGAGCATGATGAGCTCACCCAGCAGGTGGCCCTGCTCCAGCAGGTGGTCGGCCAGCACCATGCGCGCGGCCACGTCCCCGGGGTCCGCGTACACGCGGGCCAGCAGCGCTTCATGGGTGGGGGAGCGATACGTCTCGGCGGCCTCGCGCGCGGAGAGCGTCCGCTCCAGGGCCGCGCACGTGGCGGCGTCCTCCGCGCCCAGGGGTAGCTCGGGAACGAAGGACAGCAGCGTCATGTCCAGCCACTCGGCCTGGGCGGAGCCGGGAGACAGCGTCTTTCGCAGCGCGCGCAGCGGCTCCAGCGCGCGCGGGTCCCACATGGCCGAGAACACTCCGCAGAACGCCATGAAGACCCGCTTCTCGAAGGCGGCGGGCCGCTGCATCAGGTCCAGCAGCGGCGCGGTGAAGCGGGGGTCCGCGGGCTGCTGGCGGAACGCGCCCAGTACGTAGATCACGGTGTCCCAATGCCGCTGGTCCGCCAGTACCACGAGGTGGGCCAGGAACCGGGGCAGGAACCGGGGCAGGTCCAGCGGCCGGGGTCTCTGAAAGAGGTCCGCGTGTGTCTCGACCTGAAGCGGTGGCATTCCCCCCGTCAGTCGCTTCGACAGCCGCTCGATGAGCAGCGCGATGGGCTCGGCGCGCGACTGGCGCCACGCCCCCAGCAGGTGCGTGAGCACCTCGGCCTCCTCGTGACGGTCGAAGGCCTCGAGCGCGAAGCCGAGGAGCACGTTCAGGGTGGGAATCGCCATCTCAGCTCCACTCTACGCGCTCGTAGCCTTTCGCCGCCGCCTCCAGCACCCGCCGTGACACCTCGGTGTCATGCTCCACCCGCAGGTGGAGCCCGGCCCGGGCGCCGAAGCGCAGCGCTCCGTGAAGTGCCTCCGCGAGCGCGGTGGCGCTGTCCTCGTGCTCCAGCGTCGCCTGGACGGGCATGGGCCGCTCGGGCCTGACGGTGAGCGCCCACCCGCCCTCGTTCCCCGCGTCGAAGCGCTCCAGCCGCGAGGCCAGCGGCGACGTCGCGCACAGCGCCACGTCCTTCGCGTCGGCGTCCTCCACGCGCACGTGCTTCAGATGGGTCAGCCCGGCCAGCCGGCTGAACAAGTCGGGGCACTTCCGAGACACGGAGCCCAGCAGGCCCAGCCTCCTCAGCCCCAGCCCGCGCGCGCCCAGCCCGCGCGCCAATTCCGCGTCCAGGCGCTGCAGCACCGTCACGTGGCGCAGGTGCGGGTGTGAGAGCCAGGCCGGCACGTCCGGGAACATCGCGGCGGCCCAGTCAATCTCGCGCACCGTGGACCAGCACGGCCCGGGCTCCGGCAGCAGCTCGCGCCACCACCTGTCGAGCTGGACGACCGCCGGGAAGCCACGCTCGAAGCGGGTGATGCCCTGGACCACGTAGGGGCCGAGCGGGGCCTCCCACCGAGCCCGGTGCGCCTCCAGCAGTTGCTCGATGCGCGCTACCTCGGGCCGGGGCAGGCACTGCAGGGTGATGAACTCGCCCAGCGGGTCACCCTGCTCCAGCAGGTGGTCGGCCAGCACCATGCGCGCGGCGTCATCGTCCGGGTCCGCGTACACGCGGGCCAGGAGCGCATCGCGCAGGGGCGCGTTCCGGGCCTCCGTGGCCTCACGCTCGGTGAGGGCCTCGTCCAGCTCCGTGCACCGGCTGGAAGCGCTCGCCTCCAGCGGAGGGCCCGGATGGGGGATTCGCTGGAGGATGGCGTCGAGCCGCGCGGCCCGCGCCACGCCCGAAGCGAGCTCCCGGCGCAGCTCCCGCAGGGGCTCCAGCGCGCGAGGGTCCCCCACCTGCTCCAGCAGCGCGAAGAGCACCTCGGGGACACCCACGTCGCCGGAGATGGGCATGCGGGCAATGTCCAGCAGCACGGGCGTGAAGCGCGGATCCACGGGCCACTGCTGGAGTCCCAGCAGCGACCGGCGCACGGAGCCGGCGTAGCCCCGCTCTGCACCCTCGCGCACGCTGACGAGCAGCCGGGGCAGATCCAACGGCCGGCACTCCCGCATCGTCAGGGAGCCGGGCTCGCACTCCAGCGGAGACAGCCCCTGCGTGAGTCGCTTCGACAGCCGCTCCACCAGCGTGGCCAGTTCCTCGGTACGCGCCTCGCGCCAGGCCTCGAGCAGGCGCACCAGGGCCTCCTCCTCCGCGTGGCGCTCGAACGCCTCGCACGCGCGTCGGAGAAGGTCATTCAGGGTCTCACTCACCTCCCCAGTGTACCCGAGCGCCCCGGGCCTTCCCGAGCCCTGGCCCGTCACGCCTGGGGCGGCCGGACCACCAGCACGGGCCGGTCCGTGCGAAGCAACAGGGCCTGCGTCACCGAGCCGAGCACCGCGCGCTTCAGCCCCGAGCGCCCGTGCGTCCCCATGACGATGGCATCCACGCCAAGCCGCTCCGACGCCTGCACCAGCGTCGTCACCACGTCCTTGCCGCCTTGCGCGAGCACCTCCACCTGGACGCGCCTCCCGCCGGACTCCGCCGCCTTCGGCACCAGGGCCAGCAACCGCGTGCGCAGCCCGGCCTCCTCCGCCGCCGAGAGGCTGCCCTCCGCCACGTGGACGAGGTGCACCGTGCCCTCCGGGGGCGTCAGCGCGCAGGCGTGGGCCACCGCGCGGTTGCCCGTCTCCGAGAAGTCCGTGGCCACCAGCACCTCGCGGAACGCTGGCAGTGCCACGTCCGCCGGGGCAGCTGTCGCCTGGGCCGGCACGCACGCCACGGACATGCTCGCCAGCCGCAGCGCGTGGTGCGACACGCTCCAGAGGCGGCCCAGGGCGCGGCGGTGGTGCGAACCCACCACCAGCAGGTCCACCTTCTCCCGCGCGGCCAGGTCCACCAGGTTGTCGGCGATGCGGCCCACGCCCGCCTCCACGTGGATGCGAGCCCCCTGCCCCTCCGCGGACGCCAGCGGTGCCATCAGCGCGGCCGTCTCCTTCTCCAGCGCCTGCTTCAGCTCATCGGTGATTTCTCCGAAGGCCGGTGGCCGCGCCAGCCCCAGCCGCTGGTACTCCTCCTCCGCCCAGTACACGCGCGCGCCCACCGCCTCCACCGCACCCCAGCGGCGCAGCGTGCGCACCCACTCGCGCGCCGCCTCGAAGGGCAGCGAGCGGTCCACGCCCAGCATCACCTTCAGCGGCCGCTCCCCCCGGGCCCACGCCTCCAGCGACGCCCCCTCGCGCACCGCCAGCAGCGGCACTCCCAGCATCTGCGCCAGCCGGTCCACCATCCCACCCACGCCCAGGAAGGGCGCCTCGTACGTCGGCGCGGCCGTCACCACCAGCGAGGCCCGCTGCTCCCGGACATAGGCGTCCAGGACTGTCGCGGGCTCCCCCGTGAGCAGCGCGGGCTCCACCTTCGCGCCCAGCTTCGTCAGGCGCTTCACCTCGTCGGCCAGGGCGGCCTGGGCGGCGTCCGTCAGCGCCCGCCCGAAGGCCCGCGCGGAGTCCGCGTTCAGCACGTGCACCAGGCGCAGCGGCTCCCCTGTCTTCCGGGCGAGCTCCGCGGCCAGGGTGGACGCGCGCAGCGCGGCATCAGAGAAGTTCGTGGCGCAGACAATCGACATGGCGGCTCCTGGACTCAGTATGGGACTCGGCTTCGAGCCCGGTTCCTCTTCACCTTGCGTGCCAGCACTCACCGCTCGGCGGTGGGCGGACGAATCACCTGCTCGGCGCGCACCTCGTTCACCAGGGGCTCGCCGCGCTCGAAGGCCTGGACGCTGGCCAGCGTCGACTCGGCGATGTTCGCGAGCGCTTCGTGGGTGAGGAAGGCCTGGTGCGAGGTGACGAGCACGTTGGGAAAGGTGAGCAGCCGCGCCAGCACATCGTCCTGGAGCACCTGGCCGGAGAGGTCCTGGAAGAAGATGCCCTCCTCCTCCTCGTACACGTCCAGGCCGGCGCCGCCGATGCGGCCTGACTTCAGCGCCTCGAGCAGGGCCCGGCTGTCGATGAGCGCCCCGCGGCCGGTGTTGATGAGCAGCATGCCCTGCTTCATCCGCGCCAGCGCCGCCGCGTCCACCAGGTGGCGTGTGCCCGGCGTGAGCGGCACGTGGAGGGAGATGACGTCGGAGGCGGAGAACAGCTCTTCCAGCGGGACGTAGCGCACGCCCAGCTCCCGCTCGAAGGCGGGGTCCGGCTGCACGTCGTAGCAGAGCACCCGGCAGCCGAAGCCGTGGAAGATGCGGGCGGCCACGCGGCCGATGCGGCCCGTGCCGACGATTCCCACCGTCTTCCCGGCGAGGTCGAAGCCCACCAGCCCATCGAGGGAGAAGTTCCAGTCGCGCACGCGCGCGAAGGCGCGGTGGATGTGGCGGTTGAGGGAGAGCACCAGCGCCACCGCGTGCTCGGCCACCGCGTGCGGCGAGTACTCGGGCACGCGCGTCACGCGGATGCCCAGCCGGCGCGCGGCCTCCAGGTCCACGTGGTTGTAGCCGGCCGAGCGCGCGGCCACGAGCCGCACCCCGCCCACCTGCAGCGCCGCCAGCGTGGCCGCGTCCACCTTGTCGTTGACGAAGGAGCACACCGCCGGGAAGCCATCCGCCAGCCGCGCCGTCTGCGGTGTCAGCCGGGCCTCGAAGAAGGTCAGCGAGTGCCCGAAGCGCGCGTTGGCCTTCTCCAGCGCGTCGCGGTCATACCGGTGTGTGTCGAAGACGGCCAGCCGCATGTCTGCTCCCCTGCCCGGCTGCAAGGCCCGCCGGGCATGGCCGGTGTCACTGCAATGCTCGCTCCACACCGCCCTTCCCCCGGGGTTCTCACGGGCCGCGCAAAAGCTGCGCACGCCGGGTGGGGTCGGCAAAAGCTGCGCGCCGGCCGGGCGCCGGACGGCCAGGAAGCGAGCTTGCGAAGAACCATTTCGGGGCGCGGGAACAGGGCGGCGCCTACCTTGAGGACAGGACGTCGCGACGGGAGGTGCCATGTTCCGCTGTGCCACGTGTGGAGCGTTCAACCGCGTGCGAGAGCCGCGCCCCCAGGGCACCCCCGAGTGCGGCCGGTGCCACGGAGTGCTGGAGGTCTCCGGGGCGCCGCAGGAGGTGGATGGCGAGGCGCTGGACCGGGCCATCCTCGGCTCGCCGGTGCCGGTGCTGCTGGACTTGTGGGCGCCCTGGTGCGCGCCGTGCCGGACGGCGGCACCCATCCTGGACGCGGTGGGCCGGGCGCAGGCGGGACGGCTGCTCGTGCTGAAGCTGAACACGGACCAGCACCCGGAGGCTTCCAGCCGGCTGCGGGTGCAGGGCATCCCCACCTTCGTGGTGTTCGCGGGCGGACGCGAGGTGGCGCGGCGCAGCGGCGTCCTGCCCCGCGCGGAGCTGGAGCGGTGGGTGATGAACTCCCTGGCCCAGGGAGGCGCGGGCGCCACCGCGTGAGCCACCCGGCGCGCGGCCACGGCTCGCGAGGAGGCACGTCATGGAGGAAGGCGCGGCGCTGCTGACGGACCTCTACCAGTTGACGATGGCGGAGGCGTACCTCGACGAGGAGCTCGGGGACGAGGCGGTGTTCAGCCTCTTCACGCGGCGCCTCCCGGAGCGGCGCAACTACCTGCTGGCGGCGGGGCTGGAGGACGCGCTGCACCTGCTGGAGCACCTGCGCTTCGGCGCGGAGGACCTGGCCTGGCTCGCGTCGCAGGGGCGCTTCTCGGACCGGCTGCTCGGCTGGCTGGAGCGCTTCCGCTTCACCGGGGACGTGGATGCGATGCCCGAAGGCACGCCCGTCTTCGCCGGCGAGCCGCTGCTGGAGGTACGCGCGCCGCTGCCGGAAGCGCAATTGGTGGAGACGTACCTCCTCAACCAGTTGCACCTCCAGACTCTCGCGGCCTCGAAGGCGGCGCGGGTGGTGGAGGCCGCGGCAGGGCGCCCGGTGATGGAGTTCGGCCTGCGGCGCATCCACGGCACGGACGCGGGGATGAAGGTGGCGCGCGCGGCGTACCTCGCGGGGGTGGACTCCACGTCCAACGTGCTGGCGGCGAAGCGGTACGGGATTCCGGCGGCGGGCACCATGGCGCACAGCTACGTGCAGGCGCACGACGATGAGCTGACGGCCTTCCGTGCCTTCACGCGCGTGTACCCGGACGCCACGCTGCTGGTGGACACCTACGACACGCTGCACGGCGTGCAGCACGCGATACGGCTGGCGCGCGAGCAGGGCGAGGCCTTCCGGGTGCGCGCGCTGCGGCTGGACTCGGGCGATTTGCTCGCGCTGTCCCGCACCGCGCGCGACATGCTGGACGCGGCGGGCCTGCAGCGGGTGCGGCTGTACGCGAGCGGTGGGCTGGACGAGGACGCGGTGGCGCGGCTGGTGGCCGGGGGCGCGCCGATAGACAGCTTCGGCGTGGGCACGGCCATGGGCGTGTCCGCGGACGCGCCCTCGCTGGACATGGCCTACAAGCTGGTGGAGTACGCGGGGCGCGAGCGGGTGAAGCTGTCCGAGGGCAAGGTGCTCCTGCCGGGAGCCAAGCAGGTGTACCGGCGGGAGGAGGACGGCGTGACGTGCGGGGACGTGCTCACGCGGCGCGGGGACGTGGTGCGCGGAAGGCCGCTGCTCCGGCCGGTGATGCGCGCGGGGAAGCGGCTGCCCGGGGCCTCCCCGCCGCTGGTGGCCGTGAGGGACTACGCGAGGCGCGAGGTGGCACGCCTCCCGCCCGAGGTCCGGGCACTGGCGCCCGCACGGCCGCCGTACCCGGTGAAGCTGGGCAAGGAGCTGGAGCGGGCGCGCGAGCGACAGCTGGAGGAGTGGTCCCCCGAGCCGTGAGGGCGCTACCGCGCGCCCGGGTTCGTCGTCAGCACGCGCGAATCGTACATCCGGAGGTAGCCCTCGCCCTGGCCCGAGAGGGAGCCGAAGCCGCCAATCACCGCGATATTTCCCGTCGGGGTGAGCGTGAGACCACTGATACGGACAGGGCCCCCCGTGGGCGCCTCGACGTAGACCGCCTGACCCAAAGCGCGAGTCGTGAGGTTCATCGCCGCGAACCAGCCCCTGCCATTCTCCGTGCTGCCGGCGGACGTCTCGTGCCCGCCGATGAGCAGCGCGCCCGAGGACGAGAAGGTCTGCAGGGCGATGACGCCCGGCGAGCTCGGCACCGTCGAGTTCCACTGGAGCGTCCCACTCGCGCCAATCCACCACTGGGAGAAGCCTCCAGGGGACTGGGGGTTGTAGGACACGACGCTCGTCGCGCCCTCCGCGTTGACGGCGAAGTTGCCCCAGGACTCCGGCGTCTCCCACCGAAGGGCGCCCTCGGCGCTGTACTTCCGGTAGTAGTTCTTCACGAACACCCTCTCCCCCGGTGTCGCGGTCCGGTTGTACGCGCCGCCGGACACAAAGACCTCACCCCGGGCGTCCACCCCCATCCCGTAGGAGTAGTTGAAGTGGCCCTCATCGAAGAGCACGCTCCAGCGCTCGCCGCCCTCCGGCGAGAGGGCGATGAGCTTGAACTGACGCGAAGTCTCGGACTGGCCCAGGCTCACCAGCACGTAGACATGCCCGCTGGCGCTCACCGCGAGGCCATTCCAGCTGGAACTCTCGCCAGGCCGTGAAGAGACCCACTGCGCCTGCCCGTTCGCGTCGTACCGGGTCACCTGCCCGTAGAAGTCCGCCACGTAGATGTGGCCCTGGCCGTCCACGGCCATCTGCCCCCCGCCGCTCAGGGGAACCGACCAGCGCACCTGTCCGGTGCTGCTGAACCTCAGCAGCTGTCCGACCTCCTGGACGAGGATGTCACCGTCGGTCGCGACCGCCACGCTCCGCGGATGGGCCTCCCGCCGCACCTCCCACCGGATGGCGGAGGCAATCTCCTGGAGGGAGACGACCTTCGTCCCGTCCATGACGAGCGAGCAGCCGCCGCCCGCCGCCACGGTGCAGTCCCCACCCCAGGTGGGGAACCCCGTCGGCGCGGCCCGGAGGGTCAGCTGCGGCTTGCGGACGGCCATCCTGCACGGCTGGCCGCAGGACCACTCGTCCGCCTCGCCCGCCTCGGCCACCACGCGCGCCCCGCCGCCGGGCAGGTCCTGCACGTCCACCCAGGCCACGGCCATTCCCGTGAGGACCGCCTCGTCCACGTCGGGCGCGCCCTGCACCTTGAGGCGAGCCTCGTTCGGCCCCGCCAGCCGGGGCGTGAACTTCACCCGCACCTCGCACTCCAGGCCCGCGTCCAGGAAGCGCTCGCAGGTGTTGGTGGCGATGGAGAACCCGCTGCCCTCCACCACGACGGAGACCGACTCCACGGCATACGCGGAGGCATTGCGCACGGTGAAGAGGTACTCGGGCGAAGACTGGCCCACCTCCAGCTCACCGAAGTCGAGCGACGGCCGGTCGATGATGAGCACGGCCGGGTCCGGCTTCTGTTCGTCGGAGTCGGAGCACGCGGCGAGAAAGACAGGCGCGCCGAGCAGCAGCAACAGGGAGAGCAAAGGCTTGCGAAGCATGCGTGGCCTTCTATGCGAGCCCATGTCTGCGTGACAAGTGACAGCCTCGACCCGTCCCACGCGTGGAAGCCACACAGACGGCGCGCGTGCGTCTGTCATTGGGTGCGGAGCAGGGAGGCAGCCGCCCCCGTCCCACCGCGCCCACGGGCCGCGTCCGCGAGGGCCACGCGGGGGCGCCCTGGGAACGTGCCTTCTCCCCGGCATACACTCCCCGCTCCAGCATCCCTGGGGGGACCCATTCCATGACCGACGACCGCGGTACACCGCCTTCCCACGCCCGCGCCGCCGCCGCGATGAAGCTGCTGCTGTGGGCCCAGGTCGCCCTGCTCGGCCTCTCCACCGTCTCCCAGGTGGTCAGGGACCTCCACTCCGCCCTCGGCTCCAGCGACAGCCGCGAGTCCTTCCGGACGGCGATGACGGTGCTCGTCATGGTGAACCTCGTTCCCATGGGTGTCCTCGCGTTCGGCCTGCCACGGTTCGCCGCCGCCCTGGCGGACGCCCGGGTCCGGCCCTGGGGGTACGTCGCCGGTGGCCTCCGGGGCCTGGGCCTGGTCGGAGTGGCGGGCCTGCAGGTCCTTCCATTGATGGGGTGGAACCCCATGTCGGTGGACGCCTGGGTCCGCATGCTCCCCGGCCTCGTCCTGAAGCTCAGCTTCGCCGCGCTGCTCCTGATGGGGTGGCTGGCGGGCAGGGCGCTGCGGGCGCATCACGCGCGGGGACTGCTCCTCTTCGCCACGGGCGCGTGGGTGGTGGACCTGGCGGGCTTCTTCGTCCTGGCTCCGGGAAGCGACCTGAGCCGGGAGCTGATGAACTCGAGCTCCGCGCTCGCCAGCACGGTGAACAACCTGCGCAGCGCGGTGAGCCTCACGCTCCAGGCCGCCATCGCCGGGCTCTTCTTCCAGCTGCACACCGCGCTCGTCCGCCCCGAGGACGCCCCGGCCACGAGCCCGTCGTGGACGTCGGCCGCGAGCGGGCTCTCCCTCTACAACTGGGGCCTGCGCGGCCGCATCGCCGTGGCCATCCTGAGCGTGGCCACTCCCTGGCTCTTCTCCGCCTTCCACATGTACGGCGCCGGCGAGCTGCTCGGAGGACTCATCGCGATGGCGGCGCTCCCGTGCTTCATGCTGATGGTCGCCGGCCTCGTGCGGTACTCGCTCCGGCTGGAGGTGCCCGGCGCCGCCACCCATTCCCAGATGGCGCTCGGCTTCATGCTGGTGGCGGCGACGCTGCTCCTCACGAACAGCCTCCAGTCCTTCCGCGGGTTCGAGCACGGGCCGATGTCGGGCCCCATGTTGAGCACGGGGGTGGCCGGGGCGCTCAGCTTCGTCGCGGTGCTCTTCCTCCTGGCGTCCTTCCACCACGCGGCCACGGCGAGCCAGGCGGCGGAGCTCGCCCGGAGCGCGTTCCAGGTGGGGCGCCTGCTCGCGGTGTCCGGAGGTGTCGCCATTCCCCTCGTGTTCTTCGACACGGAGCAGGGCGTCCTGCGAGTCCTCGCCGCCGTGGCGTGGCTCGGCGCGCTCGTCGGCACGGTGCGCTTCATCGTCCTGGTGGGCCGGATGGCGGTGCACCTGCGCGGGGGAGCGTCCTCCGCGCCCGAGGCGAACCTGTTCGCGCGCACCTGAGCCCACGGCCCGACGCCGCCCCTGCCTGAACGGGCCAGGCGGGCACTGCTGCCTCACGTCCGGACGTGCCAGCGGCCCCAGCTCCAAGGTCCTGGGGCGCGGCACGGGAACCGGGGTGACACAGCAGTGCCCGCTGGACCGCCTCCCGACCCCCTCGGGAGTAGCGCGCGCATGGGAGATATGTGCCACGCGGCGCCCGCCCGTTGCTCACGGTTCCGTCATCATCACCTCCAGATGGAGGCATGACGCCGCCCGGGCTCCGCTGACGCCAGGAACGCGCAGCGCCTAGGAACCGGCGTCGGCCGCCTCCGCCACGCAGTGTCCCTGCTTGCAGCGGGGCACGAAGGACGGGACGGCACACTGGCCGATGCTGGCGCAGATGGGAGACTCGCTGCAGTAGCGCAGCAGCTCCGCGTTGGCCTTCGTCTGGAAGTCCGCTCGGCCGGCGGAGTTCACCATGGCCGGGGGACACTGCCCATAGCTCGCGCACCGGCCGTTGACGGTGGCCGCCACGCAGTCACTGTCCTGCTGGCAGCTGTCGCGCTCCGTGCGCAGGCTCTCCAGCGCGCAGAACACCGTCTTCAGGCGAGGGCAGTGGTAGTCCTCGTTGGCGCACCCCGGATACGTGTACGTCTCCTGGGGGTGCAGGGGCAGCGAGCAGGTGGCGTTCGGACACTGACGTTGGTCCGTCGAGCCCGCCGGGCAGCTCCAGCTCCCCTCCGTGCACACCGGCTGCAACAGGATGTCTCCACACCCCTCGCAGCATGTGGGCTTCTCGGCCGCCACGCACTCCACTGACACCGGACCGCCATCCCCTGGCCCCGCATCCTTTGTGCCGTCCTTGGAGTCAGTCCCACTGCAGCCCAGCCACGCTCCCACGAGCAGCAACAGCGCCAGCTTGCGCATCGACATACCTATCTGTGTTGTGGGCCCCGGCCCCGAGCATCCTCGCTGGAAGCGGTGGCGCCGCCAACCAGAGCTTGCCGGATGTGTTGGCTTGCCCCGCGTCCCAAAGCTGAACGGCGGTCCAGCGCGAACGCCCCACTGCCAATCAGCGCCTGCGTCACCAGCGCGAGGATGAGGAAGGCCACGTACTCCCAGCCGCCGCCGGAGTTGGTGAACATCCACCCGTTGGCCATGTGAGGCTTGAGCGCGCCCAGCATCACCGGCACCAGCCCGAGCGCCACGAGGCGCGTGCGGAACCCCGCCAGCAGCGCGAGCCCACCGAGCAACTCCGCGAAGAACACCGGCAGCGCGGTCCACCCGGGGAAGCCGTGCGCCTCGAAGAATTGCGCTGTACCCGCGAAGGTGAAGATGAACGCCTTGGCCCCCGCGTGCGCGAGGAACACCGCGCCCAGGGCAACGCGAAGCACGGTGGCGCCCGCCTCCCGGGCAACGGAGGAGGACAGAGCGGTTTCGATGCGGCTCATGACGGTGACTCCTGGAAGCACGAGAGGAACGATTGCCCCTCGGACGCTCCATGGAATGCCGTCCTCACGGCTCATTCGGAAGGTACCGCTCGCGAACGAATCGTTCTGCCAGCCGAACAATCATCCCCACTTCGGGGAACGGAACTCCGCGGCGAGCACATCGAGCAGGGCCCGCAGGCGCGGAGCGGGAGTCCGTCCGGACGCATGGACGGCATAGATGCCCAGGGGCCTGGGAGCGAAGTCCTCCAGCACGGTGACGAGCCGTCCCGAGCGCAGGTCCGCGTCCACCATGAAGCGCGGCAGCATGGCAAGGCCAATGCCCTGGGCCGCCGCCTCGCGGAGCATGGTGCCGTTGCCCGTGGCCAGCGAGCCGGACACCGGCACGCGGATGCGGCCCTCCGGGCCATAGAAGCGCCACTCGTCCTCGGTGCGCAGGTGCGTATAGCGCAGGCAGTCGTGGTGGATGAGGTCCTCGGGCCGCTCGGGAGTCCCCCTGCGCGCCAGGTACGTGGGCGCCGCGCACACGTGCAGCGACGTGGTGGCCAGCTTGCGGGCCACGAGGCTGGAGTCCCGCAGGCGGGTAATCCGCAACGCCACGTCCACACGCTCCTCGACGAGGTCCACCAGCCGGTCACTCAGGACGACGTCCACCGTGGTGTCCGGGTGCAGGGTGAGGAACCGGGCCAGCGGCGCGGCGAGGTAGAGCTGCGCGAAGCTGACGGGCACATTGAGGCGCAGCGTGCCCCGGCCCGCATCGGAAGCGCCGCGAGTGGCCGCCCCTGCCTCCTGGAGCATCCGCGCGCAGTGCGCATACACGCCCAGGCCCGCGTCGGTGACGGTCAGCTTGCGCGTGGTGCGGATGAGCAGCCGCTCGCCCACGCGCGACTCCAGCCGGGCCACGCGAGAGCTGACGACGGACTTCGACACGCCGAGCGCCGTGGCGGCCTGGGTGAACGAGCGGAGCTCCACGACGCGCGCGAAGCACGCGAGGCCGAGCAAGTCATCGAAGAGGGGTTCACTCACGCGGGACAGACTGCCACGGCGACGCGAGGCCGATGAAGGCTGGCGCTCGCGCCACCGGCGCCCCGCGCCATCCACTTCTGGAGGTACAACTGCAATATCAATGCAAAACCGAGCCACCGCACCCACACCGTCACACGGTGTTGACGCGAAGGACGCGCACGCTGTCGGCCTCTGCCTCCACAATGCGGGCCTCCCCCACCACGAGGACCGTATGACACGAGTATCCGCAACGAAGACGTGGCTCTGGCTCGGACTCACCCTGTGGAGCACCCTGGCGGCCGCGTCGGGCTGGAGCCCGGCCGCGTCGATGAGCCGTTACCGCTACTCGCACACCGCCACGCTGCTGCCCTCGGGCAAGGTGCTCATCACCGGCGGTGGCAGCTCGGGCGGGCCGACGGCGACGACCGAGACGTACACCCCGGCCACCAACACGTGGGCTGCGTCCGCGAACCTGAGCGTGTCCCGCTCGGGCCACACCGCGACACGGCTGCCGTCGGGCCGGGTGCTCATCGCGGGCGGTAGCAACACCACCACGGTCCACGCGAGCGCGGAGGAGTACAACCACTACACCAACACCTTCACCGCCAAGGGCGCCCTGGTGACGGCGCGCCGCAACCACCAGGCGGTGCTGCTGCATACAGGCCAGGTGCTCGTCGTCGCCGGCTACGGCACCACCTCGTATAACAGCGCCCTGAAGAGCGCCGAGCTCTACACCCCCTCCACCGGCCAGTGGACGGCCACGGGCTCGCTGTCGGTTGCCTCGGGAAGAGTCACCGCCACGGTGCTCGATGATGGTCGGGTGCTCGTCGTCAATGACGACGGCGCCGTGGCCGCCGCCGAGGTGTACAGCCCGTCCAGCGGCACGTGGACGCAAGCGTCGGCCCCACCGGCCTTCTTCGGGCATGCGGCGGTGAAGCTGGACTCGGGCGCGGTGCTGGCCACGGGCCAGGAGAACTTCCAGTACGAGAGCGGCGCGTGGCTGTACTGGCCGGAGGACGACTATTGGGAGTACGTCGCCTACGCCAACGAGACGCGCCGCCGGGGCCACTCGCTGACGCTGCTGCCCTCCTCGGGCCGGGTGCTCGTCGCGCGCGGTACACGCAACCAGGTGGGCGGCAGCACGGAGCTGTTCGACCCGAATGACAATGGAATGTACGTCGTGGGCCAGGACCAGCCCACCACGGGCCACACGGCGACGCTGCTCCCATCCGGTCAGGTGCTCGTCGTGGGCGGCACCAGCCAGGAGGAGCCCGAGTGGTACTCCTCCGCCGAGCTCTTCACCGAGCCCTGAGTCACCGCTGATTCCGGGTTCCCGCCCGTCCGTACACGAGGGAGGGGCGGGAACCCGCACGCGCCGTAGAGCCCTCCCCGTGGGACGGGGGCGCCCATCTGGTCCCCATCCCCGGCCGCGTGCTCTACTCGCGCGCGTCCCACATGGAATCCTCCCAGCTCGTCGCCTCATGGCTCCAGGGCCGTGCGTCCCTCGGTCCAGATTTGGAGCTCCGGCTCGCGCCCCGCACGGTGTCCGCCCTCGCCGCCAAGCTCCGGCGCGCGTACACGTGGATTGCCACCCAGGCGCTCGTCAGCCCGTACCATGACGTGCAGTTCGGGGACCCCGTCGTCCTCAACGGCGGCGGCACGCGCGTGGAGCTGGGCCCGGTGGGCTACTCGGCCTACGTGCTCCTGCCGCTGCTCAACCTCGCCACCTCGCAGCGCCTGCTCTTCATCGGCGCGCCCGGACGCGGCAAGACGACCATGGCCACGCTGGTGGCGCTCATCGCCGGAGGCGCTCCGGACGAGGTGCGCCGCTCCGTGCAGCATGGCCACCCGCAGCTCACGCTGACGGATTTGCTCGGCAGCCCGCTGCCCAGTGAGCTGATCCGCGCCGAGGACGCCAGCCGCATCCGCGTCGCGTGGCGCCGCTGGCTCACCCAGCGCGTGAAGATTGTCGACGAGTACAACCGCATCCCCACCAAGACCCAGTCCGCGCTGCTGTCCCTCATGGCGGAGGGCTACGCGGAGATGTTCGAGCAGGTGGTGGAGTGCGGCCGCTCGGCGTGGTTCCTCACCGCGAACGACGACCAGGGCGGCGGCACCTTCCCCGTCATCGAGGCGCTGAAGGACCGCATCGACCTCGTGGTGCGCAGCATGCCCTTCCACTCGCACCACCTGGAGACGCTCGCGAAGCGCGTGGCCGAGGGCACGGCGCCGGGGCAATTCGTCCCCACGGACCTCGTCTTCACCTCCGAGGAGCTGGACGCGCTGGAGCGCGAGGTGCGCGCCGTGCCCGTGCCGTCCACCGTGCTGGAGCTGCTGGGCTTCTTCGCCGGGCAGCTCGAGTTCTGCCAGCGCGCGTCCGGGCAGCTCGAGTACATGCTGAAGGACACGCTGCACCTCGCCGGGCGCCGCGTGTCGCACGTGTGCACGGAGGACTGCCCGCTCGACAAGAGCGTCAACCTCTGCACCCAGACGGAGAACGGCGTCTCCGCCCGCGCGTACCAGGCAGTGCTCCTCTTCGCCAAGGCGCTGGCGTACTTCCGGGGCGTGGAGGAAGTCACGGTGGAGGACCTGCGTCAGGTGCTCCCCTGGGCGCTGCACGAGAAGCTCCGTCCCAACCCGCAGAGCGCCTTCTTCCAGAAGCCCGAGCACGCGGTGCACCTGCTGGACCGCGTGGGCTGGGTGCGCCAGCTCTTCGACGCCGCGGTGGTGCAGCAGGCGGCCTACGCCAAGGTGCGCGAACCGGTGGCCCGGCTGAAGGTCCAGGCCGAGGCGGGCCCCGCCGGCCTCGACGCGGGAGAGGTCCGCCGGCGGATGAGTGACATCCAGCAGGTGATGGAGCAGGTGCTCCAGAAGCAGGAGCTGAACGGCCCCGTCCACGAGGACCTCGTCCTCCTCAAGAACCTGCATGGGCGCTATGGCGCGTACCTGCGAAGCCTGGAGCGGCGGGGCAAGGTGGGGGGCGTATGAGCGACGCCTGGGAAGCCCTCGTGCAGGAGCTGGCCACGCAGGGCCCGCGCCAGCACTCGGACTGGGACGCGGAGCTCTTCCACGCGCTGGTGAAGGGCCCCGCCACGGCGCTGCGCCATGCGCTCAACGCCGAGCCGCGCCGCGACAAGGTGATGGGCGCCTGGCTGAAGCTGGTGGCGGAAGCGGTGGGACTGGGCCAGCTCGACCGGGCCAGCGCGAAGCACCTCCTCAACCGCAAGGGGCCGGTGCCGGAGTCGCTGACCCTGGTGGGGCGCTGCCTGCTGCAGCTCGCGCCCGCGCAGCTCCCCGCGTACCCGGCGGAGCGCGCGGTGTCCCTGCTCGCGCGCACCTGGAACCTGTGCGAAGGGCTGGCGACGCAGCCCCTGTGGCTCAACCGCTATGTCGCCTCGGCGGCGGCGGAGGCTCCGGCGCTGGAGAAGCTGGACGAGTTCCTCGCCACCACGCTGGCCCCGGCCCTCGCGCCGGCACGGGCGGCGACCTTCACCGGGCCCTTCACGCTGGCGATGCTGGACACGCGCAAGCTGACGGACGAGTTCCTCCCGGGGGACATGCACCTCGCGGCGCCGTCCGTCCTCTGCGTGCATGACCGGCGCTCCGAGGACGTGAAGGTGGGCATCTTCCTCGCGCCCGAGGGTGGAGCGCGCTTCCTCGGCCTCCAGCCCTGTCTCGGCTCCGGGCCGGAGGAGAAGGCGCCCGCGCTGGAGCTGGGGACGAACGCGGTGCGGGTGAACGGGCGCGAGGCCCCGCTGCCGCTGCTGGGCACGCCCCACCGGACGCTCGTGGCGAGCAGCGGCTTCGTGGTGGCCAGCGCGGTGGACTCGCAGCGGCTGTGGGTGCTGGACACGCCATGACGGACGCGGCCCTCAAGCAGGAGCCCGTGCCCGAGGCCCTGGAGCCCGAACTCCAGCGGCAGGTGGACGCGTGCTGGCAGCTCGCGCGGGGGCACTGGTCGCACTTCCTGCTGCTGGGCGAGCCGCGCGCGGCGAAGCAGGGCTGCGCGCTGGCGCACATCAACCTCATCACCCGGCAGGTCTGGTTCAACGCCCGCGAGCTGCGCGAGAAGCAGCTGCTCGGCAGCCTGGAGGCGGTGCTCGCGCACGAGGTGGGGCACCACGTGCGCTACCCCGGCAGCCTGGGCGTCTCCGCGCGCCTGCGGATGATGGAGAAGACGCTGCTGCCGCTGGGGGACTACTCGCTGCTCAACGTCTTCTACGACCTGCTCATCAACGAGCAGCTCGGCGCCGACGAGGCCCTCCGCCCGCAGCTCATCGCCATCTACCGCGCCTTCCAGAAGGGCTACCGCTGGAAGCAGGACCCGGCCTTCTTCTTCTACCTCTGCGTCTACGAGGAGCTGTGGCGACTGGAGCCGGGGCACCTGCTGGGGCCGGGGTCCCCGGGCTTCACGAAGCGCTTCCCCTCCGCGCGCGCGGACGCGCAGTTGGTGGCGCAGAACCTCTTCCACCTGGGCCCCAACGTCTACACGCAGTTCCTCTACTTCCTCTCCATCTGCACGCGCTACGTGCAGCCGCTGAAGGGCGAGATGCCGGAGAGCACGGACCCGCAGGCCTGCTGCAAGGACGAGCCGCGCCCGGAGGACTGGGCGGAGGCGCTCACCCCGGGAGCACGGGAGAAGGAAGCGGTGCGCCGCGCGCTGGCGGAAGGCTGGCTCGATGACAAGGACGCGGACCGGCTCGTGGGCAAGGAGTCGCGGGAGCGACGCATCGCCGGCCTGCCGGGGCAGGGAACGGCGAACGCGGAGGGCGTGCCGGAGGTGATGGCCGCGTACTACCGGCAGGAGGCGGAGCGTCACCTGCTGCGCCCTCCGGACCGGCTGCACCTGGGCGAGGCGGTGGTGCCCACGACGCTGGACGACTGGGAGCTGGGAGACGCGCTGCCCTCGGTCGACTGGCTGGCCACGCTGGCGCTGCGCGGCGACAAGCTGGGCGCGGTGCTGCCGCTGAAGCGCGAGCGCATCGCCGACTACGAGGGCCAGGACGTGCCGCTGTGGCAGCCGCGCGTGGAAATCTACCTGGACGTCTCGGGCTCCATGCCGGACCCGCGCACCACGCTCAACGCGATGACGCTGGCCGCGCAGATTCTCTGCGTGGGCGCGGTGCGCGCGGGAGGCTGGGTGCGGGCGCTGCTCTACTCGACGAACACGGTGGAGTACTGGACGTGGTGTCGCTCCGAGCGGGAGATGTCGCGCTTCCTCATGCACTACATCGGCGGAGGCACGGAGTTCCCCTTCGAGCGGCTGGCGGACTCCGTGCGCGAGCAGCGGGGCCGGCAGCCCACCCGCGTCGTCATCACCGACCGGGACTTCGACGAAAACCACGACTCCCAACCGGGCCACGCGCGCGTATTCTCCGAAGCTGCCGAGACCTCGGCGCCACTGGTGCTGCTGCTGCACCAGCCCGACCCCGAGCGGGTGACGAAGTACCGGAGGCAGGGTGCCCGCGTGGCCGAGGTGATGGAGCTGGAGGACTTTCCGAAGGTGGCGGCGGCGCTCGCGCACGCCCTCTTCCAGGAGGAGCGCCATGTCGCGCTTTGAGCGCCTGTTCGGCCGCAAGGGCGTGCCCAACGATGAGCAACCGCGGCTGGAGCTGGCCCCGCTGTGCGAGGCCCTGACCCGGCGGCGTCCCGCGCTGGAGCGCAAGGACGTGGAGCCCCTGCTCGTCCGCGCGCGGCTGGCGGACTTTCATAGAGACCACGGGCTGGAGCCGGTGCCCCCGGACACCTTCACCACGCTGTGCGAGTCCCTGGACGCCGAAGGCTGGCGGAGGCTCGCGCTGGTGACGGGCGTGCTTGAGGAGGGCGCGGTGGGGCCGGTGGTGGTCTCCGTGGCGAGGACGCGAGGGGTGCTGCCGCTGGTGCGCGAGGGCTTCGCGGACTTCGCGCGGGAGGCGCGGCTGCTGACGCTGGAGCTGCTCGGCCAGAGTCCGCTGCGACTGGAGGAGCTGGCGCGCCGCTGGGCCCAGGCGCTGGGCGCGGGCTTCCAGGGCGAGTCGGACGAGGAGAGCGCGCAGCGGCTGGCGCGGCTGGACTACGCGAAGCTGCTGAAGGAGGCGGACCGGGCGAAGCGGGCAGCGGAGGCGCGGCAGGAGAAGCTGAAGAAGCTGCGCGAGGAGCAGGACGCCAGGCTCGCGAATCGGGGGAAGTGGTAGCCATGCTCGAGACGCCCGCGAGCGCCGGCACGGCGTACCCGGCCGAGGACCTGCGCCGCTACCAGTTCCACACCGGGGCGGCGCTGTCCGCGCTGAGGCCGGATGAGCCATGCCCGGTGCTGTACCGGGACTTGGGCCCGGCCGCCCTGCGCCGTCACCTGCGAGGCACGCTGCCCAGGCTCGCGGGCCCGCTGACGCCGCTGCTCTACATGCGCACGGTGGACTTCCGCGAGCCGTACACGGACTACGAGAACACGGGCCGGCTCGTCTTCCTGAGGCCGCTGCAAGTGCAGCCGTGGCGCTCGGGAGTGCCCGGAGTCTTCGTGGCGAGGGCCACAAGGCCGGTAGATATAAAGACGGTGGCGTACTGCCCGGGCTCCATTCCGCTGGAGGCGGTGGAGCCGCTGGCGCGCGAGGTGAAGGACGCGGCCGAATTGCGCGAGGCGCTCGGCGGGCGTGACTACGACGTGAAGGTGGAGGGGGCGCTGCACGCGCTGGACGGACTGGTCGCGGACCTGGAGGCGGCGGAGACGCGAGCGGAGCCACTGCGGCGGGCGCTCCAGTCACACCAGCGCGACGTGCGGCTGCGGGCGCGCGAGGAACTCGAGCGGCTGGGCGTGCAGGAGAACGACCTGTGCGCCGCGTGGCACCACCTGCCGCGAGAGCGCCGCGCGATGTTGAAGGAAGCCCTGCCCCGGCTGGAGCTGGCGAGAGTTGTTGGGGAGGCTCGCTGACATGAGCGCCGTGAAGCCTCCGCCCAAAGGAATGGGAATCCTGCCACGAGCGCTGGAGCTGGCGTGGGTCCTCGAAGGAGGCTCGCTGACATGAGCGCCGCGAAGCCTCTGCCCACGGTATTCCCCTGGGAGTCCTGCCGCGCCCTCACGTGCAGCGTGCTGCCCGTGCGGCTGGCGTGCAACCTGCGCTGCCCGTTCTGTTTCTCGCGCTCGTCCATCAGCGCGCTCCAGCACGAGAAATCGGACCTCCTGCACCTCGACGTAGCGCGCTACTACCGCGACGCGAGCGAGCGCGGGGCCACGCGTCTCGTCATCACCGGAGGCGGAGAGCCCCTCCTCCGCCCGGAGACAGTGGTGCACCTGGTGCGCGAGGGCCGCCGCGTCTTCAACGAGGTCGCCCTCTTCACCAACGGCACGTTCCTCACCCGTGCGCTGGCGGAGGAACTGGCGGACGCGGGCCTCACCTACGTCTGCTGGTCCCGTCACGCTGTGGACGACGCGGACAACCGCGCGCTGATGGGCAAGCAGGCCCCCCTGCGCGAGTCCTTCCTGGACGCCGCGAAGCCGCTCAAGGTCCGGGCCACCTGTGTCATGGCCAGAGGCCACGTGGACGGGCCGCGAGAAGCGTGGCGCTACATCCGAGCGCTGGAGCCACTCGGAGTCCGCGAGTTCACCTTCAAGCACACGTACGTGGCCTACGAGCAGTCGGTGTTCCGCGAGTCCCCGGCGGACAGGTGGGCGCGCGAGCACCAGGTGGAAGAAGACGTCTTCGAGGGCCAGGGCCAGGTGGTGGGACGCCTGCCGTGGGGCCCGGTCATTCGCAGAATCGAGGAGGTGCAGGTTTGTTACTACCGGGAGCCGACGCCGCACTGGGAGCAGGAGAACGGGCTGTGCCGCTCGCTGAATCTGTTGTCGGACGGGAGCGTGTACGCGTCACTGGAGGACTCGCGGAGCCTGTTGTATCGGCTGACCAGCTAGCGAAGGCGGTGCCTCCAGAAATGGTGGAGACGTTCCGCCCGCTGCTGCCCGTGGGGTACGCGGCGGGAGCGGAGGCGTATCGCCGAGCGGCGGAGGGCCTGACAGCGGACGACCTGACGCAGCACTACACGCGGGGCCTGCGCTTCTTCCACGACGAGCTGGTGCCGAAGGTGAAGGCCCGGCTGAGCGCGCTGAGCGGCGGCGTGTGGCGGCTCGACGACTACGTGGCCTTCGCGGCGGGCAGTGACTGCGACTTCATGAGCCACCTGGTGGAAGCGGTGGCGGCCCGGGAGCCGGTGCGTCTGTACCCCGGGGACTGGCACGGCTTCTCGGTGGGTTGCACGCAGCAGGAGGGCATCCGCTGGGACGCGGAGTCCCCCGGAGCGCTGGCGTGTCTGTGCATCCCCTCGGTGCGCAATGGCCACGTCACGGAGGAGATGCTGGGCTTCCTCGGGGCGTCGTCGCACTGCCTGCTGAACCTGAACCTCTACCCGACGATGTCCGCCACGGACCGGACGGAGATAGCGGGCCAGCTACTCCCGCTGCTGCCGAAGTCGGTGCTGTCCATCAGCTTCAGCCGGGGCTTCGGGCTGACTGCGTCGCAGCTCGGCGTGGCGCTGGTGCACAAGGACCACCCGTACCGGAAGCGCTTCGAGACGCAGTGGAACTGGCACACGTACTTCTTCAACGCGCTGGCGGCCCGGGCCTTCCTGGCGGTGGACCTGGAGCGGATGCAGGCGGTGGACGAGGAGCGCCGCGCCTGGGTGGGCTCGTGGCTCGCGGAGCGCGGGCTGCCGGTGGTGGACAGCGGCAGCTACTACGTGAAGTCCTTCCGCGTGCAGGGCGAGCTGCCCGAGTACCTCGCGCCGCTGAAGCGCGGTGACGTGGTGCGGCTGTGCTTCAAGCCGCCGCAGGTGGGCTGAGCCACGGCTTGCCGGTATCAGGCGTACTCATCCCTGCGCCTGAGCCACTCCATCGAGAAGGAGAATCCCTGCTCGTCGCGTCCCTTGGGCACGAGGTCCAGGTACTGGTAGGCCGTGTTCATCATGTCGACGCCCCGCGAGTAGCAGGAGTACGTGTGGAACAGCGCGCCGTCGGAGTCCTTGAAGAACGTGCTGATGCCCTGCATGTCCGTCATGGAGTTCTCCAGCGGCCCGTAGTTGTAGGTCGCGCGCTTCTGGGCGAGGTCCTCGGGCTTGAACGAGACGCCGAAGTCGAAGTTGAAGTCGCTCTCGAAGGAGGACAGCCACTTGAAGCTCCACCCCATGCGGCGCTCGTACGCCTGGAGCTTCGGAAACGGTGCGCGGGCAATCGCCACCAGCGTCACGTCCCGGTGCTCCAGGTGGGTGGTGATTCCATTGAAGTTGTCGGCCCAGAACGAGCAGCTCTTGCAGCCGGCGTCCCACTCCGGGGCGAACATGAAGTGGTAGACGACGAGCTGGCTTCTCCCCGCGAAGAGGTCCGACAGCGTCTCCGCACCGTTGGGCCCCTGGAAGACGTAGTTCTTCTCCACCCTGACCCACGGGAGCTCGCGTCGCTCCTGGCTCAGCGCATCGCGCTGGTGGGTGAACTCCTTCTCCCTGGCCAGCAAGCGCTTGCGGGCCTCCAGCCACTCTTCCCGTGAAACGATTTTGTGGGAGGTCATGGCGTCGCTCCCTTCGGTCGGCGCACGGCGCGGACCTTCCCCGCGGGTCCGCCTCCGCAGAAGAACAGCTCCCCGCCGTCCGACTCGAGCCCGCTCACGCCGGCTCCGCGCGGCATCTCCAGCCGCTCGAGCACCTCGCCCGAGTCCGGGTCGATGTGGCGGATATCGCTCACGTCCTCTTCCCAGGTGCCGTGCCACAGCTCACCATCGACCCACGTCACCCCGGTGACGAAGCGGTTCGACTCGATGGTGCGGAGGATGGCGCCCGTCTCCGGGTCGATTTGATGAATCTTGCGGTCTCGGTACTGGCCCACCCAGAGCGTGCCCTCGGCCCAGGTGAGTCCCGAGTCGCGACCGTTGCCGGGAGCCGGTATCGACGAGACGACGCGCCCCGTCTCCGGGTCAATCTTGTCGATGCGGCTCTCCGCGAGCTGGAACAGGTGCTTGCCGTCGAAGGCGGTCCCCGCGTCCGACGCGGCGTCCAGCGTCCGCACGGGCTCGCCGCTCGTGGGGTCGAAGGCGATGAGCTTCGTGCCGGTGGCGGCCCAGACGCGGCTGCCGTCGTGCGTGACGCCGTGCACGCTCTCGGCGCCCGGGAACGGGCCGTACTCCCGGACGACCTCGGCGGCCTGCACACGTGCCGGCCTTTTCGGCTTCGCTGCCTGGGTTTGGGTGTGGCTCATATCGTGGCTCCTCTTCGGGCGCTGCGTCGCGCCATCCAGGACAACTAGTACCCACCGGGCGCGGACGCGGGGAGTAACAACGTCGTCGTGAATCCCGTCAGCGGCGGAGAGAGCCAGCGCCGCGCCCGGGCACGCCCGAGCGCCTGCACCCGTCCCGAGGCTTCGAGCTCAGCGAGCGCCCGCTGGACGCTGCGCTGACTCTCGCCCAGCGCGAGCGCGAGGGCCGAGGTCGACCAGGCTTCTCCGTCTGAGAGCAGCGCCAGCAGCGAAGCCGCATCCCCCTCGATGGGCGGCAGGAGCACGGTGACAGGACGGGCGGGGCGCGGAGTGAGCACGAAGCCGGTCTTCGTCGCCTCGACCTGGGCCAGGGGCGCGAGCACCGCGCGAAGGCGGCCCACCTCCACTCGCAGGCGGACTCGATGCGACTCGTTCACGCGGCGCACTCCGAAGGCACGTGCAATCAAGACCTCGCGCGCAACGCCGTCCGGCCAGGACTCGCCGAGCGCACGCGCCAGGGCGAAGAGGACCGGCCTCCTGGCCAGCGACACCCCCTGGGTGCCGCTTCGCAGCGTGCGATGGCAGGCGTCGATGACGAGCTCGCCCGAGGCGAGCACGGCCTCCACCTCTTCCAGCAGGAGCACCCGCTCGGAGCCGGCGCGAATCCACCGCGCTGCGGGGCGGTCGAGCACCGCGCGGGCCTGCTCCACCTCGGCCAGCAGTGGAGGAATGCGAGCCCGCCGCGCGGCCTCGTGAGCCCGTTCGAGCGCCTCACGCGCGGGGCGCGTCCGAATCAACCGCAGCGAGACTTCCGCCGAGGCCAGCTCGGCAATGGCGACCAACGAGGGCGGCATGCCACGCGTATCCAGCCGTGCGAGCGCACTCCCGGCCTCGTCGATGCGCCCGAGCAGCAGCAGCCGGCGGATGGCAATCAATCGGGCATGCAGTGCATTCACCCGGTCCCCGTGGGCCTCGAGCGTCAGGAGTGCCGAGTCCAGCGCGCGCGGTGACCAGGTCAGGTCGCGAACGGCCAGGGCCACCTCCGCCTCGGCCACCTTGCAGCGAGAGCGAGCAAGCTCCTCGTTCGTGCCGAAGGCGCGAGCAGCGCGCCGCAGCAGTTCGCGAGCCCGCGTGTGCTCACCGAGCTGGGCCATGGCGATCCCGCGCAGCGCGAGCGCCGGGGCATCGTCTCGAAGGGCGACGCGCTTCAAGGCACCGAGCGCGTCGCCGGCGGACAGTGCCCGCGCGGCCGCGGCAATCAGGGAGTCCATCCCTGAACGCTACCTCCGCCCCGGGGATTCGCGCCGCGCTTGTTACTCCCCGGGGGCTGCGCCCGTGGCTATGGATTGAACATCCCCGGAGGCGAGCATGCGGACCTGGCATCTCCCAAGAAGTACCCCGCTCGCGGGCGCCGCTCTTCTGCCGACGCTCGTGGCCGCGCTGCTGCCCAAGTGCCCGGTATGTATTGCGGTCTATCTGTCCGCGTTCGGACTCGGAGCGAGCATCGCGCAGGACGCGGCGCCGTGGGTCCTCCGCGCGGCGAACGGGCTCGCTGCCGCCGTGCTGGGGCTCGTGCTCTTCCGCCTCGGAATGCGAGCGCGTCGGTCGCGACGCTACGGCCCGCTCGCGGTGTGGACTCTCCTCTCGACGGGTGCACTCCTCGTGCTCGCAACCCGTGGGTGACGGTGACCGGGCGTCTTCCCTTCCGCTCACGCGGAAGCCCCTCGCCCGGATAGCAGGCAGGTGGAATGACGGTTCCTTCCGCGCACCTTGGCCCCTGGGAGCTGCTCTTCCGCTTTGACCTGTCTGGCCCCGTGGTGCCGTACTCAGCCCCCATGCCCACTTCACCGATTGAAGGCGTCGAGCTCATCGAGGACTTCACCCCCGAGTCCTCCCGGCTCCTGGAGCACTTCCAGCGCAACATCGCCTGGGACACCCGCATGCGTGCGCGCCTCACCGCGAGCTTCGGCGCACCCTATGACTACTCGGGTATCACCTACCCGCCCGTTCCCATGCCGCCGGACCTCCGCGCAATGGCGCAAGCGGTTGAAGGCGTGGCGCGGCACCGCATCACCAACTGCCTCATCAACTTCTACCCGGAGGGTGCCTCCTCGATGGGGTTCCACTCCGACTCCTACGAGCACCTCGAGCCCGGCACCACGGTGTCCATCATCAGCCTGGGCGGGCCAAGGACCCTCCGCTTCCGGAGGAAGGACGCGAGGGAGCACCTCGTGGACCTGCGGCTCGGCAGTGGCTCGCTCCTGGTGATGCAGCAACACATCCAGGACGCATGGCAGCACGCGTTACCGCCCGAGCCCACCGCGCCTCCTCGGATGAGCCTGACCTTTCGCTGCATCATCTGAGCGCGAACAGCGCCAGCCCTCGCTACGGCGGAGGCTCCCGGCGCTCCGCCTCCCGCGACTCCGGCGTCCGCGTCCGCTTGACGGGCAGCCTCCACCCGAAGCGCAGCGACACGAGCCGCAGCGCCCCACCCACCAGCATCCCCGCCAGCAGCGCCAGCTTGGGATGCCCGGCACTGGAGAGCGCGAGGCAGACGATGCTCGCCGCCAGGGCCGCTGTCGCGTAGTACCCGGGCACGGCCCGCATCAGCGTCGGTGTCTGCCGGGTGAGCACGTCGCGGACGACGCCGCCTCCCGCCGCGGTGATGACGCCCATCAACAGCGCCGTGCCGGGGTGCAGCCCCACCTCCAGCGTCCGCTGCGTCCCCGCCACCGCGAAGGCCCCCAGCGTCAGCGCGTCCAGCGTCGCCAGCAGCCGCACGCCCGGCCCACGCCGCAGCTCGAAGAGGAAGGCCGCGAACGAGCCGAGCAGCGCCACGGACAGGTAGCTCGGCCGCACCAGCGCCAGCGGGGGCCCCGCCTGCAACAGCGTGTCGCGGATGACGCCGCCCCCGACACCGGAGACGAGCCCCAGCACCAGGAAGCCCATCAGGTCCATCTTCCGGCGCTCGGCCTGCAACGCGCCCAGCACCGCGCCCGCGAACACGCCCACCAGGTCCACGATGATCGTGCCCAGGGAGATGACTTCTTCGGTTACCTCGGGTGCGGTCAGCTCGAAAGCCATGGACCGCGAGGCTGCTACTTCACCGCCGCCGCGTCCACCCAGGCCTCCTCGCCTTCCATGGAGCGCACCTTCACCTTCCCCTCCTTCTTCTCCACCACCTTCACGCGCGTCCCCAGGTCCAGCGCCCCCCGCCCCCGGGCCGCCGGAGCCGGCGCCGCCAGCGTGCTGCTGTAAATCTGGTCGATGCGCGCCTGGTCCTTCTTCCGCTCGATGACCAGGTTGCTCGTCATCTGCTGTGCCGCATAAGCGCTCTGGATGTCTCCCGCCTGGGAGTTCTTCACATCCACGTCATTGGCGAGCGCCTCGGCCGCCTTCTTCGACAGCTTCGCGTCCTCCTTCAGGTACGCGCCGCCCTTCTTCGCCTCGGCCACCGAGCGCACCTGGTTGCGCTGCAGGTAGAAGTGGCTGGCGATGTGCATCACCTTGCCGTCGCCGTAGCGGAACAGCACGGCAATGGGCGCGGCGCCGTACTTGCGCTTCATCTCCTTGCTCTCCACCAGCACCTCCACCGCGTCCGGCTTGAGGACGCGGATGGGGTAGGACGAGCCCTCCAGCCACCACTTGGGATTCGCGTTGGCCAGGTGCAGGTGCTTGAGCAGGTTGCTGCCGCTGGACTCCTTCACCTGCACCTCCACCACATCGTCCCCCGTCTCGCGGCCGTTGAAGGCAATGAAGCCGGGGAAGGCCTTCTCCACCACGCGGGTGAGCGCCCAGTCCGTGGTGTAGAGGAAGCCGCCCGCGTTGACGAACCGGCGCACCTTCTCGATGCCCCGGGGCCCCAGGCTGCCCGAGCAGTTGATGATGAGGAGCTGCTTCGCGTTGAGCGGCGTGCGCGCCAGCTGCGTGGGTGACACGACGACATGGGGCACGCCCACCTCGCGCAGCACGTCCTGGACGCGGTCGTACTCGCCGGACACCACCACCACCTCGGCGGCCTCCACCTTCTGGAGGACGGCGTAGTCCTCCGGCCGCTCCTCCTGCATGCGGGCCTTGAGCACCTTGGCCGCGGCCTTGTTGGCCGTGGACATCTTCGGGTCGCCCAGCGGGCCCTCGGCGAGCGCGGGCAAAGCAAGGCAGAGCACGCCGACGAGCGCGGCGCGCAGGGTACGGGCGAGTGACATGGGAACGGCGCCTCCAGCAGGGGAACAGGGCAGGCAGGCGGGTTCAACGGGCCAGGTGGGCAAAAGTTTTGTGTACCACCGGCTACTCCGTGCGTGACTTCCTCCCACTCCCACCGTTCTGCCATGGTGGAGTCGTACCTCCCCCGGAGAGCTTCATGGACCGCCGTCTCGGCCCCGCGTTCTTCATTGGTTCCGCGCTGTTGCTCGGTGCCTGCAAGAAGTCCCAGGACCCCGCCCCCGTGCCCCCCTCCCCGGCTCCGGTGGAGGTGAAGGCCGTGGCGCCCGTGCCCGCGTTCACCCTCTCCTACCTCCAGGACGCGAAGCCCTCGGGCTGCACGTGGACGCGCGAGGACACCGCCGGTGCGAAGAAGCCCCTCTTCACCGTGGACGCGGCGTGCGAGCGGCTTCGCCTGGCGTGGAGCCCGGACGGCCGGCGGGGCGCCATGGTGGACCGGGGCAGCGGCGCCGTGAAGCCGCGCGCGTGGCTGGTGGACCTCCAGGCGGGCCAGGGCGCCGTGCTCGTGCTACCGGAGGCGGGCAGCACGGACGCGGTCGGCTTCGACGCAGCGGGTCGAGCCGTCGCGCTGGTGTCCCAGGTGGAGGACCTGGTCCGCAAGTCCGAGGGCAGCGCGGAGTACTTCCTCTTCGAGGGCCAGCGCATCCCCATCGCCGAGCCGGAGGGCGGCCCCGGGCTGGCGCACGCCTTCCGCCGCGAGGGCGACACGTGGAAGCGACTCGAGACGGTGGCCACCGTCTATGAGTCGGACGCGGCGGCTGGCACGCGCGCGCTGGCCACCACGGGCCTGCTGGTGTCCTCCACGTCGGGGGTGGACCCGGACGCTCCCACGGCGACCGAGCTACCGGAAGGCAGCGAGGACGCGGCCCGGCTCGACGCGGTGGTGGAGGACAAGGGCCACGCGAAGTACGGCGAGTGGGTGTCTGTCGAGACGGACGGTGGCCCCCTGTACGCGTGGCGCGCCACCGGCGAGCTGTCCACGCTGATGCCTCCGCTGCGCTGGGAGGTGCAGGACCGGCTCGCGGAGCCGGAGTCGCTGTCCGTGGCTCCCGCGTCGGCGGTGGAGTTGCGGATGCGCGGGCCCTTGCTGCTGGTCTCCGCCGAAAAGGCCGTGCGCGTGTACGACGCCAAGACGAAGGCGCGCGTCTTCGCGCTGGACGGAGTGCATGCCGCGCGCTTCTGGCCGAAGCAGCGCACCGTCACCGCCGCGGCGCCGTCCGACGCGGCCTCCGCGCAGTAGCCGCTGAGAGGGCCGGGGGCCCGCCCGTGTGAAAAAAGCACGGGCCATCAAATGGGCTCCGGACGCTCCCGCTACCTTCCTCCGCGTCGTTCCACACGAGCGCGGAGAAGCGAAGATGCATGCGGAGTACCTGAAGCAGGACGAAGACCTCGTCATCCTCGGTCCGGCGCTGCGCACCTCGCCCGAGCAGGCCGCCCGGGACATCCCCGCGTTCTGGCAGCGGTTCATGCAGGAGTCCCTGCCGGCGCTGCCGGGCGCGCGCGACGTCTACGCCGTCTATTGCGACTACGAGAGTGACTACCGCGGCGCCTACACGATGCTCCTCGGCGTCCAGGCCGACGCGACGGCGCCCGTCCCCGAGGGGATGCGCAAGGTGGTCATCCCCCGTGGCAACTACGCGCGGTTCATGGCCCGGGGGGACCCGGCCCAGGCGCTCTGGCGGACCTGGGCCCACGTGGGGGAGGCGTGGGAGCGGCGCGGAGAGCGGCGCTACGCCGCCGACTACGAGCGATACGCGCTGGCTTCCCTGGGCCAGGGCCTCGTCGAAGCCGAGGTGGTGGTGGGCCTGTCCGGGAGCGCCTGACAGGTGGGTGAAACCCCAGGCCGCAAGACGCCGCGGCCTTCCTGAAGCTCGCCCCACGACAAGTCAGGGGATTGCAATCGCGTCGTGACGAGCGACGCCACGAAGAGGCTCCAGCGCATCCGTGCATCGTCCCGGGCTCACTCCGGGTCGACCGTCTTCTCCTCCTTCGTATCGATGATTCGGACCCTACCGTCCGGGTGCATCGCGTACATCCAGCGCGAGCCCTGGGCGGCCACGTACAGCGTCTTGAGCTCCGGGTAGAGCATCAGCAGGGCCCACTCGGTCTCCACCGGCCCGGGGAACAGGATGTGCGAGTGCAAGGAGGCCTCGGTGCGCTGCTCCTCCGAATCCTCGCGGAGGTCCACCTGGATGAGGCTCTTGTGCAGGGCGACCTCCTTGAGGACCTTGCGCCCATCCCGGCTGAAGTCGAAGCGAAAGTCACCGCCGAGCATGTACAGCCCTCGCTCGTTGAAGCCCTGCAGCACGTAGACGGAGAGGCCCCCGTCCTCCGCATGGACCACCGGATTGAGCCGCGGCCTGCCATGGGCGGCATAGGCCCGCTTCAAGGCCGTCGCCACCGCGCGCGCCTCGGCGCTGAAGTCCCCGGGCAGCGCGCTCAGGGGCAACGGCTCCATCTTCTCGGGCACCGCGCGCGGCGAGTGAAAGGCATACGCGGGCACGAAGGTGCCCTTGTCATCCAGCTTTCCGAACATGCCGTACCAGCTGTCGCCTCGCGGCACGGTAAGGAAGCTCCCCAGCTTCGACTTGTCGTGCTCCTTCATCTCCAGCAGGAGGTCTGTGGCACGGATGGCGGCGCGCTCTGCGTCCACGATGTACATCGCGCGTTTGCGCACGGCTTCGAGCGCGGCCTTGGACAGCGGACCCTCCGGGGGCCGGGCCGCGACGGCAGGCGTGCCCTCCCCTCCAGTCTTCGGCGATGTGATGGAGGGATGGGAGCAGCCGCAGAGGAGCAGCAAAGCCAGCAGCGAGCAGGAACGGGAGCGCATGTTGCGTGATGATGGCAAGGTCCGCCTCCAGTCACATCATGGCTGAATCATGGGCAGCGCATCCTTCCCGCATGAGGCACGCCGCGCTGTATCGCGCGTGCGCCAGCAGGGCATCCATGGGTCCTCAGTCGGCGACGCGGACGCGGACCTCGGTGAGCAGCTCCTCCTCGGGAGTCCGCGCGGGGTCGTTGAGGTAGTGCTCCACGACTGCATCCGGGGCCAGCTCGTACCCACTCGTGGGGAACCAACGTCCGATGACCTCGAGGTACGTCTCGTTGAGCCGCGCGTAGGAGCCGCGATGCAGCCCGACGGCATACGTACCGGCGGGGAGGTCCATGATGCCCACCGCGTCATCGGCGACGAACGCCTGACCGACAGCGACACAGGCATCGAAGCGCAGCAACTCCTCCGCGGTGACCTCGGGGTCGTCGGGGCACACGCCATACAGGACGGGCTCCGCACCGAGGAGCCCGTGGCGCGTGGCCCAGTCCATCATCCGCTCCCAGAAGGGCCCGACGCCCGCGTAGCTGCCCCGGTGGCGCATGAAGGCCACGCGCAGCGCCGGGCAGTCGCGCACCTGGACGTCTACTCCGGGCGCGCGGGACTGCGCCTGGCTCCAGGCGAGGACTCGCGATGAGGGCTGCTCGCGGAACTCGGACGGGGGCACGCCGAACCGGGAGATGAAGGCCCGCGTGAAGGCCTCGTGGGACTCGTAGCCGGCCTCGAGCGCGAGGTCGAGCAGGCGCACGTCCGTGGCGCGGAGCCTTCGCGCTGCCCGCTCCAGACGCAGGCGGCGCACGTGCTCCATGACCGTCTCTCCCATCTGCGCGCGGAAGATGCGGTGGAAGTGGTGCAGGGAGAAATGCGCCGCCCGGGCCAGGGTGGTGGGCTCCAGCGGTTCGTCCAGGCGCTCCTGAAGGAGCTGCTGGGCGCGCAGGAGCCTTCGCTGGTAGTCGGCCTCGGTCGTCTGACGGCGTGGCATTGCGCGTCGCTCCCGCGTCAGCTCTTCCCCGCGAGCGTCGCCATGCCCAGGATGAGCGCAAGGTACCCACCGCCGCACACGAAGCAGGAGAGCATGGGCCCCGCGAGCGCGCCGAGCGCCGCCAGACCCCAGCTCAGGCCGTGCAGGTTCCGGTAGGCGATGACGCGCAGTCCGATGGCCCAGAACGGAACCACATACATGCTGCAGAAGGGAATCAGCCCCAGCAGGTACGGCGCCTGCGAGAGGGCATTGCCCCGCAGCGTCACCGCGAAGGGGTGCTCGGTGTTGCCCGCCACGCGGAGGATGAGGTGGTCCACGCCGGAGACGAGCAGCGTGGAGCACAGCCCCACGATGGGAGCCATGACAATCCACGTGCCGAAGACTCCGACGCCAATGGCGCGGGCCGCCCCCGGATTCACGCCGTCGCCCTCCATGGCCGGTGATGCCCCGGGCGTCACGGCCATGATGCCCATGTAGATGAACGCGGTGGTGAAGATGCCGACGAACGAGCACAGCGCCGCGAAGCCGAGCGAGCTGCCCACCGTTCCCGAGGGCTGGATGCGCTCGAAGGTGGCCTCCGGGCGGAGGATGATGTCCATGCACGTGTCCCAGAACGCCCTCGGCGTCCCCAGCTCCTCACGTCGGTCCCACGCCACCAGTCCCACCGGAGTGCGCGCGTGGCACGTGGCGCAGAGCAGCTCGCCCCGCTCGCTCTGCCGCAGGCACTGCGCGCACGCGAAGCTGCCGCAGCGGCTGCACGAGTGCAGGCTCCGCAGCTCCGGGTGGACAGCGCACACGGCCTCTCCGGAGCCGGGGACTGCCTCCGTCAGCAGCGAGGCGCCACACATGCCGCAGGAATGAGCACCGGGGACGACGAAGGCCGGACAATGGGGACAGGAAAGGGCCATGAGCGAGCGCATCCTCGCACGGAGCCGCCCTCGCGGGCGCCGGGTGTCTCCAGCCCCCGGGCGGTGGCACTCAGGGGCAATGGTGCCCGCACGCCCAGCGCAGGAAACCCTCCGGACATCGCGGCCCGGGCGAGCGCTTCAGGGCGCCTGCTGGCGCGGCTTCACGAGCCCGTGGTCATCCGGCACCGGGCCGCTGGAGCTCCGCTCTCCACCACCACGGCTCGCGGAAGACGTGGGCGCGGGCGGGGCCTCACGCGCGCGGCGGGCCTGGCGGAGCGCGGCCTTCGCCTGCGTCTTGTGCCCCTGCGCGCCCTCGCGCTTCGCCAGCGCCTCCCACAACTCGGGCGAGTCCGGGTGCAATGCCACGCCCGCGCGCAGCAGGCCCAGGCCCACCTGCGGAGACTCCGCCTCGCCCGCGCGCTTCATCAGCCCCGCGGGTGTCAGCGTCAGGGCCCCCTGGGGCGTGGCCAGCGCCTCGCGCAGGTGCGGCAGCACCTCCGCGTCCCGCTTCGCCACCAGCAGCGCCTGCGCCAGCGCCACCTGCGAGTCCACGCTGCGTGGCTGCAACTCCACCGCGCGTTCCAGCCAGCGCAGTCGTGCTGGCGTCTGCTTCTTCAGCGCATGGCCCTCGGCGATGCGCAGCAGTTCGTCCGAGTAGTCCGGCCGCACCTCGGGAGCCCGGGCCGCCGCCTCGCGCAGCGCGGGCCAGTGGCGCTCCGCGTCCTTGATTTCATCCAGCCGCAGGCGGCGCAGCGCGGGCACCTCCGCGCGCTTCCAGCTCGCGACGAAGCGCAGCAGGTCCTCGCGCAGCGGCCCGCCGAAGCGCTCCGTGTCGGGCAGGCCCTGCTCATCGCACGCGGCCAGGTAGTCCGCGAAGAAGGACAGCGGCCCCTCGGCGGGGTAGGTGCGCAGCCGCGCGGCGCCGTGCGTCTTCTCCAGCGTGCGGGCCATGTGCGCGCCCACGCGGATGAAGACGGAGCCCAGGCGCGGGTCATGCGCTCCCTTGATGCGCTCCAGCGCCGCGCGTGCGTCGCGGGCAATCTCCTTGCGGTCCAGCAATTCGGAGACGCGAGCGAAGGCGCCCGGCAGGTCCGCGTCGGCGGGCAGCGAGCCCGGCCCGCGCGTGGCCCACTGGTGGTACGCCAGCCCGTAGCTGGCGATGCGGCCCAGGCCCTCGTACACCACCGAATCCACCGCGTCCGCCAGGTGCGCGTCGCGGCGGGTGACGCCGTCCTCCAGCACCTGCTCCATCAGCCGGATGGACAGGCGCCGCAGCCGCTTCGCCTCGCCCTCCACGTTGGTGGCCAGGGCAATCACCGTGTCCTCGGCGGGGAACATCACCAGCAGCGTCGTCGTCTCGTTCTGTCCGCCCGCGTGCGCCACCAGGTAGTGGCCGCGCAGCGGATAGGTGGCGAAGCCCATGCCGTAGTCGGTGAGGCGCCCGTCGCTGGTGGCCATGGACGACTGCATGCGGCCCATCGTCTCGCGCGACACCAGCGTGTGCGCCAGCACCGCGCGGCCGAAGCCGAGCATGTCTCCCACGGTGGCGCGGGTGCCGCCGCCGCCGAAGCGGCTGGACACGTCCAGGAAGCGCGACGGCTTCAGCACCCCGCCCAGCACGCGGTAGCCCGCCGCCTGGTGCTCGTCGCGCGTGGCGGTGATGTCCAGGTCGGCGTGCGCCATGCCCGCGGGCTTGAAGACGTGCTCGCGCAGGTAGTCACGGTAGGACTGGCCGGACGCCGCCTCCACCGCGGCGCCCAGCAGGTTGTAGCCCCACGTCGTGTACAGGTAGCGGCTGCGCGGCTCGAAGGTGAGGGACTTGTCCGCGAAGACGGCCAGCGCCTCCGTCGTGCTCACCGGCTTCACGTTGTGGGTGGACGCCACGCCGTCATACGTGGGCACGCCGCTCAGGTGGCCCAGCAAGTCCCGCACGGTGACGGGCCACTGCTTGCGCGGGAAGGTCGGCACCAGCGTGCTGATGTCCGCGTCCAGGTCCAGCTTCCCCTGCTCCGCCAACTGGAGCACCGCCACCGCCGTGAAGGACTTGGTGACGGACGCCATGCGGTAGGTGGTGCGAGGCGTCGCCGGCAGCTTGCGCGTCAAGTCCCTGTGCCCGTAGGCGCACACCCAGCGCTGCTCGCCCCGGGTGATGCCCACGGACATGCCGGCGACGGGCCCCACGGACAGCTCGGAGCGGACGATGCCGTCCAGCGCGCGCTGCACCTCGGGAGGGAACTCGCGCGAAAGCTGGCTCGGAGTCCCAGGCGCTTCGGCACCGGCCTCCGCGTTGACGGGCTCGCACACCGGAGCGCCGCGCGGCGCCGCCAGCGACGTGACGGGCCCGAGCAGCAGCAGGAAGGCGGCGACCAGGGACTTCGAGGATGAGGCGCTCATGGCGCGGCCTCCGCGGTGGGGGCGGGCGAGGGAGCCCGGGAATCCGTCCCGGGGCTCAGGGAGGCCACCCTGCCGGACGGAGGTGGCGTCTCCACCCAGGCGCGCAGCAGCGCGTCCGTGACGAGGTGGCCGAGCAGGTCCAACCCCTGCCCGCGCGGGTGGACGAGGTCGTCGTGCATGAAGCCCGCCTTGTAGAAGCGCGCCAGCGAGCCCCGGCCGCCCATGGCGGTGAAGGTATCGAAGAAGGCACAGCCCTCCGCCGTGGCGACCTCGCGCTCGGCGGCGACGACGGCCTCCAGGAAGGGGCGCTGCTTCAGCGTCGGGCTCTGGCCGGGCTTGCCGCTCACGGCGTCCATGGGCCCCACCACCATGCAGGCGCTGGCCGGGGCGGCCGCGCGCGCGCGGCGCAGCAGAGCCTGGAGGTCCGTCCGCAGCTTCTCCAGGTCCATGCGCTTCCACTCGATTCGCTTCGACTCGTTGCCGCCCAGGAAGAAGAGCATCAGCCGGGGCTCGCGCTCGGCGAGCTGCGTCCGGAGCGCGGCGTCGTCCACGCGCGCGTACAGCCCCGCGTCCGCCGAGGGCACCCCCAGCATGTCCAGGACGATGCCGGGCCGCGCATGCTGGAGCACCACGCCCTGCACCACCGCGCCCTTGCCCTCCGCGATGACGTCCACCGACGTGGCGTCCTTGGGGAGCTCGAAGCGGGTGGCGCGCGGCGCGCCGTCTCCCGCGGGCTCGGTCCGCGCCAGCACCTGGCCGCCGCTGGACACGGTGAGCGCGCCCGCCTGCGGCACGTCCAGCCACCACAGCGTGCCCCGGGACTCCCCGTCCAGGCGGAAGCGGCCACGGGCCTTCGCGGTGGTGGCCACGTGGTACACGCCGGTGATGCCGAAGGACAGCGGCGGCGCGCGCAGCTCTCCCAGCGTGCGCGGCTGCCACCCGCTGGCGCTCTGGCTGGCGCGGCCCCGTCCCCCGTAGGGCGCCATGCGGTCCACCAGTAGCAGGCCCCGGCCCGCGCTCCCGAAGGCCGTGTCCAGGTCCTCGCGGATGACGTCGACGATGCGGTCGCCGGCGATCAGCGAGTTGCCGAAGGCCTCGATGACGGTGGGGCTGGACGCCCTGCCCACCGCCAGCGAGTCCAGCGAGTCGAAGAAGGGAGCCAGCGCCGTGCGCGCGCAGCCGCTGCCGGCCGGGGCCACGCAGGGGTCATCCACCCGCGCGCCGGGCGCACCGAGCCGCTCCGCCAGTTCCTGGAGCGCCTGGGTGCGGGGCGGCCGGGCAGGCATCACCCGGCCGGACGCGGGTGCGAGCGGAAGCTCCCGCACGGCGGGCAGAGCCTGGGGGGCGACGGGAGCCTCCCGAGGCGTGGCGGGCACCGCTGGGAGGATGGATGTGGGCGTGAGGCGCCGTGGGTCTGACCCAATCTCACAGGCGGTCAGCAGGCCACAGGCCAGAACGGGGAGCCAGGCCCGCCGTCCACTCCACCGGACTTCCGAAGACGTCATGCGGCCGGGAGCGTAGACGAAAGCCCCCGCCCACGCATGTTCCCGGCCGGCGACCGTGCTCCCCTGCCCGCTGGCGTCCTCACCCCGGGCGCGGTGCTTTTCGCAACCGGGTAGCCCTTGCTTCGCCCGCTCCCGAACAACCCAAACCTACGAGAAGGAGCCCTGCAAACATGCAAGGTCAAGCCCCGAACATCCTCCCTTCACTTGGGGCACCCAGGCCCCAAATTATCCGCCGCGACTTATGGAGAAACCAAAGAACAGGGTAGCGAACTGGACGCGGCTGCATCGCCGGTTCGGCGACCACATACGCAAGCTGAGAAACTCTCGCGAGCTGACCCAGGAGACCCTGGCCGAACGCAGCGACCTTTCCGTTGACGGCATCCGCCGAATCGAGCGCGGCTCGTTCTCACCCTCGCTGGACACCCTGGGCAAGCTGGCAGTGGGCCTGGACGTGTCGCTCAAGACGCTCTTCCAGGGCTTCGAGCGCGAGCGCACCGACGCCGTGGCGGAGGTCTGCGACTTCCTGGCCCACCGCTCGGGACGGGACGTGCAGCGAGCCTGGAGGGTCATCCAGGCCATGTTCGAGGAACACTGACGACGCTCACCGCTTCCGCGCGGCGTGGTGCAGGAGCGCGGCGCGGCTGGACACACCCAGCTTGTCGAAGACGTGCTGGAGGTGCTTCTTCACCGTGCCCAGCGAGCACTTCAAGTCGTCCGCGATGAGCTGGTTGTCCCAACCGCGCAGCACGCCCGCCACCACCTCCATCTCGCGAGGCGTGAGGCGCTCCCGCCACGCGTCGGGCAGCGGTGTGCCGTGCGGAGTCTCCCGCAGCAGCAGCGCCCACTCACGCCGGCCCTGGCCATCCGGTGGCAGGGGTACGTAGGTGACGCGCAGGTCCATCACCGGGCCCTCGCGCAGCCAGGCCGGCGGAGGCGGAGGCGCCTCCAGCCCCATGGCGCTGGAGGGCCGGGTCAGGGGTGCCAGCAGGGCCAGGGGCAGTCCGCCCGGTGCGCGCTCCAGCGGAGAGAACCACCGCTCCAGCAGCGGGGTGACGTGCTCGGTGCGCATCACCTCTCGGCCGGGAGCCGCCAGCACCACGCACTCGGCGCCCTGGTGGTGGAAGAGGGTGTCCAGCAGGGTGGCCCGGCGCGACTCGTGGCCGAGCAGCCGGCAGTTGCGCACCGTGTTGACGAGCAGCGGCGTCAGCCGCTGGAGCAGGGCGCGGTCCTTGTCGGAGAAGGGCCGCTGCCGCTCGCGGTACAGCGTGAGGCCGCCATGCCAGTCGCCGCGCGGGTCCAGCAGCACGGACATGACGTGCTCCATGGGGAAGCCAATCTCATGGCAGCGCTGGTACAGCGCGGTGCGCTCCAGCGCCCTGGGCGCCACCATCTCCGAGTCGCGCAGCACGACATTGGGCTGGTGGACGACGGCCTCGCGCACGAAGTCCACGGCGGACAGCTCGCCGTAGTGGGTGACGAAGGCCTCCGGCATCTGGGTCACCACCCAGTCGTAGCCGCCGGGCAGCTCCGGCTGGGACACGCACATGGCCGCGCAGTCCGCGGGCAGCAGCCGCGCCAGCAGCCCATACGCCTGGTCGAGCACCTCGCCCAGCTTGAGCGAGCTGCCCAGGGCCTCCACCATCTCCAGCACGAGCCCCTGCTCGTGAGAGTTCAGATGCAGGGAGGGGGTCCCCATTCGGCACCTCCGGCGCGAAACCGGTGGGTACCCTAGCACCCCGAGTGAGGATTCGCGCCAACCCGCGCCGGAGCCCGGAGGCACCGGACGCGTGAAGCGTGGACAGATAGAGGTCAGAACCACCGGAGCCTCGGACTCCCGCGGCCTCGGCCTCCCCGCGGCCCGGGAACCAGGACGTACGGGCCGCTCCCCACCGCGCCGGCCACCGTGTAGACCTGGGTGGAATGAACGTTCCTTCCGCCCCTCCCCCCTCGACGCGCTGGGTGCGCCTCACCTCGCTGGTGCTGGCGGTGCTCGTGCTGGCGCTGGGACTGGCCTCGCGCTCGAAGGCGCTGCCGTGGCCGCCGTTCTTCGCGGCCTACGCGGGGGACACGCTGTGGGCGCTGCTGGTGTTCCTGCTGCTGCGCTTCGTGGCGCCCGCGCGCCCGGTGCTCCACGTCGCGGGTGCGGCGCTGGCCTTCTCGTTCGCGGTGGAGTGCAGCCAGCTCTATCAAGCGCCCTGGCTGAACGCGGTGCGAAGGACGCTCCCCGGGCGGCTGGTGCTGGGCGCGGGGTTCCTGTGGAGCGACCTCGTCTGCTACACGGCCGGCGTGCTGCTGGGCCTCGGGCTCAGCGCCGCGCAGCGACCTCGCGCGGCACCGATTACACCTGCGTCTTGACCACGTCCTTCAGGCCCGTGGTGGCCTTCTCCACGACGCGACTCACCAGGTCCAGCTCCTGCGTGTAGCGGTACATGGAGGCCTGGAGGGACAGCAGCTCGGCGTTGGAGAACGGCTTGCCGGAGCTGGCCTCCTGGATGATGCGGTCCAAATCACGCTGCCCCTGCTCCAGCGCGCGCACGACGTGGGAGACGGCGTTGAGCACGGGCCGCTCCGTCGGGGCGACCGCCTCCACCGTGTGCACGGCTTGAGCAGCGGGCGTGGCCTGGACCTCGCTGGCGGCGCGGGCCTTGTCCGCGAGGACGCCGTCGAACCTCGACGCACCCTGCGTATCCACCGGAGCCTGGGGTGCCAGCTCGGGGCGGTGCGGCGGGGTGAGGACCTGCGCGGCGTGAACACCGGTCATCGGGCTCGACATGGGCTGCCACCTCCGGGACTGTCTGGAGGACGAGTATCGCGGTCGGCCCTGACACCTCAGGATGGACGTGGCCGCAACGATTGGAGGCCGCTCTAAGCAGAGAACATGGCTAAACTCAATAGCAGGCCTCGCAGTGTGCTAAAGTGCGCCTTAGTCGAGGCCAGAACGTTCCATCCAACAGCCTACCTCTCGGTGAGCACGCCCCACTATGAGCATCGTGTTGACACAGGTGGCCAACTACGACAACGGGAGCCATCATTTCCGAGTCGTGACCCCGCAGGATCCAGAGTCGTTCCTGCAGGCTGTTGCCAAGGAATACTGTCGTCTGCGCACAGAGACAGCGCTGCCGTTGTCAGAGGTGCAACTGGACGGCATCCAGATCCTCGATGTCGCGGGCCTAAAGGCGAGACTATCAACGGCCTGCATTCCTAAGCGCACGGGCGACACGTTTGATGTCACTCGCAGCGATTTCGGCGAAACCATCGCATACATGCTCCTAGAGCAAGAGTATGCCACTCGTTTCGGGTATCGCAGCATCCGCGACCGTGAACTCGTGAGTCTACCGGGTAGGGGCATTGATCTTGTGGGAGTAGAGCTGGGACCGGTTCTCACACTAGTGCTTGGTGAAACCAAAGTATCTGGAGAGAATGTCTCCCCCCCGCAGGTGGTCGAAAAGTCAAACGACTCGCTACACAAACAACAACTCTTCCATCGCACCGAACTCAAAGTGACACGCAATAAACTGTTCGACCTAGCGAGACACGTCCGCGATGAAGATATCCGAAACTACCTCTTCGCAGCTGCACTCCTCTTAGATAAAGAGCAATGGGACCGTCTGCAAATCATCTCATACTGCGTGCTGGTCCGACCAAAACACTGCCATAAGAAAACCGACTTCGGAAAGTTCCTAAAAAAGCCAGGGGCTTTCCAACCCTCTCAAGTCCGCTTCTGGATTGTATGTACTCCAGATGAAATCGATCCAACGGTTGACGCTTGGTACAAGCACTGCATCTCGGTGGAGGCAGCATGAACCACGTCGATCTCACAGCAATCCTGAGAGAGACGGGAGCTGCCGATGACATACAGCAAGTAGTCGAAGCCACGATAGCGGCGACGTTGGCATCCGAGCCCACTTCGGCCACCATCCCAGTTCAGCCTGAGCGACTGCCACGGCTAGGTTTTCTATATGAGATTCAAGGCCTTGGCGCTTACCGCAAATGGACCGCACGAAAATCCGTCTCTGATCGTGCGTCCGCTCAGGCAGCCTTCGGCATGGCTTCTGCCTGTTGGCGCGGGCTAATAGGCCTACCAAGCGAAGAGGATATCAAAGGGTCCTCTCGAATAGTCTCAACCCAAGGGAAGAGTTTGATGGCCATCGAGATGCCAGAGGCATTGATTTCGCCCGAACTCGCCCTAGCTCTTCACCTTGGAGTTGCGAGCATTGCTTGCGGCCGTTCTGCAGAGGCGCGTCTGGATCTCTGCCGGTTCACGTTTTCGGACATACCAGGCCCTCGCGACTGGAAAAATCACGTTGCATCAAATGTTTTTCGTGCCTTTGTTTTCCTTGTTCGGAAACAAGGTGGATGGAAAGATATTGACGACGCCCTCCAATCCATAGCTGAGCTACGCCAACTACAAGCGCAGTTCGAGGACACTTGGCTCAAACAATCTGACGACAATAGCACCTCTGTACAGGCCGCCCTCTCACTGGTGGGTCTCTACCATCTCGCCCAACTTGTCACCCTATGTGGCGACTACCTTAGCACTGGCAAGGATGCGGCAAGCCGAACTCTGACTCGCCTTGAACGGCATCAAGATCAAGCAACGACAGCGTTCGAATCAGTGGGAGACCAACCTTCTGCGCACCTCGCGCGTCTCCTCCACTTAGGCTGCAGAGAACTTGTCCAAAACTGCATTTGGGCACAGGTGGAGGGCTTAGGTGAGCCTGCGAAGGAGCTTGCAAGTCACTTAGCTCGCCGCGGAGCGGAGCGGCCTGTAATCGAACTCTGGCCAGCGCAGCAAACCGCCCTTCGGGATCGCCTTCTTGATCCCTACCCTCGCGCTATCGCTGTTGAAATGCCTACAAGCGCTGGCAAGACGCTGCTTGCAAAGTTTGCCATTGTCCAGACGCGAGCACTGAGCCATGGAACCATTGCATATATCGTTCCCACTCGTGCACTAGTCAACCAGGTTACTCTCGAACTCCGAGCAGACTTCCGCGACCTAAAGCTGCGAGTTGAACAGGCAGTTCCAGCCTTCGAACTGGATCCTACCGAGGATCGTCTTCTCCAAAGTGGTACTGACATTCTTGTCACGACCCCTGAGAAGCTCGACCTCCTAGTCCGGAAGGATCACGTTATCACTAAGAACCTAGCACTAGTGATAGCAGATGAGGCACACAGCATTGCGGAGCGACATCGAGGGCCACGACTTGAGCTTCTCCTTGGAACAATCAAGCGAGACAAGCCTGGCGTACGTTTCCTTCTTCTCTCCCCATTCATTCCGGAGTCCCAGGACCTGCTCACGTGGCTGGGCGATGAGCGCACCATTCCTCCCATTAGAGTTAACTGGCGACCGTCCCGCCGCGTAGTAGGCGCGCTCCGCGCAGAGAAGAAAAAGGGGACTCAGAAACTCATACTGGAAACCCTATCGGCGGCAGATAACGTTGACGTTCGCGCTGGACTGAAGATTACCCTTGCCAGAAAAAATGGCACGTCAGGTCAAGCATCGATCCGCTCATTGGTCCGCGAAGCCGTAGAGGCATTGAGCACCAAGGGTTCAACACTTGTTCTCTGCCGAGGCCCAGGCACTGCGGTCACCCGAGCGCGAGAACTCGCAAAGGTACTTCCAGAGGTCCCCTTAACCCCCGAATGCGAGTCTGTTTCCCATTATCTTGAGGCAGAAATCGGCAGGAAATCGGCACTCTCCGAGTGCATCCGTCATGGGGTCGTCTACCACCATGCCGGCCTCTCGCTAGAAGCTCGTTCCCTCCTTGAAGGACTTATTCGTCGAGGTCATATCAAGGTCGTATGTGGGACTACGACCTTGGCTCAAGGTGTCAATTTCCCTATTTCAACGGTCATCATTGAGACTCTACAGAAGGGAAATGATGACCTTACTTACTCTGAGTTTTGGAATATCGCGGGGCGCGCAGGACGAACATTGGTAGATCCAGTGGGGCTTGTAGCGTTCCCAGCCCCAACGACGGCGGCTGTAACAAAGTTCTCTGATTTTCTAAAAGGCGAAGCCTCTGCCATCTCCAGCCAACTCGCCATCCTCATCAAGCGCATCGATGAGATAGGCACAAAGTTTGACATCAACACACTTTTCAATGTGCCGGAACTCTCTCCGCTACTCCAGTTCTTGGCGCATGCGCTACGTGTCTCAGGCAGTGACGATTTTGCCGCACATGTTGACGAGGTAGAGGACATCCTGCGTTCAAGCCTCGTCTACCACCAAGTTCGTGCCCAGAGTGAACCGGCAGTACAGCGTCTTATTGCGCTCTGCCGCGCTTATCTAGAACAGGTTCGAGGATTGCCCAGAGGCACTCTGGTCCTAGCTGATCAGACTGGCTTCGCCACTCCAAGCGTTCTCAACCTATTGCAACGAAAGCGCGGGACTCCTGAGTTTCAGAAGGCCTCTGAATGGATGCCCACCCGGCTTTTCGGTGAGGACCTAGCGCCACTCACATCGCGCATTTCTGCCATTGCTTCCCTGCCCGAAATCCAGCTTGGTAGCGACGACGTCGGGCCTTTTGATGCAAGGCGTGTAGCATCTATTCTACGCGACTGGGTTCGGGGGGAGCCACTAGACGCTATTGCGCGGCGCCATGTCAGAGAAACACCGGGAATCGTCAAAGATCCAGACAAGGAACTCTCCGAATTCTCAAAATATCTCTTCTCAAAGCTCCTAGGCCGAGCATCGTGGGGCATTGGGGCACTAGAGTCTATTTGTCTTGCTGGGACGACAGACGCTGGCCGGGAAGAAGCGGAACATGTCCCCTCTATGCTCTACTTCGGGGTTAGCCACAAAGAGGCAGTCTGGTTCCGAATGGTCGGGGTTCCGCGTGTGGTGGCTGAAGGACTAGGGCGTTTGTGGAAAACTCGCACTGGGCGAGCCCCTCAATCATTCGATGACTTACGTAGCTGGGTAGGAGACCTTAGCGAGGGCGACTGGAGGAATAGCCTCCCCAAGAAATCCCCCCTAAGCCCCACCGATCTACAGTGGATATGGAAAGAATTCTCGGGGGCCTAACAGCATGAACATACGCAAGCGACTAACGGTCGCTCACCGTTAGATGAGCGCAACAGAAGGACTTCCTGGCACCCCGCCGCAGCTCAGTCCGTCAGCAGCACCATGAGCGTCTGGGCCAGCACCTTCGCCTCGGCATGGTTCGGATCAATCTCCACCGCCTCGTCGGTGACGATGCGCGCCTCCTCCAGGCGTCCCCCCTCCTTGAGGTACAGGCCATAGGCGTAGAACGCATCCGCCGAGCGGGGCTCCTTCGCGATGCGGTCCAGGTGCTTCTTCTCCTCGGCATCCGGCGGGGTGAAGGCGCCAACCGGCGGGCACGGGTTTCCATACTGGCCCCGGATGTGCTTGGAGTACGCGCCCGGCTCCAGCGCCTTCACCGCCTTCAGGAGGTGCCTGCTCCCGGACTCCTTGCCGCGGCTGCACAGCCCGAGGACGGCGATGTACAGCCCCTTGTTGAGGCCGGGGTAGTCGTCGGACTTCTTCACGCCGGGGTAGTCCCAGCTTCCCGTCGTCAGGCGCACCCAGAGCACCTTCGCCTTCAGCCGGTCCAACACGGCCTGCGCTTCCGCCTCGGTCTTCCCACCGCCGACGATGATGATGTCGTAGTTGTGAAGCTTCGGCGCCTGGGCCGAAGCGACGGCGGGTAGCAGCGCGACGAGGAGCAGGAGGAGGCGAGCGGTCATGCCTCCACTCTAACCAACGCACGATGTCGGTCCGACCGCAGAGCAGGCAACCAGCCCCCGAAGACTGAACGTTCCTGGCACCTGCCTGCCGCGGCCCACACCCTGGGGAGGGTCAGGCGTGCAAGGGAGGGGACGGAGATGTGGCATCGGTGGCTGTCCGCCGGAGGGCTCGCGCTGTGTCTGGTGGCCTGCTCGAGTGAGCCCGGTGCACCTCAGGCTCCGGGGACAACGGCCCCCTCCGTGGAGGAGCCCGACGCGGGCTCGCCGCCGGCCCCGGCGCCCAGCCCCTTCCCGAATCCCACGCCCGAGCCGACGCCTGACCCGACGCCTGAAGAAGTCCCGCCCGAGGACACGCCGGCCCTGACCACCTGCGCTCCCGAGCCGACCGGAGACTCCGCCTCCGTGCCCCAGGCCGAGCGCGAGGCACGCAAGGCCTACGCCTGCACCGCGATAGCACTGGAAGGCGCAGTGCTCTCCACCACGGGAGCCCCCGTGGCCAGCGCGACGGTGCGCCTGGGTGAAGCCACCGAGCGCACCGGCACGGACGGACGCTTCCGCTTCCGCGTGCTCGCCCGGCACAACGCGCTCCTCCAGGTGGAGGCGGAGGGCTTCCGTCCCTCCATCGTCGCGGTGGAGCTGCGGCGCGGGCTGCCCGAGACGAAGGTGAGCCTGCCTCCGCTGCGGCTGACGCCGAAGGATGGCGGCGTGCGGATGCTCTTCGGCGGAGACGTCTCCCTCGGCCGCCGCTTCCTGGACCCGTCGGAGCAGACGCCCAGGGACCGCGTCCCCGAGGACCACCCGGACGCCCTCATCCGCGCGTCGGACCCGCTGCCCGGCACGAAGGAGGTCTTCACGCACATCCGGCCCTTCTTCCAGGTGGCGGAGTTCCGCGTCGTGAATCTGGAGACGCCGGTGACGGACGCGCCGAAGACGCCCCACGGCTCGAAGGACTTCGCCTTCTTCACCCTGCCCGGCTCGCTGCCCGCGCTGAAGTGGCTGGGCGTGGACTACGTGAGCCTGGGCAACAACCACGTCTACGACTACCTCGCCTCGGGCCTGGAGGACACGCTCCGCCACGTCACGGCGGCGGGCTTCTCGCACAGCGGCGCGGGGCGCACGCCGGACGAGGCCTTCCGTCCGTGGCGCACCAGCCTGGCGGGAGCGCCCTACAGCTTCGTGTCCATGTGCTCCATCAGCGGCAGCGACCACGAGCACACCTACGTGGCCACGGCCACCCAGGGCGGCGCGGCGGACCTGCGGGACAGCGCGCGCGTGGCGGCGACGCTTGGCGGCGAGCGTGCCGCGGGACGGGTGCCCATCGCCCAGCTGCACACGGGCACCGAGTACAGCGAGCGGCCCGCCGGCTTCACGAAGCATCAACTCCGCAACGCGGTGGACCAGGGCGCGGCGCTCGTCATCGCGCACCACCCGCACACGCCGCAGGGCTTCCTGCGCTACCGGGGCGTGCTGGTGGCCCAGTCCCTGGGCAACCTCGCCTTCGACCAGGACCGCCTGGAGACCATGGTGGGCCTGCTGACGGAGGTGGAGCTGCGCGGCGCCACCGTGTCCCGTGCGCGCGCCCTGCCCGTCTACCTCGAGGACTACCGTCCCCGCCCCGTCACGGGAGAGCTGGCGGAGCTCACGCTGCGCAACCTCTCCGAGCTGTCACGCGAGGGTGACGTGACGCTGGTGCCGCACCTGGCCTCCGGAGAGCTGCTGCCCGAGGGCACCGAGGCAGCCGTGGCCGAGCGCAAGGTGGACGTGCCGGTGACGGTGGACGCGAGCGGCAGGGCGACGGTGGACCTGCGCCCCTTCCGTCGCGAGGGCGAGTCCCTGGCGGTGGTGGAAGTGGTGGACTCGGGTGGCCAGCGCGTGGATGTCCGCCGGCTGCGCGCCGGGCGGGACGTGCTGTTGCACGGCGACTTCGAGGACCACGACGTGGACGGCGACGCCAACGAGGCCGTGCGCTGGGAGTTGGAGGGCGGAGCGGGCTTCGTGTGCCAGGACTCACCGCACCGGGGGGCCGCGGCGCTCTGCCAGACGCGCGCCGCCAGTGAGCGCAAGCCGGCGGTGGTGGACCTGCGCAACCGGCTCCGCCTGCCGGGCTTCGCGGAGGGCCGGCCCCGCCAGTCGCTGACGGTGGTGGGCTGGCTGAGGGGCACCGGCGCCGGCGCGTTCCACGTCACCGTCCAGTACCAACCCATCCAGTTCTACAAAGTACTCGGCGAGCAGGAGGTGTTGCGGCATCCGGGCGGGACGTTCGACTGGACGCAGGTGGACACGGACCTGACGTTCCCCACGGCCCCCGCGCGGCCGGACCTCTACAACGCGCCATGGGCTTTGCAGCTGTCACTCCGTAGCGCTCCACCCGCCAGGGGGGTGGGCCTGTTCGCCATGGACGACCTGGCGGTGGTGGCCTGGGAGCGCGACAGCGAAGGCGGCATGCTGCGCCTGGAGACACCCCAGCCTCGCGACTTCGTCCGGGTGGAGTCCGCCCCCGGGGGATACACGCTGCGTGTCACCTTCCGGGAGCACCGCGTGCCCTGAGACATTCTCGGGCGTTCCCTCTTCCCATTCCCGGCATTCTCACGAGAATGCCCGCGTGAGCCCCGCATCGAACCCCGTCCTGGTGGTGGACGACGACCCCGACATCCGGGAAGCCGTCCAGGACATCCTCTCCTTCGAGGGCTACGGGGTGGTGCAGGCCGACAACGGCCGGGAGGCGCTGGCGCTGTTGAGCAGCGAGCCGCCGCTGCGCCCCTGTATCATCCTCCTGGATTTGATGATGCCGGTGATGGACGGAGAGGAGCTCGTCGGGCACCTCCAGAAGGTTCCGGCCCTGGCCGAGCTGCCCGTCATCCTCGTCACCGCGAGCGGGCGGGGCATGTTCCCGGGCGTGAAGACCATCATCAAGAAGCCCTTCGAGATGGACGAGCTGCTGGCGGCGGTCGCTGCACACTGCCATCCCTGAGCGTGTCGATGACCAGCTCCCGGAAGCAGCGGGCGCCCGGGTCCTCGTGCGTGCGGGTGTGCCAGATGAGCGCCATGACCATCGGCGGCACCTTGGGAGTCAGCTCCAGCCGCTTCAGCGGCAGCATGGCGCAGAGTGCGTCCGCCGTGCGTCCGGGCATTCCCGCCACGTAGTCCGTCCGGCTGGCGGCGATGCCCGCGGCGATGAAGTGGGACACGGAGAGCGCCACGTGCCGGGTGAGGCCGCGCTCCTTCATGAGCTCCGCGAAGAGGCGGTGGCCCACGCCCGGGCGTCCCCCGGCGATGTTCATGTCCACGTGCTGGACGGCGCAGAAGGCCTCCTTCGTCAGCGTCGTCCCGCGCAGGCGCGGGTGGTCCTTCCGGGCGACGAACGCCACCTCATCCAGGTAGAGGGGCTCGGCGAAGAAGCCCTCGCGTGAGGCGACCTGCACCGGGCCCAGTGCGACGTCCACGTCCCCCGTGGCCACGCCGTCCGTCGCGACGACGTAGTCGATGCTCACCACGCGCAGCCGCGCCCTGGGCATGCGCCGGGAGAAGGCCTCGACGATGAGCGGCAAGTCGCACAGGTCCTGGTTGTCACCGCAGGAGAGGGTGAACTGACGCGTGCTCTCGGAGGGTTCGAAGCGGTTGTCGTCCACCGCCATCTGGAGCTGACTCACCGCGGAGGCGATGAGGGGCCGCAGCGCCTCGCACCGGGGCGTGGGCACGAGCCCGCGCCCGCTGCGCACCAGGAGCGGGTCCCCCAGCACGTCCCGCAGCCGCGCCAGCGCATTGCTCACGGCCGACTGCGTGACGTGGAGCTGTCGCGCCGCCCCCGTGGCGCTGCCCGTCTCCAGCACCGCGTGGAGGACGAGGAAGAGGTTCAGGTCCACCGCCGAGAGATTCATGGGGGTGATTCCATACCTCATGAAACATCACCGGGGCCAACGACTCGTCACACGGGCCGTCGGCGGTGAGCTGAGCCGGAGCCTGGACGGCCGCTGCGCCACCTGCGCGTGCCTGGCCGGTGCGCGAGAGGCTCAGCGCTGCTTCAGGCCCTCGCGCCAGGCGAAGACGGCGGCCTGGGTGCGGTCATCCAGGTGCAGCTTGCCCAGGATGTTGCTCACGTGGGACTTCACCGTCTTCTCGGACACGCCCAGCCGCGTGGCGATGTCCGCGTTGGAGGCGCCGTCGGCGATGAGCAGCAGCACCTCGCGCTCACGCTCACTCAGCTCCGAGTGCGCGGGAGGCCGCTCCCGTGAGGGCTCGCGCAGCAGGCGCACCACCTGGCCGGCGACGCGCGGGTGCAGGGTGGCCTCACCCGCCGCCGCGCGGCGCACGGCCTGCACCAGCTCCTCGGCGCTCGCGTCCTTGAGGAGGTAGGAGAGCGCACCGGCACGCAGCGCGGGGACGATGTGCTCCGCGTCGTGCGAGGACGTGAGCATCAACACCTGGGTGCGGGGGCTGGCCTCCTTCAGCCGCCGCGTGGTCTCGATGCCTCCCATGCCCGGCATCAGCACGTCCACGAGCGCCACGTCCGGAGCGTGCTCGCGCGCCAGCTCCACGGCGGCCTCGCCCGTGGCCGCGTCGCCCACCACTTCGATGTCGGACTGCGCCGCCAGCAGCGCGCGGATGCCCTGGCGGACCAGCGTGTGGTCATCGGTGATGAGGACGGTGAGTGGCGGCATGTCGTCTCGCGAAGCCCTCCCGGTCAGGGGAGGACGCGGATGTCCTCAGGGAACACGGGGTCCACCTCGTAGTGGTCCAGGAACTGGCCGCTGAAGCCCTGGATGACGACACGCTGGCCCTGCTCCAGCCCGCTCACGTCGATGCCCGTGCCGGTATTGATGAACACGACGGTGGGGCCGGTGCCGTCATCCACCTCGAACTTGAACCCGTAGGGGAAGTCATCCTCGATGTCGCTGACGATGGTGCCCTTGATGCGGACGAGGCGGCCCTCGGTCTCCTCGCTCACGTCGCCTGTCTTCACGGGGTGGGGTCGGGGCTCGTGCGCCTCTCCCAGCACCTCGATGGACGTCGGTACCACGCTGAGCACCTGCCCGAAGGAGTTGGTCAGCGTGCCCGTCACACGGACCACCTGGCCGACCTCGATGTTCGCCGCGAGCGAGTCGAGGATGTAGATGCCGACCTTCTTGTCCTGGATGGCGAAGCCGTTGTCATTGGGGAAGAAGCCTCCCGTGAATGACGTCGCCACCCCCACCACCGTCACGGTGGTGCCCAGGGGCTGCTGACGAGCCGCGGCGATGGAGCCGTCCGAGGGCTTCGCCATGACCGGGACAGGAACGGCAAGGGCCACCACCGCGAGCAGCGCGGCCAGTCCGGCCTTCCACTGCATTCTCATCTCAACCATGACGTGCTCCCGGTTCGGCTTCCCGGAGGAAGCGTTGAGCGCCAGCGCTTCATTGCGCGTCTGGGTTTATATCCGGAAATTCATGAATTAACAGTCATGCCTGGGTCATACGGCTCACGCCCCCCTCTGAGGTCCGGTGTGCGCGGTGAAGGCCGCCTCGAGGCGCAGCCCCGGCAGGGCCTCACCCGGCCCCAGCCGGAAGTGCCCGCCCGGCAGGGCCTCCGCGCGCTCGCGCATGATGTCCAGGCCCATGCCGCCACGGCGCTCGGCCGGCAGCCCGCGCCCGTCATCCTCCACCACGAGCGCCTGGCGTGACGGCCCGGTGCTCCCCAGCCACACGCGCACCCGGCTCGCGCCGCTGTGCCGCCCCACGTTCGCCAGCGCCTCTTGAAGGATGCGCAGCAGCGCCTCCGCGACAGGCGGCGGCAGCGCCCCCGCGTCCAGCCGCACGTCGGCGGAAATCCCCGTGCGCGCGGACCACGCCTCCACCTGCTGACGGAGCGACTCGGGCCACGGGCCCTCCAGCGAGCGGGGCCGCAGCTCCTGCAGCAGGGACACCAGCTCGCGCTGCGAGGTGCCCACCAGCTCACTGGCCTCGGTGAGGCAGGCCTCGGCGCGCTCGGGCTGGCGCGGCAGATGCGCCTTCGCCGCGCCCAGCTGCATCGCCGCCGCGAACAGGTGCTGCTTCACCGTGTCGTGCAGGTCCCTCGCCAGCCTGTCCCGCTCCTCTCGGGCGGCCAGCTCCTGCCGCAGCCCCACCACGGCGCGCAGCTGCCCGGCCATCTGGTTGAGCCTGTCGGCCAGCACGGCCAGCTCGTCCCCGGGCGGCACGGACGCCACCACGTCCAGCTCCCCCCGCGCCCACGCATCCGCGGCGGACGTCAGGGGCCGCAGCCCCGCCAGCAGCCGGCGCGCGCTGAGCGCACCCACCACCAGCCCCACGGCCGTGCCCAGCAGCACCAGCGGCACGCCCAGCGCGAGGACGAACCCGAGCACCGAGCCCACGAAGTCCCTCGGCCGCATCGGCGGCGTCATCCGCGCCACCACCGCGCCCAGCACCTGGCCGCCCGCTCCCCGCACCGGCACCGCCGCCACCAGGCCCCCATTCTCACCGCGCAGCCCCAGGGACTCCGGCGCCGTGACGCCGGACAGCGCCCGGCCGATGAGCACCGCCTCCTCCGCCGACGGACGGAAGGCCTCCGCGCGCGACACGCCCGCGCGGGAGAAGTCCACCGCCAGCAAGGGCGTGCCCTTCGCATCGAGCACGCCCACGGTGCCCGCGCTGGGGCCGCCGAGGCGAATCTCCACCTCCACCGCGTTCTCCTGCGCAACCGAAGACGAATCCTCCTGGGCCAGCTCGCGGAAGAGGATGCGCTCCATCGCGCCCACGTCCGGGGGCGTCGCCGCCAGCGCCGGAGCCAGCACCATCCCCTTGCCGAGCACCTCCGCCGCCACGTCCACCGCCATGCCCTGCGAGCGGAGCAGGTAGTTGCCGGCCAAAGCCAGCAGCACCCCGACGAGCAGCAACGCGAGGCCCAGCGTGGCGCCCACGCAGGCGAGCGTGAGCCGCCACTGCAACCGCTGCCAGGGACGCAAGGGACGCATGGATGCAGCGGAGGTTGGCACGCCCGCCCCCGTGGCTCCACCGTCTGGAGGCGGAGCGCCCCCTCCGCCTCCAGACTGAGTCCTCTCGGGAGCCGACCCGCGGAGCCCCAGTCACGAGAGGAGGTGCGGGGCCTCCGTCCCCAGGCGGGCAACCGCCTCCACCCGGGGACGGATGTGCGCGGAGCGCGTCGCTGTCAGGGTGACGTGACACGCGGGGCCGGACGCCGGACGAGGAGGATTCAAGGATGAATCGACTGTGGATGGGGCTGCTTGCGGGCGCCGTGGCACTGGGAGCCGTGGGCTGTAACAAGGAGGATGACAGCGAGGACTCCGACGCCTTCCCGCTTCCCGAGGGGCGTGCCCCCGAGCCCGAGGAGGGAGGCCCCAGCTACAGTGGAGGCCCGGTGACGTGGCATCGCGACGTGGCGCCCATCGTCCAGCGCCGCTGCCAGGGCTGCCACGCCGAGGACGGCATGGCGCCCTTCGCGCTGGGCGCGTACTCGCAGGCGTCCGTCCGGCACGGGGAGGTGGCCCGCGCGGTGACGCAGTTGCGCATGCCGCCGTGGATGCCCGCGCCGGGCGAGCACCGCTTCCAGGACTCGCGCCGGCTGACGCGGGGAGAGGTGGACCTCCTGGCCGCGTGGTCCGCGCAGGGAGCGCCGGAGGGAGACCCGGCCACCGCGCCGCCGCCCGCGCCCGCGCCGCAAGGACTGTCCTGGGTGGACACGCGCCTGGAGCCCGCCAACGCGTACACCCCCAATGGCAGCCAGCAGGACGACTACCACTGCTTCCTGCTGGAGCCGGGCTTCACCACTGCGCGAGACGTCATCGGCTTCGAGGTGCTGCCGGGGACGACGCACCAGGTGCACCACGTGCTGCTCTTCAACGTGCCCGAGGCGGACGCGCGCCAGGCCGACGCCAGCGAGCCCGGGCCGGGGTGGACGTGCTTCGGAGACTCCGGCGTGGAGAACCAGACGGTGCTGGGCGCGTGGGCGCCAGGCACTCCGCCCACCCGCTACCCGGAGGGCACGGGCGTGCGCGTGCAGCCGGGGAGTGTGGTGGTGATGCAGGTGCACTACAACCTGAACAACGGCCCCCGCGTGGCAGACCGCACCTCGGTGGACCTGCAGTTCGCGCGCGAGCCGGTGCCGAACCCCGCCGCGCTGCTGCTCGTGGCGGGTGACGGCTTCTCGATTCCACCGGGTGGGCAGGGCTACCGGTACACCTTCCAGCAGATTGTGAATGCGGGCACGCTGTGGGGCGTCATTCCGCACATGCACACGCTGGGGCGGCGCATCGTCCTGCAGCGGGAGGCGGACACGCTCATCGACATTCCCGCCTGGGACTTCCACTGGCAGCAGATGTACTTCTACGAGGAGCCCGTGAAGTTCAAGTCGGGCCGCTCCCGGCTGCAGCTCACCTGCGTCTGGGACAACCTCACGCAGCGCACAGTGCGCTGGGGCGAGGGCACGGAAGACGAGATGTGTCTCGCGTACCTCTACGTCACTCAATAGCAGGTGTTATAGAGCGGCGCCCATGAGCCTCCCCACCCCGCGCCCGTTGTCCGCCGATGAAGCCGCGAGCCTCAATGCCAGCATTCCCTCCCAGTTCGGGGACTACTTCGGTCCCGTCCCGGAGGGAGTGCCCGTCGTCCCGGGGCCGGTGCACCTGCCCGACTTCGAGCAGCCCGAGTTCGAGTCCCGCCTCATCCTCGGAGACCTCCAGGTGGACGGGCTGCTGGTCAACCCTCCGCACACGAGCCTCATCGTCACCGGCTCGCTGCGCGCCGGGGCCGTGCTCACGATGGGGAAGCTCGTCGTGCTGGGTGACATGGTGGTCGGAGACCTGTACGGCAACTCGTTCTCCAACGAGGTGTGCGTGGTGAAGGGGAACCTCACCGCGCGGTGCCTGCTGGAGAAGGGGCACTTCTTCGAGACGCTGGGACGCCTGTCGGGAGAGGCCGCCCTCTCGCTGAGCAACGTCGTCTCCGCCCACGGAGGGGTGGAGGTGCGGGTGGCGGCGCTGAAGGGCATGAACGACGAGGAGCGCCGCCGCGTCCTCGATGCTTCGCTGTTCGACGACGAAGGGAGCCTCTCGGAGCGGCGCATCGTCGCCCGTCTTCGAGCGGGCCTGCCCCTGCTACGGGCCGCCTGAGCGTCGTCGTCTCGCCGTGGCGCGCCTGCGCGTTGCCCGCCGGAAGACAGCCTACACCGGACTGACCTCTGCCCTACGCCCGGAGCGTCTGGATTTGGACTTCCGGACCCGGCCGTGAGCATTGGACTTGCGGCCATGTTACGGCCGGAATGTGTTGCGCCCCCCACTTCCGCCACCGCCCGCCGAGGACCTGGAGACCTTCGCGCAGCGGCTGCGCGTGGTCGCGGACGCGGCGCCGGTGATGCTGGCGTACGTGGACGCGGCGGAGCGCTACCTCTACGCCAACACGGCCTATGCGGCGTGGTTCAACCTCCCCCGCGAGGCGATGCTCGGCCGCACCGTGCGCGAGGTGGTGGGAGACGCGGCCTACGAGCTGCTGCGCCCCGCCGTGCACGTCGCGCTCGCGGGCCAGCGCGTCCACTTCGAGCGGCCCGTGCCCTACAGCGGCGGCACGCGCTGCATCAACGCCACCTATGTGCCGCACGTGCAGCCGGACGGCTACGTCGCGGGCTACGTCAGCACCGTGCTGGACGTCACCGAGCGCATCCGCGCGGAGGAGGAGCGCGAGCGCACCTCGCGCTTCCGGGAGCACTTCCTCGGCGTGGTGAGCCACGATTTGCGCAACCCGCTGAGCGCCATCCTCCTCGGGGCCAACGCGCTGCTGCACGCGGGCACGCTGGACGAGCGCCAGGGCCGCGTGGTGGCCCGCATCGCCCGGAGCGCCGCCGGCATGGAGCGCATGATTGCCGATCTGCTGGACTTCACCCGCGTGCGGCTGGGAGGCGGCTTCCCGCTGGAGCCGGTGCCCACGCACCTGGACGCGCTGTGCCTGGAGGTGCTCGAAGAGCTGGAGGTGGCCTGGCCCGCGCGCGAGCTGCGCGGCCTGCTCGCGCCGATGCCTCCGGGGCGGTGGGACCGGAACCGGCTCACCCAGGTGGTGTCCAACCTGGTGGGCAACGCGCTCCAGCACAGCCCGGAGGGCACGCCGGTCACCGTCACGACGCGGGCCGAGGGCTCCCTGGCGGTGCTGGAGGTCCACAACGAGGGCGCCGCGATTCCTCCGGAGCTGCGCGCGCACCTCTTCGAGCCCTTCCGCCGCGGCGAGCACACGCCGGGACGGCGGGGGCTGGGCCTGGGGCTCTATATCGCCCACGAAATCGTGCGTGCGCACGGCGGAGGTCTCGCCGTGCGCTCCGCCGGGGAGGAAGGAACCACCTTCACCGTGCGGCTGCCGCTGCACCTGGCGTCGCGGTAGCGGCGCGCTGGGACGTCAGGAGCGGCGCGCGCCCGTGAGCATCGCGGTGACTTGAGGGTCCAGCTTGAAGGACTCGAAGAAGCGGTCCGCGTCGTGGGGCGGCTTGCCGTCCGGGTGCAGCAGGAGCTGCTGGTACAGGCGTGGGCCGACGAGGAAGAAGCGGCCGCGCAGGTGGCGCGGGCCGGAGACGCCCTCCACCTCCCAGCCGGGGAAGCCGTCCATCATCAGCGGGCGCGAGGAGAGGCCGGTGGCGCCCAGGGCCTCCAGGGCGCCATGGCTGGCGCGGGCGACCACGTCGCGCGGGTCGGCCTGGGCCACGGCGGCGGCGGGGAAGTCCGTGTAGGAGACGTAGTAGGCGGTGTCCGCCTCCGGGCGCACGGCGATGAAGGTGTGGAGTGTCACCTCGCCGACCTCGGTGGTCTGCGTGCGGCGCTCCTCACTCACGGGGCCTGGAATGGAGACGGAGAAGCCACCCTCCGTGGACTGGACGACAGAGGCCGCGTCCTGGGTGGGCGCGGGCGGGGTGGAGGCGGTCGGCGCCTGCTGACGGGAGGCACACGCCCCCAGGCCCCCGAGGGCCAGCAGGGCGGCGAGCGACGCGACTCGGCGCAGGGTCTTCATATTCCGGGAAACTCCCATGGTGTGGACCCGAAGGTACGTCGGGGCATGCAAGGACGCATCCTGCATCCACGGGCCGACGCGCGTCAGGCAACGCTTCCTGGGCCACCCCGCCTCAGTGCAGCGTCCCCTCCGGAGGCTGCGGGCTGGACGGACCGGGAATCCCCTCGGGGAGCCGGACCTCCGCGGAGGCGAGCGGCAGGCGCACCCTGAACACGGAGCCGGTGCCGGGCTGGCTGTCCACCTCGATGTACCCCCCATGCGCCTCGACGATGCGGCGGGCCACGGACAGCCCGAGCCCCACCCCGGGCGCCCGCTGCTTCGCGTTCCCCGCGCGCTGGAACGGAGCGAAGAGCAGGCGCTTCTCGTCCTCGGAGATGCCGATGCCCTCGTCCCTCACCGACAGGAGCACCTCTTCCCCCACGCGGAGCACGGCCACGTCCACGCGGCTTCCCCCTGGCGAGTACTTCAGCGCATTGCTGACCAGGTTGTGCAGCACCTGCTCCAACCGCGCCGGGTCCCCGCGCACCAGCACCGGCGTGTCCGGCAGGGAGAGCTGGAGGACATGCCCGCTGGCCCCCGAGCGGTAGAGCTCCACCACCTCCCGCGCCAGCTCCCGCGCGTCACGCACCTCCGGCCGCAGCTCCAGCTTGCCGGCCTCGATGCGCGTGGAGTCGAGCAAATCCCCCACCATGCGGTCCAGCCTGTCCACCTGCCGGCCCACCAGCGCCAGGGTGCGCTCCATGCGCTCCGGCGTGAGCGGGGCGCCGCCCCGGCCCGGCAGGGCGGTGGACAGCTTGAGGGCGGACAGCGGGTTGCGCAGCTCGTGGGCCACCCCGGCGAGGAAGGCCAGCTGCTGCTCCTGCTGGTGGGCCAGGCTGTTGGCCATCTCGTTGAAGGTGCGCGCCATGTCGCGCAGCTCCGTCGGCCCCGCCTCGGGCGCGCGGGTGCGCTTGCGGCCGGAGCCGAAGCGGCGCATGGCCTGGCTGATGTCGCGCAGGGGCTGCAGGGCGATGCCTCTCAGCAGGAAGGTGCCGGCCACCACGCCCGCCAGCAGCAGCACACAGAACGCCAGCCCCACCGTGTTGGCCAGGCTGTTCCACCGCGCCGCCTCCTCGCGCGCGGCCCGGGCCTCGGCCACGTTGATTTCGATGACCTGCTCCAGCCCATCCAGCGCGGCCTCGAGCGAGGGCCCGACCTTCCCCTGGGACCGGACCCGCCGCTCCGCGAGGTAGGTTTCGATGTGGCCGCGAATCGCGTCCACCAGCGCCCGCTCGGCATCGGAGGCGGCGATGTGCCAGATCTCGTCGAGGTGCGGCAGCAGCGTCGCCTCCAGCTGCGCTCGCGAGGCGCGGCCGGTGTCCATGGGCACCGAGAGGAGACTCTCCCGGAGCAGCCGGTCATGGGAGAGCAGGCGGACCTCCACCTCCTCCGCCAGCCGCACGCCCTCCACGGAGTTGCCGAGCGTGGCCGCGGAGCGGTCCAGCACGCCCGTCAGCACCACGAGCGAGGTGGCGGCCATCAGCGTCAGCAGGGCCAGCAGGCCCATGGTGGCAGCGAGCCACGCACGGAGGCTCATGCGGCCTCCCGCGCTGGCGCAGGGGGGCCGTGAGACACCAGGCCATCGGACGGGAATCTCACGTGCGCTCCTCCCGGAGGACGGGCCGGTCCACAGCCGCGCCTCCTCCTGAGTGGAGGAACAAGCCCGCCACGGGAGGGATTCACGGATTGGACAGCAGGCAGGCTCGGGGAGAGGTTCCCTGCACGGCGCCAGCGCCGACCGGCTCCGGGCGTGCTAGGGAGGACGCAAGTGGCAGGCAAGCGCCAGCGCCACGTGCGAGGTCTCCATGGACATCATCTCCCAGCCGGTACGCACCCTGAAATTCGATGGCTTCTGGCGCTGGCTCCAGGAACACACGCACTGCATCCTGCGGTGTGGCTCCGTCGACGCCATGCTCTATGACCACGACGACTTCCACTGGGCGCTGCTGGAAGAGGAGCGCCAGTACGTGGTGCAGGTCCTCAAGGGCAAGGTGCTGGTGGGCGAGCTGGTGATGGCGGGCCGCGAAGTCACCGAGGTGAACGTGGCGCCGGACCCGGACACGGGCACCCAGGGACACATCCTGGTGGAGCTGATGGGCGGACCGAAGGAAGACCCGCAGGTGCTCTACCACTTCGTCATGGCGCACGGCATCGACCCGGCGCCGGGCCACAAGGACCTCAAGCACTGAGCAGGACGCCCTCGATGAGCGCCACCGCGTCACAGGCGCCACCGGCGTAGGGCACGGGGCCTCCGACGGGACGGGCCCGGGCGAGCAGGACGGCCCGCTCCACCAACTCCGCCACGGAGCCCGCCAGCTCCTCCGGACGCAGCCGCAGCGCCTGCCTGTCGTACAGCCGGGGGCGCGCCAGGGCCACCAGCGGAGTGCCCGTCGCGCGCGCCTCCTGGACGGTGTTGTACCCGCCCGCCCCCACCAGCACGTCCACGCCCGGGAGCACGGCCAGCGCCGGCCACACCGGCACGCGAAGCACTCCGGGAAACGCGCCGCGCCGCGCGCCCCTGGCCTTTGGGGGTGAAGCCCCGGCCACCGGAGGCACCAACCACCGCACCAGGGCCGCGTCGCCCAGCACCGGGTGAAGCCGCGCGGCGATGGCCCCCGCCTCCTCCACCTCCGAGGCCTGGCCACACCCCATCACCGCCACCACCGGCCGCGACTCCTCCACCGGTACGCCGAGCAGGGCCCGGGCCCGCGCGCGCGGCAGCAGCTCCCCGGGCTCCAGCAACAACCACGGCGCCGTCCGGACGGCCCGGGGATGCGCGGCGAAGGGAGCGTCCTCACCGGGGACGAGCAGCAGGTCGAACGCCTCCACCGCGCGCGCCACGTCGAACCGCGCCACGTAGACGGGATTCAAGTCTCGGTGGACGAGCACCTTCCGGGCGCGAAGCTCCGGCAGCAGCGCCACCAGCTCACCGCCCAGTCCGCGAGGGAAGGTGTCCACGACGAGCACGTCCGGGCGCTCGTCGGCGAGCCACCGCTCCACGACGTCGCGCACCGCGCGCTTGCTCAGCGTCGCCTCCAGTCGCCGCACGTGGACGCCCGGCCCCAGCACGTCCTCCAGCGGCAGGCCGGGAGCGAACGGGCTGTTGGTGAGCAGGGACACGGAGTGGCCACTGCGCGCGGCCCGCCGGGCGAGCGCACTGGCGCGGGTGAGGTGCCCCATCCCACCGCCAAGCGCATAGATGAGCCAGCGAAGCGCGGCCATCAGCTCCCGCCCAGGTCCTCCTCGAAGGAGGAGTCCCCTTCGTGGCGGAGGCTCTCACCGTCGGCCTCGGTGAAGTCGTTCGGGTCCTTCGCTCCGCTCCCGGCCCATGACGAGCCGGGGCCGTAGTAGCCATAGTCCTTGTAGTAGTAGCTCGGGTCGTCCTCGGCCGGGGACGAGTCCGAATCCGGGCCCGAGTCGGAGTCCGAGTCGGAGTCCGACTCGTCGCCCTCCTCGGTGTCCTCGGCGCACGTGGCGCAGACCAGCTCCCCGCCCGCCGAGGTGAGGTGTGCGTCGCAGACTCGCTTCCCGCACCGCGGGCACCCCGCCCCCGCGGGCAGGCCGCACTCGTGCGAGAAGAGGAACCCGGTGCTCTCCTGACACAGCCCCTCGGACATGGGCGAGGGGCTCATGGCTGACGGCCCTCGCCGGGCGAGGACTGGAGGTGGAAGAGCAGCCCCATGCGCAGCGGCAACTCCATCCGCTCGAAGGCGAGGCAGGCGGCGGCATCGGCGCGCACCAGCGACTTCGTGGCCAGCAGCGTGCGTCCCGTCGCGTCCCGCACGGACACCTTGCCCTCGCGCACCTTCACCCGGGCCACCTCGGTGCCGGTGGCGTCCTGGATGCTGGCGCCCTCGTCGTCCGGCGACACCGCATAGAGGAGCGTGCCCTTCGCATCGTTGAGGCGCCAGCCCGTGCCCTGGCGCGCGAAGGTGAAGAGAATCTGCCGCTGCTCGGCATCTCGCACGGCGAGCGCTCCGCCCGCCGAGCTGACGACATGGCCCAGCACGGCATCGTCCGGGCCGGAGACCTTGAGCGCCACGCCCTTCCACTTGTACCGCGCCAGCTCGCGGTCCTCGCCGTCCACCAGCTTGGCGCCATCGTCCTTGGGCTTGAGCGAGAAACGCTCGCGGTCGTCGGCATCCTTGAACTTGAGCTTGTTGGGAGCGGCGGCCTCTTCACCCGGGACGGTGGTCGTCTGCTGGGCGCGAGGCGCCTGTGCCTCGGAGGACTCCTGGCGCGAGCACCCGGCATTCCCGATGAGCACCAGCACGGAGAGAAGGAGGAGCCGAGCCATCATGAAGCAATCCTCGCAGCATCCCGCTTGCGCAGGGAGGTGGAGTAGTTGAGCACCTGGTAGAGACTGAGCAGCATCATCAGGTAGGCGCGGGAAGCATCCAACGACGGCTCACCCTGCGCCACCGTCACCTTCCAGTCGGACGCCGTGACGGCCCGCATCGACAGGCGGTCCGCCGCCACGTCCAGCCGCCCGAGCTTCAAGGCCTTGGGCAGCCGCACCGCCGTCCTCGCCCGGGAGCCGAGCTGGGCGAGCTGGGGGTGCCGCTCCGGCTTCACCCGGAGCTGGACGTGGAGGAGCGTCGAGCCCTTCCGCTTGAGCTTGCTCTTGAGCTTGCCCCGGGGGTTCATCTTCGTGCGGCGCCGCACTTGGAGTCGCTCGTCCATGCCGAGCCGCAGGTGCGTGCCGTCCATCAACCGCACCTGAAGGGACAGCCACCGCTGCACGAAGGACTCGGTCTTCCACGGGCCCACCGTGCCCCGGCCCGTCAGGTTGCGCTCGTGCTCCGGGAGGTGGAAGTCCAGCTCCAGCGTCACGGGCTCGTCCGGGGCGATGTCCTTGCGCAGCCGCTGGAGGAGGTGCGCCACCAGCTCGTAGCGCCGGTCCTGGAGGTCCAGCCGACGGTAGCGCGAGGACATGAGACTGCAGACAAGCCATGCCACGAGGAAGACCGGGACCAGGCCAAAGCCCAGGAGGCCGATTCCCACGGGCGCGAGCAGAAAGGTCCCGACGAAGGCCACGCCCGCGGCGATTCCGCTGTAGAGGGAGCCCTTGCTCCACAGGGCCCGCCGCCGGTCCAGCTCCGCGTCGAAGAGCTTCAGCCGGCCGAGGTCGGCCATCACCATCCGCACCGGAGCGCTGCTGCGATAGACCTGCTCGGAGCGGAAACGGTCGAAGTCGAAGGCCACGGTGTGAAGCTCCCCCTCGGAGCGACGGAAGAGCAGGGAGCGTACGGGCGCGCCGCCGCGAGGGTCAAACGCCCCCGTTTGCCCGCCGGGGGTGGAGCGCGGTAGCAACCGTGCGTGTCCTCCCCCACCCCGCCCGGCACCGGCATCGTCTACGCATCGTTCGACCGCTTCCCCGCGCCGAAAGGGGCGGCGGTGCACATCCGCGCCTTCGTGGAGGCGCTGGGCGCGGCGTTCGGCGGGGTGGACCTGCTGGCGCTCCGGGACGGAAGCACCGCGAGCGCGGGCCCGCTCGCACTCTCCGAGGGCGTGACGTACCACCCGCTGGAGGCACGGGGCAGGAACCTGGTGGAGCAGGCGCTGTCCTTCCGCTCGCACCTGGCGGCTTGGTGGCGCGAGAGGCCGAGGGCGGCGGTGGTGCACGTGCGCTCCATCTTCGAGGGCTACCCGGTGGCCCGGAGGAAGGAGTCGCTGACGGACGCGCTGGTCTTCGAGGTGAACGGGCTGCCGTCGATTGAGCTGAAGTACCACCACCCGGACGTGGCGGAGGACATGGAGCTGCTGCGCAAGCTGGTGGCGCAGGAGGACCTGTGCCTCGCGCGCGCGGACCTGCTGGTGACGCCGAGCGAGGTGACGGCGGAGTACCTCGTGAAGCGAGGCGCGGACGCGAGCCGCGTGCGGGTGATTCCGAACGGGGTGGACCTGGAGGTGTTCCGCTACGCGCCGCCGCGAGCGCAGGAGGCAGGCCGGCCGGTGCGGCTGCTGTACAGCGGGACGATGACGTCGTGGCAGGGCGTGCACCACGCCATCGAGGCGTGCCGGCTGCTGCGGCGCGAGCTGCCCACGGTGCTGACGCTGGTGGGCCCGCTGCGGAGGAACGGGCGGCGCGCACTGCTGGAGCGCTGCGGAGACCTGCTGCTGGAGGGCGCGGTGGAATTGCTGGAGCCCCTGCCGCAGGCGGAGCTGGCGCGGCTGCACCACGCGTGTGACGTGGTGCTGGTGCCGCTGCCGGTGAACGACCGCAACTGCGAGCAGGGCTGCTGCCCGCTGAAGCTGCTGGAGGCGATGGCGACGGGCACCCCCGTGGTGGCCAGCAACCTCCCCGTGGTGCGTACGCTGGCCGGGCCGGAGGAGGTGCTGCTCATCCGCCCGGGCTCGGCGAAGGCGATTGCCGAGGCGGTGAAGGCGCTGCGAGCGGATGCGGCGCTCGGGCCTGCACTGAGCGCGAGGGCAAGAGCGCGAGTGGAGCGCGACTTCCCCTGGGGCCGGGCGCAGGACGCGCTGGTGAGCGCCTATGAGCAGGCTTTCGGGCTGACGCGGAAGACGCCGCTCCAGGACAGCCCCGGCTGGGCGGCGGGCTGAGCACTCCCCGCCCTTCGTAGTGAGAGGTACTTCAGCATCACCGGGTCATCTTCAACACGATTACAAATGACTTGCACCGGGAAGATGTCTGAGAATCCGGCTCGCCCGACAAGGGCGCAGCCTCTCACTCCACCCGAGCCGGGGCGTTTGAACCACGCGACTCAACCACATGAGTCAATCCGTACACGGGTAACTCCTGCCACCGCGTGAGCAAGAGGGAGTCTGTCCCCCCACCGCATCCCCATCCGGGAGAGGCCGGGTCCGGGGATGTCCCCAGGAGCCGTGCCGTGAGAAAACGAAGTCCCAACGCGGGGCAGCGCTACTTCCCCTGTTACGTGGTGGCCGTGTCGCTGGCGGTCATGAGCTGCAGCGAGTCCAGCCTGAAGGCCGAGGATGGGTCAGCACTGACCAGCACAAGCCAGACACTGGCTCCGGTGAATGACCGGATGTCGGTGGGCGCGGGCGACCACCACTCGCTGTTCGTGCGAACGAATGGCGAGGTCTGGGCCTCGGGCCAGAACACGCAGGGACAGCTGGGCACCGGAGCCTCCAGCACGACTCCCGTTCCCCTGCCCCGGAAGGTGCGAGGGCTTCCCGCCATCCGGATGGCGGCAGCGGGCGCCGCCCACTCGCTGGCATTGGACGTGAATGGCCGGGTGTGGGCCTGGGGTGCGAATGGCTCCGGACAGGTGGGCAACGGGCAGGTGGGGGCCGCCGTGCTGGCCCCCATCCAGGTGCCCCTCCTCTCCGGCATCCGGGCCATCGCGGCGGGAGGCCACACCTCGCTCGCGCTGGGAACGGACGGGCGGGTGTGGGCCTGGGGACAGAACACGGAAGGACAGCTGGGCAATGGCGGAACCAGCGCCGCTGTCGCTTCTCCTGGCCTCGTGGCGGGGCTGTCCGTCATCCGCTCCGTCTCCGCGGGCCGGAACCACGTGCTCGCGCTGGGGACGGACGGGCGAATCTGGGGCTGGGGTCAGAACACCTACGGCCAGGTCGGCACTGGCAATACGAGCTCTCCGGTGGTGTCCCCCACCCTGATGGCGAGCGCCCCGCTGGCCAAGGCCATTGCAGCGGGCGGAGGACACTCCCTGCTGATTGCCGACGACGGCCCCGACAGCCGCCTGTGGGCCTGGGGCCGGAACGACTACGGGCAGGTGGGCAACGGCGTCGCCAGCGCCGCTCCCGTGCTGCAGCCCGCATGGGTGAGCAACAACGTGTTCGTCGTCACGGACATCGCCGCGGGGGAGTCCTTCTCCCTGCTCATCATGGCGGATGTCGGCTTCGTGAAGGCGTGGGGCCGGAACGCGGAGGGACAGCTGGGGGCTGGCGACACCGTGGACAGTCCCAATCCGGTGAATGTGCTGGTGGGTGGGAACCAGCTGGCGTACGGGAAGGCCCTCTTCGCCGGCGCGAATCACGCGTTCGTGCTGCATGACGACTGCGAGCCGCCGTCACCGTTCGACCCCGCGAAGCCTCCAGTCTGGGGATGGGGCGACAACACCCAGGGCCAGCTCGCGACTGGCAATACCGCCTCCGCGCCGACGACGGCTCCGGTGGCGGGCCTCCTCAAAATCTATCATCGGGACGCGGACGGGGACGGCTTCGGGAGCGACATCGAGTACCTGGCGACGAGCAGCTGTGCACAGCCCGCCGACCACCTGTCCGACGCTGGCGACTGCAACGACTCCAACGCGGCCGTCAGGCCCGGCGCTTCCGACATCTGCGACGGGCTCGACAACAACTGCGATGGCGCGGTGGACGACGGGCAGGTGAGTCAGACGTGGTACCAGGACCAGGACGGGGATGGCTACGGCAACGCCGCCACCGCCATGCAGAGCTGCCAGCAGCCGTCCGGCCACGTCACGGTCGCCGGTGACTGCAACGACTCCAACGCCAGCATCCGTCCCGGCGCCTCCGAGGTCTGCGACGGAGCGGACAACAACTGCAACGGCGCGGCGGACGAGGGCGTGGGCTCGACGTGGTACCGGGACCAGGACGGAGATGGCTACGGCAATCCGAGCAACTCCCGGGACCGCTGCTCGCAGCCCTCGGGCTACGTCTCGGACGACAGAGACTGCAACGACTCCAACGCCAGCATCCGTCCTGGTGCCGCCGAGGTCTGCGACGGGGTGGACAACAACTGCAATGGCGCGGCGGACGAGAACGGCAGCCAGGTCTTCTATCGCGATGCGGACGGCGACGGCTGGGGCAACGGCCAGCGGCCGACCTACGCCTGCTTTCAGCCTGCCGGCTACGTGGTGAACGCCAGCGACTGCAACGACAGCGACGCGAACACCGGCCAGCCCCGCCTCTGGTACAAGGACTTCGACAACGATGGCTATGACCACGCGGGCCAGGCGCTGTATGCCTGCTCGAGCCCAGGGGGCTACAGGGACAGCAGCAATGGCGCCGACTGCCACGATGGCAATTCGAGCATCCATCCCGGAGCCCCCGAGGTCTGCGATGGGCTGGACAACGACTGCGACGGGCAGGCGGACGAAGGCACGCCCCAGAACTGGTACTACCACGACGGTGACGGCGATGGATTCGGCAACCCCGTCAGCCGTCATCCTCATCAGGACTGCCGCCCCCCTCCCAACCATGTCACGGACAACACGGACTGCAATGACTCGTACGCCAACATGTACCCAGGCGGAATCGAAGTGTGCGACGGCCTGGACAACAACTGTAACTGGGTGGCAGACGAAGGACTTCCCGCCTGTTTTTAACCCGCCCTCGGGTTGTTGCTTGAAGGAGCCTTCGGTCCCCTGACGGGGGTGAGCAGCAAGAGCCCCGGAACCCACCCGTGGTTCCGGGGCCCTGCTAGAACGCGAGGCGCGCTCAGGAAGAGCGTCGCCCCTCCGGCAGGGCACGAGCCAGCACACGCCGGAGCACCTCGGCCTCGGCATCGGCCTGAAAGCCCGCCTCGATTCGCTGGCGCGCGGCGGTGCCGAGCGCGGCCCGGTGCTCGGGAGGAAGCGACAACACATCCAGGCACGCCTGCCCCAGGTGGTTGAGCAGCGCTTTGGGCACGATGAAGCCACTGCGCGCATGGTCCACCGCCTCGGGAATCCCCCCGGCGTCACTGGCGATGACGGGACGCGCGCACGCCATCGCCTCCAGCAACGCATTGGGCATGCCCTCCCAGAGTGACGGCTGGAGATACACGTCGCAGAGCCGCAGGTGCGCGGCAATGGCCTCGGGCGTGTCGAGCGGCCCGGAGATGAGGATGCGCGCGGCATCCTCGGGGTGCTCGGCGCGGAAGGCGACGAGGTGCTCGGCGTCACGAGGCCGGACCTCACCGATGACGAGCAGGCACGCCGGCCGCGCACGCCGCACCTCCGTGAGCGCGGAGAGCAGGAACGGCAGCCCCTTCTTGTGGCGCAGCTCGCCGGAGAACCCGAGCACCACCTCCCCGTCCGCAATCCCCAGGCGCGCGCGGAGCGCCGGGTCCGCGGGCCCCGGAGAGAAGACCTCGGTGTCCACGGCATTGGGAATCACTTCGACGCCCGGGTCCTTCCCGAGCAGCATCGCCATCTTCCGCCCCAGGTCCGCGGACGCGGCGGTGAGCACGTCCGCGCGCTGGAGCGTCCACAGCAGCCTGGCGAAGTCCCCGGGAGGGAACATGAGCTGGTCCACGTCATTGCCCCGGGCGCTGACGGTGGAGGCGATGCCCGCGGACTCCGCGAAGACGACGGCGAGGAACCCGGGCGGCGACAGGTAGTGGCCCCACACCAGGTCATACCGCCGCTTCGCATGCAGGTACCCGAGTACGTCGAGAGTGTGCTGCATCGACAGGTCCAGGCTGCCGAACAGCCCCAGCCGGTGCAGGGTGACGCCCCGCGCGAAGGGGGTGACGCTCCCCGCGTCGTCCACCGTCTGAAGGGAGCCGGGGGCCGCCGTCCGCGTCCACGCGAGCACGTCCACCTGCGCCCCCAGCTTCACCAGCGAGCCCGCCGTCCGCGCGCCACTGCGGGCCAGGCCGCCAATGTCCGGAGGGAAGCGCTCGGCGAGGAGGAGGACGCGGGGATGGGTGGCCATGGGTGCGTAAACCTACCTTGGCGCACGCGGGCCAGGGGCGCCGGTCTCGGGTGGAGGACGGGGGGTGCGGTGAAGGCGCTCCTTTCCGTGAATAAACCCCACGCCCCCCCGTCCAGAGGCACGGCGGAGCTATCGCATCAACCCCAAGGCCGGATCTCCCCTGGCTCCCCGAGGCAACGCACATGCACGCAAGGCGCTGGTGGGCACTCACGCTCGCGGGAACCCTCATGGGCTGTGTCATCGAGCCTCCCGGCGATGAAATGGACTGGGATGTCGACCGGCCCCCCACCTCGGAGTGGCCCGACACCACCACCGGCACGCTCGACTTCCGGCTCGAATCGCTGACGGGCCCGACGGACCTGGGCGCGGGCTCGCGGAGGGTGCAGGCGCGCGTCTGCAACACGGGCACGGACTACGGGATAACGGAGGTGGCCTTCTTCCTGTCCGCGGACGGCGTCATCAACGGAAAGGACTGGAGGCTCTCGCAGAGCCCCAGCGCCGTGCTGCTGCCGGGAGAGTGCAAGGACGTGAGCGCCTGGGTCACCGCGCCGCCCATGCCCGAGGGCAGCTACCAACTGGCCGCCCAGGTGGACGCGGACGACGAGGTCCTCGAGACGAGCGAGAGCAACAACCTCCGCCTGGGTGCGTTCGTCATCGTGGACCGCACCGCGCCGACGACACCGGTGCCCTCGTGGGGCGAGGAGGGCTCGACGCAGGGCCGGGGCCTCACCGTCGAAGCGGAGTCCGGCGCCACGGTGCACGTCTACAACGGCCCGGACTGCAACGGCAGCGTGGTGTCGACCACGGAGGTGGGGTCGAGCTACCACTGCGACGTGCCCATCAGCGGGCCGTCGAGCGCCCCGGGTGGCACGTACTCCGTGCGCGCGTATGACACGGCCGGCAATCCCTCTCAGTGCAGCCCGACGCTGGAGTACCCGTACGGTGGCGGCACGGGCGACACGCTGATGGCGCCGGTGTTGCTGGGCACGCGGCCCGGCTCGCCGGGGCTCAGCCAGCAGCCCATCTTCGACGGGCGCGCCAGGCCGCGCGTCACCGTGGAAATCTTCAAGCAGGCGAACTGCGAGGGTCCGGTGGACACGGTGCTGACGACGGACGCCGTGGGCGCCTTCTCCTACCAGACGAGCGTGGCGAAGGACGCGAAGGTGACGGTGTCCGCCCAGGCGAAGGACTCGAGCGGCTACGGCCAGACGACGTCCGGCTGCTCCAACTCCGTGGAGTACCAGAACGACAACACGCCGCCTCCGCCACCGGTCGTCACGGACACGAAGTGGCAGTACACGAGCACCGGCCGTCAGCTCACGGTGACGGGCACGGCGGAGCCCCGCGCCACGGTGGGCATCTTCATCGACGTCGCGTGCATGGGGATTCCGGTGCGGACGGTGCAGGCGGATGCGGAAGGCCGCTTCAGCGCGACGATGCCGTTCGGCGCGGGCAGCAGCCACCGGGTGTTCGTCGCGGCGAGGGACGCGCTGGCCAACGAGTCCACCTGCACGGAGGGGCCCGCGTACGAGATTCGCTGCCCCGCGGGCACGGCGGACTGTGACGGCAACTCGACCAACGGCTGCGAGGTGAACCTGACGACGGACGAGGACCACTGCGGTGCCTGCGGCACGACGTGCCAGGACGGGCCCTATGCGCAGGGCGTGTGCACGGCGGCGACGTGTGGCAACACCTGCCAGCCGGGCTACTACGACTGCGACGGCAACACGGCCAACGGCTGCGAGTCCACGTATGCGTGCCAGGCGACGACGTGCACCATCGACCGCCCGAGCGAGCTGATGGTGACGGCGCTGTCGGTGGTGGAGGACCCGGTGCGCACGGCGCCCGGAGGCGCCTGGCACATCGGCACGCTGCTGCGGGAGATGGCGGGCGGCCAGGACCCCTCGCCGCTGGCGCGGGCGTGGCTGAAGACGTGGCTGACGAAGCAGGTGGTCAACGGGCTGAACCTGCCGGCGCGCCAGGAGATGCAGACGCGGGTGCTGGGGCCGTGGGAGGCGCGCAGCGGTGGAGCGGGCAAGCCGCTGGACTTCAGCAAGGCGCCGTTCCGGCTGCTGGCCATCGTCAACCGCATGGACCTGCGCCAGCCGGGCGCCCACGCGGGAGAGGGCCGCTTCGTCTTCGGCGTGGTGGATGCGAACGGAGCGCCGCTCGAGTTCACGGTCATCCTGGAGTACGCGCTGCCGGGCGGCACGCCGGAAGCCATCCAGAAATGGGCGACGGACTGGCACGAGCTGGGCAAGCTGAAGGTGGGGAACACGGGCTACAACGCGAAGCTCCAGGCGCTGACGGACCGGTTCGCGAAGGCGGGAGTGATGACGGGCCGGCAGGCGGGCAGCGCGCTGAACCAGATTCGGACGAATGAAATCGAGCTGGCGGAGCCGTGGGAGATGCGTGAGTTCGTGCTCACGGCCCAGGGGCTGATGCCCGAGACGGTGAAGTTGACGCCCGCGATGCACTTCGAGAACACGGCCACGCTGGCGAGCTTCATCCAGCAGAACCAGGCGGACATCATCGCGGAGCGGCACACGGTGCCGAACAGCCTGGGCGGGGTGCCCTTCCTGGGAGCGATGGCGGCGACGCCGCTGGACTTCTTCTGGCGTGCACCGGGCGTGTCGACGGAGGCACGGCACAAGTTCTCCATCAACACGTGCAGCGGGTGCCACGCGGGGGAGACGCAGACAGAGTTCGTCCACGTGGCGCCGCGAGCGGCGGGCCGGGTGGCGGTGCTGTCGCCCTACCTGAAGGGGACGACGGTGACAGACCCGGTGACGCGGTCGACGCGAGTGTTCGACGACCTGGGCCGCCGCGCGGCGGACCTGAAGGCCCTGGTCTGCCCCTCGGCCACGCAGCTCAAGTCGGGTGAGCTGGCGCCGTCCAACCTGCCGCCTGCCCGCGTGCACTGAGCGGGGTGGAGGTGCCCGGGGAGCAGCGGATTGCTCCCCGGGTAGAACACCCGGCCGTAACGATTCCGGGCACTTGCCGGCGAATCTCCCGGCGTGTCGATCCCAGCCATCCTCATTGAAGCCCACTGGCCCACGTCGACCGAGCCGTATGCAGCGCCGATGAACGAGATTCCCAAGGTCGTGTTCTCGAAGACGCTGAAGGAAGCGACCTGGACGGATTCGAGGGTGGCCAGCGGAGACCTCGCGGACGAGGTGGCCCGCCTGAAGCGGGAGCCAGGCAAGAACCTCCTGGTCCACGGAGGCGCGCGGCTCGTGCAGTCCCTCGTGAAGCACGGGCTCATCGACGAGTACCGACTCCTCATCCACCCCGTAGTGCTTGGTAGCGGGCTCCGCCTGTTCCCGGAGCGCGAGCAGCCGCTGAACCTGCGACTGGTGAACTCAACCCGGTTCGACAAGGGAGCTGTCGCGAACGTCTACCGGCCCGAGTGACTCGGGCGCGGCGGAGCCCTCCGGGCATCGGGGCCGACTGGGCTGGGGCTCACGACGCAGGGAGCTCGTCTTTACCGGGGGCCGTGTTCATCGATGGCGCGGAGTCGGAGCGCCAGCGTTCGAGCAACCTCTGACGCTGGGCAGGCGAGACTTCCGAGCCGTAGGTCCGGTCCAACAGCCGGAGCTTCCACTCGACCGAGCCCGGAACCAGCCCTTCCTCCCGCAGCGACGCGGCGATGAGCGCGCGAGAAGCGGAGAACATGCCCGCCCCCATCTTGAGGCGCTCTTCTCCGGAGCGCTGGAGCAGCAACGTGCGAACGAGTGCTTCGGCACGAGGCAGGGTGTCGTCCATCGCTTCACCTTCTCCGGCAGAGGGTCGACTCCCAGGGTCCGACCCTGAGCGCCCCCTATCTTCTCATCAATGACGCTGCGTGGAGCAGCCGCGCGCCCTCACCGTGAGCTGCCCGAGCATGCGCACCACCGTCTTCCGCGACACGCCCAGCACCTGGGCGACTTCGCCCTGCGTGTGGCCGTCCACGAAGTGCAGCAGGGCCGCGGTGAGCACCCGAGGGGCTTCCGCGCGTGCCATCCGCCCCAGGTCCCGGGCCGCCTCGACGCTCTCGATGCTTCCCTGCCCTCCGCCCGCCACAGGCTCGGCCATTCCCCTGCGCAATTGTTCGAGCCAGCCCCGCCTGCGCGCCCGCGCGCGGCACCGGTCCAGGGCCTTGTGGGTGACCATCTGGTACAGCAGCGTGAAGACGGAGGCCTCGCCACGGTACATCCCTGGGCTGGCCAGCATGGCCAGGAAGACCTCCTGCAGTACGTCCTCGGCCTCGTCCGTGCTTCCGAGCAGGGCCCTTGCCCGCTGCTGGAGCGCACGCCCGTGATGGCGATAGAGCGCACTGAGGTCCGCGCCCGAGACAGCCGGCCAATGCCGAGCCTCGGACGGAGGACATGCCCCTACCTGCGGCGTGAGCCGCGTGGGTCGTGATGGCATGACTGGATTCCGGGACGCCGGGGCCGGGGCGCATTGAGCCATGTGCCCGTGGTCGACCGGAGCTCCGTCGTCCTTCCCCAGACACGCGGCGAATGGCCTTCTTGTATTTTGAAACGTGAAGCTCTTGCAAGCAGGTCACAGAAAACAAATTCGTGGCAATTGTCCCAAGAAATCCGTCCAGGACGACAAAGGCTCCGCCTCTCGTTTCCCTCCTGGACCGGAGCCATGGACAGCCATCCCATGGGTTGGACTCAACCCACCGGGACAGCATCAGTGACCCACTGCCCATGAGGGGAACCCCCCGACTGAAACGTCATCCACCAGCCCGAGAGAGGCAGGGCGATTGGATGACCGCAGGAGCAGTGACTTGAGAAGACAAGGCTTGGCAGGACTGAGGAACAGGCTCACGGGTTGTGCGGCCGTCCTCCTCTTTGTGTCCATGGGCTGTGGAGAGCCGCCTACAGCGGCTGACGTTGAGGTCGACACCGCGACGGCGCGTCAGGGGCTCACCTCGGTACGGGTGCCGCAGACGGTCGCCTCGGGGGCCTATCACTCGCTGTTCCTGAGGAAGGATGGAGAGGTCTGGGCCTGGGGCCAGAACGTGGCCGGGCAGCTGGGCACGGGCAGCACCAGCAGCACGCCCCTGCCGCAGCCGTCTCCGGTGAGCGGGCTCCCCGCCATCAAGGCGATTGCCGCGGGTGTCGGCCACTCGCTGGCGCTGGATGTCAGCGGCAACGTGTGGGCGTGGGGGCAGAATGCCTCCGGACAGGCGGGTATCGGTACTGCCGGTGGCACGGTGCTGGTTCCGACGAAGGTGGCGGCACTGTCCGGCATCCAGGCCATCGCGGCCAACGGGAACTACTCGCTCGCGCTCGGCACGGATGGCCGGCTGTGGGCCTGGGGACAGAACGCCTCCGGGCAGGTGGGCACGGGCGCGACCAGCGCCTCGGTGCCCAATCCCACGGTGGTGGCGGGCCTGCCCACGATTCGCTCCATGGCCGCCGGTGTGAATCACGCGCTGGCGCTGGACGCGGCTGGGAAGGCGTGGGGCTGGGGCATGAATACCTTCGGCCAGGTGGGTACCGGGAGCACCAGCACCACGGTGCTGTCGCCGGTGCAGGTGGTGGGGCTGCCGCAGGCCAAGGCCATTGCGGCGGGTGTGGGTCACTCGCTCATCATCGATGAGCAGTTCGGCAACGTGTGGGCCTGGGGTCAGAACACCTTCGGGCAGGTGGGCACGGGCAGCACCAGCAGCACGCCCGTGCTGTCCCCCACTCCCGTGGGCAGCGTGTTCGCGGCCACGGCCATCACGGCGGGACACAACAGCTCGCTGGTCATCATGGGCAACGGCCTGGTGAAGGCCTGGGGGCACAACGCCTTCGGCCAGCTCGGCAATGGGTCCACGGTGAACAGCGCCTCGCCCGTGAATGTGACGGGGCTCGCGGATGCGAAGGCCATCGCGGCGGGCGCCCAGCACGCACTGGCGCTGCGCCCTGGCTGTCCCGTATGGGCCTGGGGCAACAACGGCCAGGGACAGCTCGGTCTGGGCAGCACCTCCAGCACGCCTGTGACGGCTGCGGCATCCACCCTGCTCATCAACACGTTCTACTTCGACGGCGACATGGACGGCTTTGGAGACGAGTACATCTCCGAGCTGGCCTGCGACCCGTCTCCCGGTTTCGTGGAGGAGTTCGACTGCGACGACTACATGCCGACGACGTATCCAGGTGCACCGGAGCAGTGCAACGGCATAGACGACAGTTGCGACGGAGTCGTGGACGACGGCAACCCGAGCGGTGGTGAGAACTGCGCGACGGGGCAGCAGGGCATCTGCGCCGCGGGCACCACGGCTTGTGCTGACGGCAGCGTGGTCTGCCAGCAGAACGAGGCCGCGTCCGCAGAGGAGTGCGACAGCCTCGACAATGACTGTGACGGAGAGGTGGACGACGGCAACCCGGGCGGCCTGGAGACGTGCTCCACCGGGCAGCAGGGCGTGTGCGGCGAGGGCGTGACGTACTGCACCCACGGCGCCATCGAGTGCGTGCAGAAGGAGCCGTCCTCGGCGGAGGTGTGCGACAGCAAGGACAACGATTGCAACGGGCAGCCGGATGACGGCTTGACGTTCCAGACGTGGTACCGCGACCAGGACGGCGACAACTACGGCCTGACGGCCCAGGCGGTGCAGGAGTGTATGCAGCCTGCAGGGCACGCTCTGAATCCCGGGGACTGCAATGACGCCCAGGCAAGCCTCCACCCGGGGGCCCCGGAGTCCTGCGACGGCGTGGACAACGACTGCGATTCCCAGGTGGACGAGGGCCTGCCCACCCAGGCGTGGTATCGCGACGCGGACGGCGACGGCTTCGGCAGCGCGAGCCAGTCCGTCCAGAACTGCCTGCAGCCCGCGGGCTACGTCTCGGTGGCGAGCGACTGCAATGACACCAGCGCGGCCATCAAGCCTGGCGCGGCGGAGGTCTGCGACGCCGTGGACAACGACTGTGACATGCAGGTGGACGAAGGGCTGATGAACGCGTGGTTCCGCGACGCGGACGGGGATGGCTTCGGCAGCGGACAGTCGACCCAGGCCTGCGCGCAGCCTGCGGGCTTCGTCGCGAGCGGCACCGACTGCAATGACGCCGACGTGGCCATCAAGCCTGGAGCGACGGAGGTGTGCGACTCGGTGGACAACAACTGCAGCGGCGCGGTGGACGAGGGCCTCGCGACCCTGACCTGGTACCGCGACGCGGACGGGGACACCTACGGCACCTCGACCAACACCCTGCAGAAGTGCAGCCAACCCGCTGGCTACGTATCGAATGCCAGCGACTGCAATGACTCCAGCGCGGGCATCAAGCCCGGTGTGGCGGAGGTCTGCGACGGGGCCGACAACAACTGCAATGGCACGACGGATGAGGGCGTGGGCTCTATGTACTACCGCGATGCGGACGGCGACGGTTACGGCAACGTGGGTCTACCGGCCCACGCGTGCTCACAGCCCGGCGGCTATGCGTCGAACAGCACGGACTGCAACGACGCGAACGCGAACATCCGGCCCGGAGGGACAGAGGTCTGCGACAACGCCGACAACAACTGCAATGGCACGACGGATGAGGGCGTGGGCTCCACGTACTACCGCGATGCGGACGGCGACGGCTATGGCAACGCGAGCCAACCGGCGGTTGCGTGTTCGCAGCCCGGTGGCTACGTGTCGAACGCCAGCGACTGCAACGACTCCAGCTCGAGCATCCGACCCGGCGGATCGGAGAGCTGCGATGGGGTGGACAACAACTGTAACGGCTTGACGGATGAGGGCGTCAAGTCGACCTTCTACCGTGACGCGGACAGTGACGGTTACGGCAGCGCAGGTCAGTCGACGCAGGCGTGCTCACAGCCGAGCGGCTACGTGTCGAACACCACGGATTGCAATGATGCCAATGCGAGCGTCAGGCCGGGAGTCACGGAGGTGTGCGACGGCATCGACAACAACTGCGCTGGAGGAGTCGACGAAGGCGTGCAGTCGACCTTCTACCGTGACGCGGACGGGGACGGGGACGGCAACGCGAACTCGCCGGTCTCTGCCTGCGGCCAGCCCAGCGGCTATGTGACCAACGCGAGCGACTGCAACGACTCCAGCGCGGCCGTCCGGCCTGGAGCTTCAGAAGTCTGCGATTCCGTGGACAACAATTGCAATGGGGCAGTGGACGACGGTGTCGGCTCGAATTGGTATCGCGATGCGGATGGCGATGGATACGGCAGAGGCACCCCAATCCAAGCCTGCTCGAAACCCTCCGGATACGTTGCCACGAACACCGACTGCAACGACGGGAGCAAGAGGGCCTACCCTGGGTACACTGAGGTCTGCAACGACGGCATCAACAATGATTGTGATGCAGCTACAGATGAACCCAATTGTGAATGCCTCAGCTACTACCCGCTGAGCTCTGAATCGAGCCCTTCTTCAAGCTTCATGACTTCGTCTTCGAGCTTGTACGAGGAGCCTATTCCGCCGCCCTGCTTCGAGGTTCCCGAAGATTGGTGACCTTTCCCGCCCACGAATAGGGCCGAGACATAAGCATGGCATGGCTGATGTTCATGCCTTATGGAGGCTGGTCTCGGAGCGTTCGAGGCCAGCTTCCCGCTCTGCGGAAAATCAACGCTTACGTGCGCAGCCCAATCGCTGAATACCTGGAACGCCGAGCGCAGCGCTTGGGCACGTTGCCGGTCGTCAAGTTCTGCTCGCCCTCAATGCCCTCTCCCGCGCCCAGACGGAGCGTGGACCATCAGTTACCGATGAACTCTCGGGCCGGCCGACTCCGAGCGCCAACGCTCCAGCAACCGCTGACGCTGAGCAGGCGAGATTTCTGAGCCGTAGGTCCGGTCGAGCAACCGGAGCTTCCACTCGACCGAGCCTGGCACCAGTCCTTCCTCCCGCAGAGACGCGGCGATGAGTGCGCGAGAAGCGGAGAACATGTCCGCGCCCATCGTGAGCCGCTCTTCTCCGGAGCGCCGGAGCAGCAACGTGCGAACGAGCGCTTCGGCACGAGGAAGGGTGTCGTTCATCGCTTCACCTTTTCCAGCAGAGGCTCGACTCCGAGGTCCCGGGCCCAATACTCCATATACGCCCAGTCGAGGTCAGGCACCGCATCCAGGATATTGCGCACATCGCCCAACTGCATCTCGGAGAGGCTGTCACGTGCCCAGTGGAGCTTGGAGAGAATGAGATCCTCTGCGGATACAAGCCAGATGCGTTGGCCCTTGACCTCCGTTGTTCGCCGTCGCTTGAACTCTTCCTGCCGGTAAGCAGTCTTCTTGCGGATGATGCAGTCGACCTTCACCACGGTGTCGTAGTGGATGAGGTTGAAGAGGGACGGGCGAGCAAGCGCCTCACGAATCTCCTGCTCATCGACCGAAAAGTCTTCCTGGAAGAGCGTCACCACCCGCTCCACATCCGCATTCCCCAACTCAACGACGATGTCGACATCCCGGGTCATGCGGGGCCGCGCGTAGAAGTTCATCGCCGTGGAGCCGCTCAACATGTACGGGATGCCCGCCTGCTCAAGCCGGGCACCCACCAGCAGCAACACCTTGAGGTAGTCGTCCACCCCGACAAGATAGCGCGCCCAGCAGCATCAGGCCGCACCTACCGCCCGAATCCGCCCAGCGCCGTGCGGCTGAAGCTCGCCGCCCCCTGGCTCACCCGCACCGCGCTCTGGCTGAACACCTGGAACGCCGCCCGAATCTCCTGCGCATTCTGTCCCGGCGTGAGAATCCACTTGTCCTCGATGCCCATCTCCCGGAACACGCGGCGGAAGTCGGTGCTCCCGTCATCAATCCCCATCGCCGCGATGATGTGGTTCTCCGCCCGCTGAAGGTCCTTCACCAGCGCCGCCACGTCCTTCGCCCTCGCCTTCTGCGAGTGCATGTCCGCGCCGTCCGTAATCAACAGCGTCACCGTCCGCACCGGCACGCCGTTGCTGCTGAACTCCTGTGCCTTCGCCAGCACCGTGCCCAGCAGCACCACCGTCTGGTCGTACAGCGGAGTCCCCTGGTCCGCCCGGTAGTTCCCCGGGTGCATCCGCACCACGTCCTCCAGCGCCCGGAACGGGTTCAGCGCATTCCCATTCAGGTACCGCGTATGGAACAGCACGCCGTCCTTCTGCTTGCTCGCCAGCAGCGCGTCGAGCACCAGGTTGTGCCCATCACACACCGTCTTCTCCTGCCCAGCGCTGGAGATGCTCCCCGAGTCATCCGGCATCACCGTCACCAGCACCACCTCGCTGGCCTGCACGTCCTCCACGCACACGCCGAGCCCCGCCTGAATCTGCGCCCCCAAATCCACCACCGTCAGCGCCTGCAACCCCGCCGGGCTCAGCACTCCCTCCGCGTGCGCGTCATCGAAGAGCTTCTGGATGCTCGTGCCGTGCCCACCGCTCGCCTTGCTTCCCATGTCCCTCGCTCCTTCGCCCTCTCCCCGAGGGCATGGCTCCGCCGTTCCCGCTCCCGCGAGGGAGCAGGTCCCGCATTCACTCGGTTGACGTCAGGCTCCGCTCAGGCGATGCGCAGGTCCGGCCAGCTCGCCAGCGGGTCCGTGGACCTCACCAGGTGCATGCCCGCGTCCGCGAAGCGCTTCAGCGCCGCATCCGCCTGCGGCGTGAAGTCCGCCGCGAAGCCGCCCTTCCCGTCCGGCACCGTCACCGCCGACATGCAGTCCGTGAGCAGGTACACCTTGCGAGCCAGCGCCGCGTCCTGCGCGACAATCTCCCCCAGCAAGTCATCGATGGAGCTCTTCACGCAGTGGCTCGCCGCCTGGCCGGCAATCACCACCGCGTCCGCCGTCAGCAACGTCTTGAGGAACTGGGTGTTCCGCTGCGCCAGGGGCTGCCCGTCATGCCGCGACAGCACCTCCGGCCTCATCACCGAGTAGTTCTCCGTCAGCGGGTTGCCGCCCTTCACCTCGGCCCACGACTGCATGCCGCGCGCGAAGGAGTGGAACAGCCGCGCCTCCTGCACCACGCCCGCCAGCGCGTGCCCGTCGCTGCCCAGCAGGCAGTGCGGCGGCCACAGGTACAGCGTGTACTTCCCCGCCCGCTCCAATTCCTCGCAGTAGTACTTCACCTGCTTCAGGAGCCACGGGTAGTTGCCTCCGCACAGCCACTTCGCCATCGCCGGGTTCGGCCGCGCCTGCCCGCGCTCAATCTGCTCGCGAGTCACCTCGCGGTACGCCGTCAGCGGCTTGTCGTCCTGGTCCACCCAGAAGGACGGGAAGAAAATCTGGTACGCGAAGTGGGTGTCGAGCGTCGTCGTCACGTTCGTCAGCGCGCCGAGGTTGCGGTAGATGAACTCGGCGATGCGGCGGCTGTCGTCCACCGCCCCGCGCCCGCTGCGCCCCGCCACGTAGAGCGAGCCCTCCGGGAAGCAGAAGTCCTTCTGCACGTCGATGAGGAGCAGGTGCAGGTTGAACTTGTCCGTCGCCGCCACGGAGAGGTCATTCGCCGCCCGCCAGTTGACCGCGGCCTCCTGCAGCTTCCCGGCGTTCGGCCCGTAGCCGTACTGCGCCGCGTGGTCCGCCTTGTAGAACCCCGGCAGCGGCAGCTCCTTGATTTGCGTCCTCATCGTCCTACCCCCTGTGTGGCGCGAGGGCCCCCGGCCCGCGCGCGTTGAAAGGAACGTTCATTCCGCTCAAGACATCCGCAGCACGGCGATGTCCTTCCGCCCCACCACCGCCAGCCCCTGCTTCACCAGGAAGAGGTGGCTGCCCGAGTCCACGAAGGGCTCGGCATCCGGAAACTCCCTCACCGCCTCCAGCCGCCCCTGCCGCAACTCCACCCGCGTGAGCCCCGCGTCCGTCGCACAGAACAGCGCGTCCCCCGCGGCGCACCGGCCTCGCGTCCCGCTGCCCAGCCACGAGCCGTCCCCCGCGTCCGCCACCGCGCTCGCACGAACCGTCCCGTCCGAGCCCACCACCACGCAGTGGTGCACCGTGCGCCCACCGGCCTGCTCCACCAGGAACAGCCACGCGTTCGGCCCGTCGAAGACACAGTCCGCATCCACGAGCTGTCCCGACGGCCATGGCAGCGCGAGCCCGTCCTTCAACCCCGAGCGCACCGCATCGAAGACGAACGCCCCGCGCAGCCCGCCCGCCCGGTGGAAGCCCAGCCCGAAGCGAGGCCCCACGAACAGCCGCGTCTGCCCTTCGAGCACGTCGCCAATGCGCTCCGGCCCATACGCCCCGTCCCGCCACAGGCCGCCCCCCACGGCCTGGTAGCGGTGTCGCGCGTTGGCGGCGAAGGCGGGCTTCCCCTCGGGCGCGTCCACCCCCACGCGCTCCGGCGTCCGTCCCTGCACCAGCACCGCCACCTCCCCGCCTCGCCCCACCAGTGTCACGTCCCCCTGGAGCGCCCAGTGCAGCGACGGGTCCAACGGCCCGCGCAGCACGACGCGCCCGTCCTCGCGCCGGTACGCACCGTCCGCGTGGTACAGCCAGCGCAGGACGCCGTCCTCGGCGCTGGCGTGCACCAGCACTCCGCGCGTGGAGAACAGCCGCGTCGCCGTCACCTGCCCGCGCGCCGACGTGACGGGCGTGGCCGCCGCCGTGGCGTTCGGCTGGCACGTGGGGCACGTCCCGCGCGCATGCTCCACGCCGCACGAGGCGCACGCGGTGAAGCGCAGCCCGTCCAGCAGCGGGAGGGGGAAGGCTCCGCGCAGGTCCTCCACGAAGACGCGGTGCAGGTGGTGCAGCACGTCGTCCGGCAGCGTGGCTAGCGGCAGCGCGGGCTTGGGGTACTGCACCTCCGGGTGGAAGACTGTGACGCGCTGGAGCACCCGGCCCGCGGGCGTCGTCCTCCCCGCCGGAGTCTTCGGACGGTGGACGCCCCCATGAGGCCCCACGCACAGCAGCCCCTGCATCACCGTCACCGCGAAGCCATACCAATCACTCTCCACCGACGCGGGCCGAGCGGGCACCAGGCCCCCCGCACCGCCGTTCGCGAGTCGCAGCGGGTCCAGGAACCGCTCGGTGAACACCGGGCAGAGGTAGGCGCCGAACTGGAAGCTGTCCGCGTCGATGAGGTACGCGTCAGCCACACCCGCCACCAGCACGTTGAGGTCGTTGAAGTCCCCCACCACCACGCCCGACGCATGCACGGCGTCGAGCGTGCGGTGCAGCCCGCGCAGCACGTCCACCACTCGCGCGGACGTGGCGCCAGCGCGGCGGAACGACGGCTCCGCGAAGCGGCGCAGCGGCTCCACCGCGTCCAGCTTGCGCATGGCGTAGCCCAGCACCGACTTGCCCTTCTTGTCCGTGGCGAGCACCTGCGGCACCACCACGCGGCCGGGCATTCCCACGGGGAAGGCGCGCAGCTTGCTCTGGTGCTCGTCCAGGCGGATGCGCGCGGCGGTCTGCTCCGCGGGCAGCCCCGTGTAGTCGGGGTGCTCGGGCGGCTTGAACAGCTTCAGGGCGCGGCCATCGCCCAAATCAAAGACATCCGCCTCGCCGCCCTTGCCCAGCGCCTTCGCCGGGTCCACCCGCACCTTCTTCCCCTCGAGCCATACGTCCATGGCGTCACGCCCTCCCCATGCGGCGGCGCAGCACCACCACCGTCGTGTCGTCTGGCAGCAGTCCTGGCGTGCGCACCACGCGGCGCGCCTCGAAGTCGGCGCGCACGGACTCGCGGTTGAGCAGCGACAGGCGGCGCCGCAGCGCATCGGGGTTGGTGAAGTAGCGGTCGTCCGTCCAGAGCTGCGACAGCGGGCCCACCGGCTCGTCCTTCTCCGGGACTCGCGCCGAGGCGAGCCGCGCCAGGTCCGCCACCCCATCCGTCCCGAGCATCAACGCATGCACGTCCTCCGTGGGCACCAGCGCCTGCGCCGTCAACGGCACGTCGGCTCCGCCCAGAATCGCGTAGGCCAGGTACGGCGGCGCATTCCCCGGGAAGGGCCCGAGCGGGTGCACCTCACCGTTGAGCGCCCACACTCCGTCCCCCGCGGAGAAGATGAGCGTCTTCGAGGGCGTCACCACCGCGCCCACCAGCGTGAAGAGGAAGTCCCCCACCGCGTCCCGGCCCAGCTCCCCCCGAAGCTCGCCCAGCAGGCACAGCACGTCCTCACGCAGGCCTGGGAGGAAGTTGCCCTCGTCCACGCGCTCGCCCTCCGCGAGCCGCTGCTGCGCCGCCTGCACCAACCTGCGCACGCCGAGCTGTGCGCCCAGCTCACTGCAGGGCTGGCTGCCACACCCGTCCGCGACGACGGCCACCAGCCCGTGCTCGCTGACGCGGAGGCACAGCGCATCCTGGTTGTTGCGCCCCGCCCGAGCGTGCTCCCGGCCCTGCACCGAGGCGGCGGCGATGTCGAAGGGCAGCGCGGACATGACTCTCCCGTGGCCCTCTGCGGGCACGGACGGCGGGACGACGCACAGGGCGGCGCGCCTCGTCCGTGGACTCCCCACGGACGGCGGCCGCCTCACGCTCCCTGAAGCGGGCGCCGCGAGCGCGCCTCTCCTCTCGTGGCGCGGCGGGCGGTGCCTCGCTTCAGGTTCGTGTTTCTACGACACCAACATAGTGTCCGAACGACACCATGTCAACTCAATCGGGGGTATCTGCCCTGGAGGGCTGGGCCAGCGTGGGCCCGTGCACACTCCGGCATGGCCTGCCCTCAGCGGGGCCGTAGGCCGGTGTCCTGGAAGCGGGGCCTGGCCTGTAGCCTGGCCACTCGCCGCGCGTAGGATGGCGGTGAGTCACGAGGAGCCCGCCATCCGTCCCCTTCGCATCGTTGGCCGCCGCCTGGCCGTGCCAGGAATCATCGGGGTACGGGACCCGCACGGCATCCCCCTCAACGGGTCGGTACACGTGCTCATCGGACCTGACGCGGGGTTTCCCGAGTCCCAGCCGATGGATGATTGGAAGAGAGACCTGGCCCTGGCCGACGTGCGCGCACTCCCACCCGAGGTGCGGAGCGAAGCCGGCATCCAGCTACCCGAGGAAGAGCGCGCCGAGCTGGAAGCCCAGGACCGGGAGATGGCCGACCTGGGACTGTCCTCCTGTTTCAACCTCGCGGCCGATGAGCGGACGCTCGCGGAGCTGGCCGTCGAGCAGCGGGCGAGAATGGCTCCGCTGGACGTCCGTGCGCGCCGGGTGCTCACGGCCCACGGGTACGGCTACTGGCTGGCCGGGTATACGCGGCACTCGAGCATGCTGTGGGTCCATCGCATCGGCGGGCCCTCCCCCTTCAGGGCCTCGGTCAGCAGGTGGTCTGAAATCCGTGAGGATGAGTCAGGCGAAGCGCCTCCGGGATGGATGGATGAGGAGAAGTACTTTGCCCTCTGGCGCACGCGCTGGTTCGACCGGATGTTCCGGGCGCTGAGTGACGGCGCGGTGACCGAGCCGGGGCTGCTGTTCGCGAACGGGCACGGAGAGCTCGATGAGGTCGTGGAGGATGACGTCGTCCACGCGGGAGTCGAGGCGGCGGCACGGATGGCCGCGGGCGCGGACGAGGTCCTCATTCCCCTCCATGGACCGGCGCGGCGGGTGCGGCTGCCCGCGTTCGTGATGCGCGCCTGGGACACCTACCCGCTCGAGGTGAGCTCAGGCGAGCCCGAACAGTCGCGCGACGTCCACGTGCCCGCCGAGGATGCCTGGGTGCTCTCGAAGGACCTGGGCTGAGCCGTACTCAAAGCTCGAAGTTGAAGCCAGCCTTCTCCAGCTGCTTGTACTTCTTGTGGTCGAACCGATAGAGGCGCGCAGCGCGGTGGGAGACGTCCTGCTCCACCTCGTCCAGCTCCTCCAGCAGGTCCATGGCCAGAATCTTCTTGCGGAAGTTCCGCTTGTCGAGCGGCCGCTCCAGGATGATTTCGTACAGCCGCTGGAGCTGCGTGAGGGTGAACTTGGGCGGCAGCAGCTCGAAGCCGATGGGCTGGTAGCGGACCTTGCCCTTGAGCCGCTGCAGCGCGGTGGCGAGGATGTCCGCGTGGTCGAACGCCAGCTTCGGCGTGTCCCAGACGGAGAACCACGCCGCCTCGCGCGCATCCGTGGCCGCGTGCAGCTTGTGGTCGCTGAGCTTCACCAGCGCGAAGTACGCCACGGTGATGACGCGCCCGCGCGGGTCTCTTCCCGGCTCGCCGAAGGTGTAGAGCTGCTCCATGTGCACGGGGCGGATGCCGGCCTCTTCCTCCAGCTCGCGGCGGGCGGCGACGTCCAGGGCCTCGTCCATCCGCACGAAGCCTCCAGGCAGCGCCCAGCGCCCCGCATAGGGCTCCACGCCCCGCTGGATGAGCAGCACCTTCAAATCTTCGTCATCCTGGCCGAAGACGACGCAGTCCACCGTCAACGCCGGCCTTGGGTACTCGTAGGTGTGGCTCACAGCTCCATCCGTTCGCGGGCTCGCTCCGGGCGCACGCATAGTGTCCTGCGCACACCCGGGTCAAGCCGGGGCCACGGATTGGGCCAGAGTCCTACACCCTCACCATGCGCGACAGCTGGCGCCAGTCGACGAGCTGGACGCTCTCCTCGGCCAGGTCGAACTCCAGCGTGCGGCGCATGCCGATGACGTCGCCGCCCATCTGGAAGGGCACCTCGCGGTCGAACTCCATGCGGACGCGCTGGACGAACCAGTCGTGCATGCGAGGCATGGGGTGCTCGCCCCGCCACAGCTTGAACATGTTGCGCGTGGCCTCCATCACGCTGGCGCCGTAGACGCGCACGGACAGCCGGTGGGGCACCGCCTGCGCGAAGGGGAAGGCCTTGAAGCCGAAGCCCCACTCGGGCGTGGTGGCCGCGCCGGCCACGCCCGCGGGCCCGCGGTACAGCAGCGCGCCCTTGTCCGCATGGCTCACCGGCTGCACCGAGCCCCGTGCATCCACCGTGAGCGCGGGGTCGCCCATGTTGTAGACGGACACCTGCGGGTTGCCCTCGCCGAAGACATGCCGGGGCACCGTCCGGGTGAACATGGCGCCCAGGTACCCCCGCAGGCCGGCCTGCGTGCTGGCCAGCGGTCCGGCGGCGGAGAGCTGGTTCTTGAAGTCCTGAATCATCTCCGCGTCCCAGCCCGTGCCGGCGAAGGGGGCCACCTTGCCCTCCACGCGCACCAGGGAGAAGGGGCGCAGGGGAGGCAGGCGCTCGCCCACCGCGGCAATCTGCTTCAGCGCCACCGCGGCCCGGGGGGCGCCGGTGACGCGGGCCCAGGCGTTGCCGGTGCCCAGCGGCAGCACGCCAATGGCCGGCAGGGCCACACCCGCCGTGCGCAGCTCATTGAGGAGCCCGGTAATCGTGCCGTCCCCTCCTCCGGCGAGCAGCAGCGAGGGCGGATTGGGCCGGAGCGTGCCGGAAATCCATTCCCGCGCCTCCTCGAGGGAGCGGGTCAGCGCGACGCGGGCGCGGGGCAGGAAGCGCTCCACGAGGCCTCCCACTCCTTCGGTGCCTCGACGGGCGCGCAGATTCACGAGGACGGCGATGTCGGTCATGGCACGCGGACTCTCCCCAGGCTGTGTCATGGCCCCGTCACAGCCCTGCAACCGGGGGCGGGCGTGACGCGAAATCGACGCTTCAGCTCGTGAGCGCGTGGGCCACACGCACTCCAAGTCTTCGTCCGGTGCCTCCCTTCCGGAAGGACACGGCCGCCGCGGCCAGGCCTCCCGCGAAGAGCAGGCGGCGCAGCCACTGCTTGCCGGCCGAGTGGTAGCCACCCGAGGTGCCGGTGCCCTCGGCCATGGGGCGGAAGAGACTGCCGGAGGTGGGCTTCTGGCGCACCTTCTCGAAGTGCTGGGCCTCGGTGACGCCGCGCATGGTGCGCTCGAAGGTGGCCGGCATCAGGCCGTGCATGGCGGCGAAGCCTCGGGCGGCGGGGCCGACCAGGATTTCGTGCCTGGGGCTGCGCAGGACGCGGAGGATGGCGCGGGCGACGCGCTCGGGGGTGTAGATGGGCTCCACGGGGCGGATGCGCCAGCCGGTGTAGTTGGCGGTGTGCTGCCACAGCGGCGTGTCGATGGCGGCGGGCAGCACGGTGCACACGTCGATGCCGGTGTTGAGCAATTCCTGGCGGACGGAGGAGGAGAAGCCTCGCACGGCGTGCTTGGAGGCGACGTAGGCGCTGACGTAGGGCGCGGCGACGGTGCCGAAGGTGGAGGAGACGTTGACGAGGGTGCCGTAGCCCTGGCGGCGGAACTGCGTCACGGCGACGCGGGTGCCGGTGACGGTGCCGAAGAAGTTGGTCTCCATGAGCTGGCGGAAGGCGTCGTCGGGAGTCTCCTCGAGGCGGCCCATGAGGTAGACGCCGGCGTTGTTGATCCACGCGTCGAAGTGGCCGAAGGCGGCGAGGACCTCCTCGCCGAGGTGGTGCACGGCGGCGGCGTCCGAGACGTCGGTGGGGACGACGAGGGCGCGCACGCCGAAGGCCTCGCACTCGCGGGCCAGGTCATCCAGGGGGTCTTCGCGGCGGGCGGCCAGTACGACGTGGGCGCCCTTCTTCGCCAGGGCCAGTGCGGTGGCGCGGCCGATGCCACTGGATGCGCCGGTGATGACGATGACCCGGTCCTTCCAAGCACGCTTCATAAGCCACGGTCTCCTTGCCGGGCCGAGCCCCAGCCCCCATGGCCCCAGCCCTCCGCCAAGATGGGGATGGCACGCTGCGACGCACCCGGCCATCGCAAGCTCGGCTGGGGGGCAGGCGGGGGAGCGACCCTATAGAGGAGGGGACGGGCTCCCGGGCGGGACGGGGGGTCCAGGGTCGGGACGGGGGTTGGGGTTGCGGAGTCGGTTCCAGTGGGAGTGGACGCAGCGGTGTGGGCGGCCAAGGGGTGGAAAGGACTCAGGTTTTCAGGAGGGGAGGCGGTTTGGAGGAAGGTGGGCGGGCTTGGTATGTGCGGTCGACTGTCGGCTAGCAGACGGAACGCTCCCTGCACCGGCTCCGAGCCATGAACTCCCCAAGACCTTTCTTCCTGCTGCTGCCCTGGGTGGCTGTCGTCCTGCTGTCTTCACCGGCGTGCATCAAAGTGCCGGACATCGAGCCCGCGAAGGCGGAGGTGCGCATCACCTCGCCGGAGGGGGTGGCGTACACGAATGGAGTCCTGGAGGTCCGGCTCTCGGTGACGGGCCATGTGCCTGACCGGGTCGAGCTGCTCCAGGACGGCGAGGTGCTGGCGGAGTTGGAGGCACCGTACACGTACGCGTGGGACACGGTGGGGGTGGCGGAAGGGACGCACCAGTTGGTGGCGCGGGCGGTGTTCGGGGAGGTGGTCTTCGCCAGCGAGGCCCGGGAGGTGGTGGTGGACCGGACGCCGCCGCAGGTGGTGTCTCGGACGCCGGAGCCGGGGGCTCAGGATGTCTGGGTGAAGAGCCCGATTCAGGCCGTGTTCTCCGAGCCGGTGAAGGCGAGCACGCTGAACGAGGCGTCCGTGCGCCTGACGGTGGGCACCGTGGAAGTGGCGCGCACGGTGTCACTGTCGGCGGATGGTAGGACGGTGACGGTGGAGCCCACGACAGCAGTGGTCGCCCCCGATTTGCTGACCTTGGCCATGACGGATGGAGTGACAGACCTGGCAGGAAATAAAGCATCCATGCCTTCCGGCAACTGGACTTGGGCTGTGCCGGAGTTCGTTCCGTACCCGCTGCACTCCAGCAAGCCTACAGAGCCCCTCCACGGCAGAGAGGTCCATCTCCGGCTCAACAAGAGTGGCAATCCCGTCGTTCTGGTTCGGGAGTTTGATGGCCAGTCCGTCAACCTATTCGTCTCCCGCTGGACCGGAGCCGCCTGGGAAAATCTTGGAGGCGGGCTGAAGAAGAGCCCTGCAAACTTCGAAGTGAATTCCCCCTCCATCCAAATTGCCCCCGACGACAATCCTATCGTCGCGTGGCAGGAGGGAGTTGGCACCGAGTTCGACAACCACATCTACGTCGCTCGGTGGACAGGCACGACGTGGGAGCGACTTGGTGGCGACCAAGGCATTCTGCCGAATCGGCCACACGCGCTTGGAGTCTCGCTAGCCCTCACCCAAAACGGTCGGCCCGTCGTGGCCTTCAACATGGACTACGAGGACGCCTACAGCGGCGGACATGTACTGGTGTACCGCTGGAATCAGACTGAGTGGGAGCCAGTCGGCTCCTCCGTTTACGGCGACGCTTCAGCGAGTGCATCAACCCCGGTGCTGGCGCTGGATGCAAACGACAATCCCACCGTCGCATTCCGCCAACAGGACTGGAAGAAAATCCATGCCTGGCGCTGGACCAACAACAACTGGCACAACCTCGCAAGCCCCGTCAACCCACGCAAAGACTTCCACACCATAGAAGCCGTCTCCCTGATTCTTGCTCGCAACGGGCAACCAATCACCTTCTGGGTCGACAGAAACACCAACACCGGAAAACAGGGCCTACTTGCCAGCGCCTGGAATGGCAGCGAATGGATATCCCTTGATGCCCCCTCAAGCACAGGCTCCGTAGGCACAGCCAACCCCGCTGCCTGCCTCGACTCCAATGAGGACCTTCTCGCCGCCTGGTATGAATTCGACGATACAAAGAGCACGATCCGCGCATACCGCCGAACGGCAGAGACATGGATACAAGTATGGAATTCGGACAAGGCCCTCAGCAATGACGGCCTCTATATTTCTCATCCATCCATGGATGCGGACCCCCGCGGCAACATCGCCCTTGCCTGGACCGCACAGAGATCTGGACAACAAGAAATTGTCACATACCGCATGAACCGCTAACGGCACCAAGCCGCCCATTGCAACCATTCCGCACCAAAGAGACCCGAACTTGAAAGCCCCAATCACAATAGCAGTATGTCTCGTTTCCATACTGGCTCATGCCGCGCCCCGCCGCATGGTGGTGGCCAGCGGCGACTGCACGGACGCGGAACTGGGCGGCCAGACCAAGGCGTTCCTGGACACACTTACGTCCCGCCCCGAGCAGGACGCCCTGAGCGCCACCGAGTTCGGTGAACGGCTATTCCCCCAGTCCTCCAAGAGCTTCGAGGACCTGCAGCGGCAGCTCGAAGCCGCCCAGGACCACTTCTACGAAGGCCGGAACAGCAAGGCTGCCCAGGTCATCGACGAAGCCCTCCAGCAAATCACCCGCCTCCCCGTGGGCGACCCGCGCTGGAAGCTCTACGTGGACGCCCAGTTGCTCCATGGCTTGAACTACCGAGCCCTGGGCAAGGCGAAGGAGAGCGACACAGCGTTCCGCAACGTGCTGCGGCTCCAGCCCGACTACGAGCTCGACCCGGACCAGTTCGCGCCCTCCGTCCGGCAGGGCTTCGACAAGCTGCGGCGCGAGTTGGAGCAGGCACGCAAGGTCAAGCTGTCCGTGAAGTCCACGCAGCCCACAGCGGATGTGTACCTCGACGGGTTCAAGGTCGGGCAGACGCCGCTGACCGTGGAGGTGGTTGCCGGGACCTACGACATCACCCTGGCGAAGGGCACCACCACCAGCTTCCCGCGTCAGGTCCAGGTCCAGGGTACGGACATGCCCCTGCTCATCGACGTGGCCTACGAAGGCTCCGTGTCCGCCAGTCCCTTTCCGTGCCTCGCCTCTCGGAATGGCAACGACGAGCGGACGCTCAGCCATGCTGTCCGCCTCGGCGGCACACTCGGCGTGGAGGAGGTCATCGTCGTCCGACTGGAGCGGCCAAGCAGCGGACCGAAGTGGTTCGCCGCCACGGTGCTCAACGTCGAGGGTGGCCAGAAGCTGCGCGAGGGTGGCTTCAAGACACAGGGTCTGGATGCCCCAGGCGAGGCGCTGTCCGCCCTGGTGGACTTCGTCACCACCGGCCGCTCCCCGTCGAACCTCGTGGTGATGAACAACGCCAACGGCAAGGCTCCGTGGGAGCAAGCCGGCGGCGTGGACAGGTCGGGTGGCTCGCAGGGCGGAATGGACCTCAGCGCACCCAACCGCCTCTCGGAAGGCGAGGAGACTGCGGGGGCCCCCGGCTCTACTTCGGGACTGCGCGTGGCGTCCTACGTGGCGCTCGGGGTGGGTGCGGCGGCACTGGGCGGAGCGGGCGTGGTGCGGCTCATGGCCCAGAAGGACCTGAATGAATTGGAGGCGAGGCTCGACAATGGCCGCATCCTCTCCAGCGATAGGGAAGCGCTGGTGCTTCGGGACTCGCTGGCCCAGAAGGGCAATGTCCTGACAGGGCTGCTCGTTGGAGGAGGCGCCGCGGTTGCCACCGGCGCGGTGCTCTTCCTCCTGTCTCCGTCATCGACCACTCCACCGCCGGTCTCCGTGGGCATCGCCGCCGACGGTGACGGCGCGTCGGCCACCCTGTCCGGCTCCTTCTGACAACAGGGCTCTGCCTCCATCAACCCCGAGGCGCCCACCGTGACGCGTCCTGGCGAACTCGGCCCTCGCCAGTTTCGCCAGGACACCTCGGGGCGCTACGGCGCAGGGAAGGGCACCGCACAGGCCCCACCGGGCGCGTAGAGTGCGCCCATGATGCGTGCCCTCCTCGTCCTGCTGTTGGCCACGAGCGCCTCCGCCGCGGCCCCCCGTACCTTCCGCGTCGACTACTTCCACACCGGCAATGCCACCGAGGAGCGCTTCAGCCTCGACCGGCTGGTTGTCGAGCCGTTGCCCTGGCCCGGCCATCCCGCTCGCGCCGTGGATGAGACGAACCTGGGCAAGTACCTCTTCGAGGTGCGAGACAGGGACACCAATCGCCTCGTGTTCTCACGCGGCTTCGCCTCCATCTACGGTGAGTGGGAAATCACGGCCGAGGCGAAGAGCGCGAACCGCACCTTCCACGAGTCGCTGCGCTTCCCCGCGCCGGAGCGCCCCGTCCAGGTCCTCCTCAAGAAGCGCGACGCGCAGAACGCCTTCCGCGAGGTGTGGTCGCTGGTGGTGGACCCGAAGGACATGTTCGTGGACACGTCCTCGCCGCCCGCGCCCGGTCCGCTCTTGAAGCTGCTGGAGAACGGGCCGCCGGAGCAGAAGGTGGACCTGCTCATCCTCGGCGACGGCTACACCGAGGCCGAGCGCCCCAAGTTCGAGAAGGACGCCCGCCGCATGGTGGACATCCTCTTCACCTTCTCCCCCTTCAAGGAGCGCAAGGCGGACTTCAACGTCTGGGGGCTCGTCCCCGCTGCCGTGCAGTCCGGAATCTCCCGTCCGTCCACCGGCATCCACCGGCGCTCGCCCGTGGGCGCCACCTATGACGCGTTCGGTAGCGAACGCTATGTCCTCACGTTCGACAACAAGGCCTTCCGGGAGGCCGCCGCCTTCGCGCCCTACGAGTTCGTGGAAATCCTGGCCAACGGCAACACCTATGGCGGTGGAGGCATCTTCGGCCTCTACGGCACCGTGGCCGCGGACAGCCTGTGGGCGCCGTACGTCTTCGTCCACGAGTTCGGCCACCACTTCGCGGGCCTGGCCGACGAGTACTACACCTCTGAGTCCGTCTACGCGCCCGCCGCCGAGCGCCTGGAGCCCTGGGAGAAGAACGTCACCGCGCTCCATGCTCCGGAGCAGTTGAAGTGGAAGCACCTGGTGACGCCGGGGACGCCCCTCCCCACGCCGTGGAACAAGGAGGGCTACGAGAATCACTCCACCACCGTGCAGAAGCAGCGCCGCCAGATTCGCTCCCAGCGGAAGCCGGAGTCGGACATGGACGCCCTGTTCGTGGCCCAGCGGGACTGGGAGGAGAAATTCCTATCCTCTCAAAAGTACTCAGGCCGGGTGGGTGCCTTCGAGGGCGCGATGTATGAGCCGCGTGGGTATTACCGACCCCAGCTCGACTGTGTGATGTTTACCAGAGACAGGGTGCCGTTCTGCGCGGTGTGTCAGAGCGCGATTTCCGAGGTCATCGACCTCTATGCGGGCCCGGCGGCGCGGGCCCCCCGCGCCAGTCCTTGAACACCTGACAATTCAGGCCAATCCCGAGTGAAATACCCGTGACTCGGGAGTAGCACAATGGACCCCCTCCGGCTTCGGGTGTAAGGGAGGCCAGAACCTGAATCCCTTGGAGGGGAACGCATGCTGAGACGGAATTGGCTTCCGGCTCTTTTGACTGCCGTGTTGGTCACGGTGGGCACGGGCTGTGGAGACGAGTGCGTAGACGCGTTCGACTGTCGCGCTGAGAAGGGTCAGCCGGCCTCGGGCAAGGAGTGGACCTGCAACGACGGCACGTGCGAGGAGCGCGACGTCACCCAGCCCCCGCCTGTGGACGCGGGCACGGACGCGGGCACCGGGGAAGATGCGGGAACCGACGCGGGCACGGATGCCGGCACGGACGCGGGGACCGACGCGGGCACGGATGCCGGCACGGACGCGGGCGTGACGTGCACCGACACTGCCGCCGGTAGTGGCCAGGACCAGGGCTGCTCCGTGCAGACCCCCGTCTGCGACACGACGGATGGCACGTGCAAGGTGTGCATCCCCCCTGCCCAGGGCACTGGCACGGCGACGGGCTGCGAGGCCTCGGCGCCCGTCTGTGACACCACCGTGGCTGGCGGCGCGTGCAAGGTGTGCGTCGACTCGGCCCAGGGCAACGCGCTGGACCAGGGCTGCGCCTCCCCCACCAACATCTGCGACACCACCGTGGCTGGCGGCGAGTGCAAGGTCTGCACGACGACCGATGGCACCACGGTCGGTTGCCAGGGTAGCCAGACCTGCAACGCCGCCGGTACGGCCTGCGAGGGCTGCGCGGATGACACCTCTTGCGCTCCGGAGACCCCGGTCTGCCGCCTGGACCCGCTGCCGACCAGCTGCGTCGAGTGCACCGGCACCAGCAACGCCCGCTGTGACGCGAGCAAGCCTGCCTGCAACGACAACTTCTGCGGCTGCTCCTCCAACACGCAGTGCGCCGATGCGCCGGACAGCAACCGCGACTTCTGCGACACCGTGGCCAACAACGGTCGCGGCCAGTGCGAGGTGTGCGTCACGGATGCCAACTGCGCGGACCTCGACCCGAACCGCCCCATCTGCAACAACCGGACGGCCTGCGTCCAGTGCGTCACCAACGCCAACTGCTCGCTGACCCAGGTGTGCAACGCCACGAACACCTGTGAGAACTCGACCGTTTCCACGACTCCGGAGCAGACCAGCGCACAGATCCAGGCCGTCCTGGATGCTCCCGGCACCACAATCAATCCTGCGCTTCCCATCGACGGCGCGTTCGTCACCTACATCAAGCCTGCGGTTGCCGGGAGCAGCGAGCCCGCTGGCTTCTTCCTCCAGGCCCAGTCCGACGGGCCCGCGATTTTCGTGACGGATGCGGCAGCCTTCGGTCAGGTTGCCGTGGGTAACCGAGTGAGCCTGTCCGTCACTGGGAAGCTTGACCCCGCCACGAACAACCAGCAGCGGATTGCAAGCACCGTCACGGGTTTCACGCCCATCAGCCAGGGCCATCCGGTGCAGGCGCTTGCCCCGGCCGGCTTGAAGGTCGACATCTCGAGCCTGGACTTCGCCACCAGCAGGTCGGTTGCGCTCGAGAACGAGATTGTCACCGTCAGTGGCACGGTCAGCGCCATGGGTAGTGGCGGCGTCGGCTTCATGGCCTACCAGCTCAGGACCACGGGCACGCAGACGCCGAGCAACAATCTGCGGCTCCGGGTTCCTACTGGCATTGCCTCGGAGCGGGACCTCGTCGACACGTGCGAGGTCACGGTGCAGGCAGGTGCGGTCTGGCGCTTCACCACCCAGAGCCAGGTGTCTGTCTTCGACCCCAACCAGCTCACCATCTCGAACTGCCCCGCGCCCAAGCTCCTGGTGGCGCGTGCGCTGAGCACCACCGAGGTCCGGCTCACCTTCGACCGAAGGATTGCTACCGCTTCGGTGCAGGCAACCGACTTCACCATCGCTACCCTCACCGTCACGGGGGCCACGGTGAACGGCTCTCAGGTGACACTCACGACTTCCGAGCAGACCGCGAGCACGGAGTACACCGTGACGGTGTCTGGAGAGGTGACGGACCTCGCTGGCAAGCCCATCAACGACACGGCTGATACCGCGGTGTTCTTTGGTGTGACGCCTCCCCCCGCTGGGGCCGCGCTCGTCATCAACGAGGTTGATTACGACACGGTGGGCACGGACAACGCGGAGTACATCGAGATCTACAACCGGGGTGGTGCGGCAGCGGACCTGACAGACGTGGTGCTGGTGCTCGTCAACGGCGATGCCGCTGCAGCCCAGCCCCGTCGTGAGTACCTGAAGTTCCCGCTGAGCGCCGTGACGGACGCGGCCGGCACGGCCACCACCTCGCTGCCTGCGGGTGGCTACATCATCGCGGCCTCGACGACCTACTTCACCGCGACCCCCCCGCCTGCGGGGGTGCTGCGGCTCGTCATTGGAGCGGGGGCCACGGGCACGGGACAGACAGACATCATCCAGAACGGCAGCGGTGATGGCGTTGGCCTTGTGCAGAACACGACGGGTACGCTCATCGACTCCGTGTTCTATGAGCCCGGCGCCCAGAACCCTCAGTTCACCATCGCGACCGGTGCTGGCGACAGGCTGCTCAACTTCCTGGAGGGCACCCGTACGTCGGCGTCGGACTCGAACACGGTGGCCGGTTCGCTCCAGCGCGTCCCGAATGGCGGCGACACCAACAACAACGACTACGACTTCGCGTTCCTGCCCTCCACGCCGGGCACCGGGGCTCCGTAGTGAAGACTGCGCTGTGGGACTGAGTTCCCACGGTTGAAGCATCCGGGCCGCGGTTCCCCAGGGAACCGCGGCCCTTTTCTTTTGTGGGTGGGTGAGTAGGGACCCGTGCCCACTGTTCACAGGGAGGCACTACAGTGTCGGGCACTTTCTTCCGTGGGCCCTGCACTGGTGGGCCGGAGTCTTCATGCGGTTCCCCCGCGCCCTTTCGCTGCTGCTCGCCCTGCTGCTGACCGCGTGTCCTGGCTCAACGCCCGTCGCTCCGCTCGTTCCCTTCACGGACGCGGGGACGGACTCCACGGACGGGGGGGACTCCTCCCTCACCCTGTCCACCGAGGCGCTCCCGGCCGCCACCGTCGCCCAGCCCTACCGCGCCACCCTGGCCGCTTCCGGCGGCTCCCCCGCGTACTCGTGGCACCTCGTCGAGGGCGCCCTGCCCGTGGGCCTGACGTTCTCCAGCTCGGGCGAAATCGCCGGCACTCCCTCCGCCCCGGGCACGGTCTCCTTCACCGTCGAGGTCCGTGACTCGGCCGGACGGTCCGCTCGTGGAACGCTTGGCATTGAAGTCCTCGGTGCTGGCTTTGACTTCATCACCTCGGCGCTTCCGGATGCGTATCTCGGCAGCGAGTACACCTCTCTGCTCGCCGCTTCCGGCGGCACGCTCCCCTATACCTGGGTGCTGGCCAGCGGCTCACTGCCCTCGGGCGTGCGGCTGGGCGCGAATGGTCGCTTCTCCGGTGCACCCGTGGGCGCCGGCACCTTCGCCTTCACCCTCCGCGTCCAGGACGCCTCCGGCCTCTCCGCCCAGCGCGACTTCACGCTCTCCGTCTTCGCGCCTCCGGCCTTCTCCAGCACCTCGCTCGACCTCGCCGTCGTTGGCGTGCCCTACTCGGCCTCCCTGCACGCCACGGGCGGCCGGGCCCCGCTCTCCCTCCGCATCGCCTCGGGCTCGCTGCCCTCGGGGCTCCGGCTGGAGGGCAGCTCCGTGCTCGGCACTCCCACCGCCGCGGGCGCCGCGTTCTTCACCGTCGAGGTCCAGGACGTCAACGACCGCAGCGCCTCCGCATCCTTCCTGCTCACCGTCCGGGACGGGCTCACCGTCACTCCCACCACCCTGCCAGACGCGTACACCGATGCCGCCTATGGACACGGGCTCTCCGCCGCGGGCGGACAGCCTCCATACACCTGGGCGCTCACGGAGGGCTCCGTGCCCGCCGGACTCCGGCTCCTCGACTCGGGCGCGCTCGACGGCACTTCGTCCACCGTCGGCACCACCGCCTTCACCGTGCGCGTCACCGACGCCGAGCTCGACACCGATACGCGCGAGGTGTCTCTCACCACGTATGCACCGCCCTCGCTCGCCGCCGTGTCCGCGCAGAGCGTCTACGCCGGTGCCAACGTCGTGCTCCCCTTCTCTCCCTCCGGTGGCAAGGCGCCCCTGCGCTTCACCGCTTCGGGACAGCTTCCACCGGGACTCACGCTCGCAGAGGAAGGGCTCCTCCATGGCAGCCCCACCCAGGCAGGACTCTTCGCGTTCGACGTCATCGCGCGTGACGCCAACGGCCGCTCCGTGGCGCGCTCCGTCTCCTTCACCGTCCACGCGCCTCCCTCCATCACCACCACCTCGCTTCCGGATGGAGACCCGGGCCTGCCCTACAGCACCCGCCTCTCCGTCTCGGGCGGCCGGAGCCCGCTCACCTGGTCCCTCGCCTCCGGCACCCCTCCCTCGGGGCTGCTCCTGGCCTCGGATGGCACGCTGAGCGGGACTCCCTCCGCCATCGGCGCTGCCTCCTTCACCGTTCGCGTCACCGATGGCGGCGGCAGGACGGACAGCCGCCTCCTGTCGCTCACCATCTACGGGCCGCCCACCGTCACCACCACCTCGCTTCCCGATGCGTACGTGGGCCTGTCCTATGTCGGCAGCCTCACCGCCACCGGCGGACGCGCGCCGCACTCCTGGTCCATCGACTCGGGCACACTGCCTCCGGGCCTTGCCCTGGTGTCTGGCGGCAATACCCTCGCCGGTACTCCCGGGGCCAGCGCTGCGTCCTCGTCGTTCACGGTCCGCGTCACCGACAGCGGCGGGCGCACCTCCACCCGCGCGCTCTCCCTCGCGGTGTATCGGCCGCCTGTCCTCTCGGGCCCGGCGCTCCAGCTCGAGGGCTATGTGTCCGAGCCCTTCAGCGCCACGTACGTCGTCACCGGCGGGAAAGCGCCCTACTCCTTCTTCACGCCGGAGGTCCTGCCCGCGTGGCTGACACTCTCCGGCAGCGGCCAGCTCTCCGGGCTGCCTCCGTCCACGGGCACGACTTCCGGGCAGGTCATCGTCTCCGACGCCAATGGCCGCACCCACTCGCGGAGCTTCTCGCTCTCCACGTACACGTACCCCTCCATCACCGCCAACCCGCTTCCCGAGGCCCGCAGCGGCGAGCCCTACTCCACCTCGCTGCTCGCCTCCGGCGGCAAGCCTCCGCTGCTCTGGAGCGTCGCCTCGGGCTCGCTCCCCTCGGGGCTCACCCTGTCGTCCTCGGGAAACCTCAGCGGCACGCCTGACAGCGGCACCACGTCCTTCACCGCGCGCGTCTCCGACGCCAATGGCCGCATCGGCGAGCGCACCTTCACGCTGCCCGTCTACGTGCCTCCTCGCGTGACGACGGCCTCGCTCCCCGACGCCTTCCTCGGTCAGCCCTACAGCGCCTCGCTCTCCGCCACTGGCGGACGGGCCCCGCTGTCCTGGAGCCACACGGGCTCACTGCCCGCGGGGCTGTCGCTGTCCTCCTCGGGCGTCTTCTCCGGGACTCCCACGGCGACTGGTTCCGCGAGCTTCACCGTCACCGTCCGCGATGCCGAGACACGTCAGGACTCTCGCGTCCTGTCGCTCAACGTGCGCAGCGCGAGCGCCCCGCTCACCGTGGGCCACTGGAACCTCGAGTGGTTCGGCGCGGCCAACCAGGGGCCTCCGAACTCCACCTCCGATGGCGGCACCAGCGATGACCTGCAGATTGCCTACGCGCGCGACATCCTCGGCGACGCGGGGGTCAACGTGTGGGGACTCGTGGAGATGGTGGACTCCCAGGACTTCGCCACCCTCAAGGCCCAGCTTCCCGGCTACAGCGGCTTCCTCGCCAATGACGTGTCCTTCGTCCCCGGCGGCTCGTCCTGGTACAGCAACGGGGAGCAGAAGCCCGGCATCCTCTACGACAACTCCCTCACATTCCGCAGCGCCCAGCTCATCCTCACCGCCCAGGCCGCGGACTTCGGCGGACGGCCTCCCCTCCGCGTGGACTTCACCCTGCGCGTCCAGGGCGCGGATGTGTCACTCGTCGTCATCGTCCTCCACATGAAGGCGTTCGAGGACGAGGTCTCCTATGGCCAGCGGCAACGCGCCAGCGACGCGCTCAAGGACCACCTCGACACGCTCATGGCGTCCGAGCGCGTGCTCGTCATCGGCGATTGGAACGATGACGTCGACCGCTCCATCAGCCGTGGCGGTGATGGTAACTACCTGGCCAGCCCCTTCGAGTCCTTCGTGCTCGACTCCTCGCAGTACACCTTCATCACCCGGCCGCTGTCGCTCGCTGGTGAGCGCACCACCGTCAACTACCGCGAGGCCATCGACCACACGCTCGCCACCAACGAGCTGGCCGACAACTACCTGTCCGGCTCCGTCCGCGTGCTGCGCCCCGACAGCTGGATTCCCGACTACGGCAACGTCGTCAGCGACCACTACCCCGTCGTCAGCAAATATGACCTTGGCGGAGGCGGCGCGGGCCCCCTGCCCGCTCCGGACCTCCTCATCAACGAGGTGCTCGCCAACGAGCCCGCCGTCGATGGCGGCGTGGTGGACACCGATTACGAGTTCATCGAGGTGGTCAACATCGGCGCCACCCACGCGGACCTGTCCGGCTGGAGTCTGTGGGACTCGGCCGTCGTGCGACACGTCTTCCCCTCGGGAACGTCGCTGGCCGCGGGCCAGGCCTTCGTCGTCTTCGGCGGCCCCCGGGGCTTTCCGGTCGGCACGCCCAATACCCTGGCCGCCTCCACCGGACAGCTCGGGCTCAACAACGACTCCGACACGCCCAACCTCCGGGCTCCGGATGGCGGCGTCGTGGACTCGGTGAGCTACACCAGCACCGTGGACCGGGTGTCCATCAACCGGATGCCCGAGGCCGTACCGGATGCCGGCTTCGTCCTCCACACCGTGCTCAACTCGGGGCTCCTGTCATCACCGGGCCGGCGCGCGGATGGCGGCACCTTCTGAGGTGGGGCTTGCAGGGGCCGCTGACCCCGGCGCGTGGGTGAAGGCAGCCGGCGCGAGCGTCCTCCCGGCTCAGCGGAGCGGCGCGGACGAACCACCCTCCGGCGCGCGGCCCTGGCGGGGACGGGTGCTCAAGTCAGGGAGGAGCTCCGGCTCTGGCAGCACCTCCACCTGGTGCGCCACCCAGCCTCCCGGGCCTTCCTCGTAGCTCACGCGAACCTCGTCGCCCTGGTACAGCGCGCGCAGGCTCACGGAGTCGCCGTTCTTCAAGAGCCGCGTGCGCGGAGTCACCTCGAGGTCTCGCTCCTCTCCGCTAGCGTCGAGGAGGAGCAGCTCATCGTCTCCGACCCAGGACACGCGGCCCTGCACGCTCTGGGTCTGCTCGGGACGCCCCGAGCCTCCCTGCCCCGGTGGCTCTGGCGGCACCGCCTCCGGCACCGAAGCGGTGGGCCCCTTCAGCGCTTCCGGGTCCGGCGCCTGCTCCTTCGACGCCATGAGGTTCCGCAGCACCTCGGAGCGCCCTTCCCGCTCGCCCGCCGAGGGACCTACCGGCGCAGGGCCCTGCTCGCGACAACCGAGGCACAGGCTTCCCACCACGAGTGCCAGGAACGTCCAGCCGCGTGCGCCTGTCATCGTCTCGTGCCCTCCCGCCCGTGGAGAAGAAGTGCTCCCTCCCCATCAACATGCGGACGGTGCAGGCGCCCGAGAACCCATGCGCCCCCGACCGGGAGGTGGAGCAGGCGGGCAGCGGAGGACAGGCCCCCTGCTCCGCAGGCAGAACACGGAGGGGTGGGCCCGCGGTGGACTACTTCGCGGCCTCGATGAGGAAGATGAGCGTCACCTTCGCCTGCACCGTCTGCTCCTCGGGCTGGATGGGTGTCGTCGTCGCGCGGGCATCCGCCATCTCCGCCATGGCGAAGTTCGCCGGGTACAGCCTCGGCGGCTCCGTCACCGTGCTCGCGTCCAGCACCGCGCCGAGCTTCACGTTCAGCGCCGCCGCCAGCACCTCCGCCGACTTGCGCGCTCGCGCCACCGCCTGCCGGAGCGCCTCGCCCTGCACCGCGTCCTGACGGCTCAGCCCGAAGCGCACCTGGTCCACCCGGTTCGCTCCCGCCGCCAACGCCTGGTCGAGTAGGCTCCCCACTCGCGACAGCTCCGTCACGTGGACACTCACCACGTTGCTCACCCGGTAGCCCCGCAGCTTCGGCTCCGTCTCGTTGGGCGCCGGCGGCCCGTAGTCCGGATACACCGCGTAGTTGCGCGTCTGGATTTCCCGCCGCGCAATCCCCGCGGACGTCAGCGCCGCAATCACCTTCTCCATCCGCTTCGCGTTCTGCTCGCTCGCCGCCTTCGCGGTCGGCGCCAGCGTCTCCACCGCCAGGTCGATGAAGGCCTCGTCCGGCTGCGCCTTCACCTCGCCCGTGCCCTCCACGCGAATCGTCCGCGCCGTCGGGTCCACCTGCGGACGCGGCGCGGACACAGGCGCGGGCTGGGCCGCGGCCACCATGCCGGTGAGCAACAGCGCGGTGAGAATCCAGGGACGAACAGGTCGGGGGTGGAGCATGGCGCCTCCTCGGGCGAATCCAGAGCTACGGGGGTCGGGTTGCGACGTCCTTACCCCCTGGGACGGCGAGGACCCCCGCAGCATTCATTCCGCTGTTCAGGGGCCGCTCGCCTTCCTCTCGCCGGCCTCTCGCACCTCAGGCACTCCGGCCCGGCAGTGTCACGGGCTCGCCGCGTCGCCACCCGCTTCGTACGCCGGAGTGCCCTGCCGCGGGCTCGGGCGGAGCCCGGCCACCGAGCGAACCTTGGTCGTCGCCTTCCGGCGCGCGGCCCGCAGCGCATCCCGGCCGATGTCCATCACCGCCGACACCGCGCCCGCCACCAGGTTGCCAGGAGGCGTGTCCGGCGCCGCCGGGTGCGGCCGCGTCGGCGCCGCCTTCTTCGCCATCTCCAGCACGTCCGCCATCGTCCGCAGCTCCTGCGGCCGGAAGGCCTTCTTCACCGCCGGGAACAGCTCGGTCTCCTCCTCCAGCACGTGCGCGCGCACGTTCTCCATCAGCACGTGCACCTTCGCATCGAAGCGCTCCGCCTCCGGCGGCATCGCGTCCAGCTCCGCCAGCACCAGCTTCACCACATGGTGCTCCTCCAGCGCGTTCAGCACGTCGTCGCCCAGCTCCTCCGCGCGCGCACGCACCGCCGGGTAGAAGACCTGCTCCTCGATGGCGGCATGCACGGACAGCTCGTGCACCAGCTGGTCCACCAGCTTCCGCTTCAGCTTGTGGGCGTTGGGGCCCGCCTTCTCGTACTTGCGAAAGAGCTGCTCCACCGTCTTGTGGTCCGTCTTCAGCAACGCGATGGCATCCATGAATTCACCTCCCTGAGGTCGTGGGGCCGCGCACTCGCCGCTCCCGAGCCCGTGGCTCCTGGCGCAGCGCGGCACGTCCTCCATGGTGGGGACGGCCCCAACCGGATGCTGGAGGGGCTCGGGAATGGCTCGCTGCCCCGCACGCCCGGCAGGCAGCCGTGCGTCCCCGGCTTCAGTCACCCATCGGCCCGCGGTGCCGATCGCCCTGCCCCGCCGGGAGGCCCCGGTGTCGCGGCACCGTGACGAAGTCACCTCCGAGTTGCGGAGGAGGCGGGGTTTTCACTCCATTTCACGAGCCTCCGCGAGGTTGCGCCAACTTGAAGCCGACAGACACCCTGTACTCCGGTGCAATCACCGGCCGGCCGGCTGCTGCCCAATGTCCGGGCCAATGTCACCGGGATGGGGGCGTCCTGCCGGCGGCGAGCAAGGGGAAGGGGAACCACCATGGTGAATGACACCCTGCGTGTTCGGGTCGCGAGCATCAACCGCGAGGCCGAGGACATCTTGTCGTACGAGCTGGTCTCCGAGGAGGGCGGCGCCCTGCCCGCGTTCGAGGCCGGGGCCCACCTGCAGGTCCGCGTGCCGGGCCCGGGGGACTACGTCCGCTCGTACTCGCTCTGCAACGACCCGGAGGAGACGCACCGCTACGTCATCGCCGTGCACCGCGATGACAAGGGCCGCGGCGGCTCGCGCGCCATGCACGAGCGCGTGCACGTGGGTGACGTGCTGGAAGTCGGCCCGCCCAACAACAACTTCCCCCTGCTGTTCGCGCGCAGCTACGTGCTGGTGGCGGGCGGCATCGGCATCACCCCCATGCTGGCCATGGTGCGGCTGCTCGAGCGCACCGGCGCGAACTACACGCTGCACTACTGCTCGCGCACGCCCGAGCGCACCGCCTTCCGCGAGCTGCTCTCCGCCGCGCCCTTCGCGGACCGCGTGCACTTCTACTTCGACGGCGGAGACCCGACGAAGGGTCTGGACGTGAAGGCGCTGCTGGCCACGCGGGGTCCCGGCGCACGGCTCTACTGCTGCGGCCCCGGGGGACTGATGAAGGTGGTGCGCGATGCCGCCACCCACCACCGGTGGCCCTGGGAGAAGGTGCACTTCGAGTCCTTCACCGCCGAGGGCACCAACGCCGCCACCGGCCTGGAGGACACCGACTTCGAGGTGACCCTTCGCAGCACCGGCCAGGTGCTCAAGGTGCCCGCCGGCCAGTCCGTGCTCAACGTGCTCCGCCGCAACGGGGTGCGCGTGGCCAGCGATTGCGAGGCCGGCTCGTGCGGAACCTGTCTCACCCGCGTCTGCGACGGCCAGCCCGAGCACCGGGACACCTTCTTCCAGCAGGAGCCCGCGGGCGACAAGCGCATGCTCGTCTGCGTGTCTCGCGCCCGCTCCAAGCGGCTCGTGCTGGACTTGTAGCCGCTCGGGCCCCCGAGTCCGGAACCCGGGGCCCGGTGACTATGCGGCCCGCTCGGAGGCCGCGCGGCGCACGCGGGCCACCTCGGCGCGGATCAGCGTGCGCAGTGCCTCCGGGTCGAAGGGCTTCTCCACCCGGGGGTTCTCCACCCGGTCCAGGAACGTGCGTGCCGCCGGGGTGAAGGCCCCTCCGGTGATGAAGACCACCCGCTCCGCCACCCTTGGTGCCGACTTCTGGAGCGCCTCGAACAGGTCCATGCCGGTCATCTCCGGCATCATCAGGTCGCAGAGCACCACGTCGTAGCGCAGCTCCGGCGCGCTCAGCTGCGCCAGCGCCTGCCGTGCGCTCACCAGCACCTCGACGTCGTTCTCGCGCGACAGCGTGCGGCGGATGGCTCCGCTCACCAGCGCATCGTCGTCCACCACCAGCACCCGTCCACGCACGGGCACCGTGCTCTCGTCGTGCGCCTGCGCACCGGCTTCCTCTCCGAGTGCCTGCGGCTTCGCGGCAGGGGTGCTGGCTTCAACGGCCCGGGACGGCTCGCTGGCTTGAGCCGCCACGGCCACGGGGGCAGCCACGGGCGCCTGGCTTCTCGACGTGAGCTGCGATGGGCCCGGGCTGCCAGGTGGAACGAACGTTCCTTCCGGCTCCCGGGGCGGCGCCCGGCCCTCCGTGCTGCTCGCTGGAACGAACGTTCCTTCCGGGCTTCGCGGGGCAGACCTCGCCTCCGCACTGCTCGCCGGAACGAACGTTCCTTCCGGACCTCGCGGGGCCACCCCTGCTTCCAGGCCACCCGTTGGAACGGCGGTGACCGGCAGGCCGACCCGCGCCCCATCCGCCTGCGAGCGGGACGCCACGCCCGGAGGTACCGCCTCCGGGTGCAACGCCGCCGGACCCGACGTGCGCGCCGTCTCCGCACCCGGGAGCACCGCGCCACCCCGCTCATTCACCGGTATCGCGGGCGTCGACATGGATATCCGGCCCGTGCCCTGTGGCTGCACGGTAGGCGTCGACATGGATATCCGGCCCGTGCCCTGTGGCTGCACGGTGGGCGTCGACATGGATATCCGGCCCGTGCCCTGTGGCTGCACGGTGGGCGTCGACATGGATATCCGGCCCGTGCCCTGTGGCTGCACGGCGGGCGTCGACATCAAATCGCGCGCCGGGCCCCACTCCTGCACCGTGGGCATCGGCCTCGGCTCGCGGGTGCCTCCCTGGGCCTGCACTGCCCCGGGCTCGCGCGGGCCACGCCACTCCTGCGTGGGCAGCGCGGGCATGGCCCCCGACTCACGGGCCGCGCGCTTCAGCGTCACGCGGAACACCGCGCCCTGCCCCGGCTCGCTCTCCACGGTGATGTTGCCGCCCATCGCCGTCACGTACGCATGGCACAGCGACAGCCCCAGCCCCGTGCCCACGCCCAGCGGCTTCGTCGTGTAGAACGGGTCGAAGATGCGCGCGAGCGACTCCGGCGAAATGCCGACGCCCGTGTCGCGCACCTCCGCCACCACCATTCCATCCGGCGCCACGCGCGTGACGAGCCGGACCTCGTTCTGCTCCGCCCGGCCCTCCGGCAGCGCCTGCGCCGCGTTGATGAGCAGGTTGAGGAACACCTGCGCCAGCCGCGCCTCGTTGCCCTCCACCCTCGGCACGTCGCCGTAGTCCTTCACCAGCTTCGCGCGCGGACGCAGCTCGGCCATCGCAATCTTCGCCGCCGAGTCCAGCACCGCGTGCAGCTCCACCGGCCCCTGCTTCTCGTCGTCCGGCCGCGAGAAGGTCTTCAAGTCCCGGACGATGCGCCGCACCCGGTCCGCCCCGTGCAACGCCTCGCGCAGCGCCTGACTCACCTCACGCAGCCTCGGCCCCGCGCCCCGCACGTCCGTCAGCTCGCGCGAGAGCAGGTCCGCCTCCTCGCTCGCGTGCTCCAGGTTGGACACGATGTACGCCAGCGGGTTGTTGATTTCGTGCCCCACCCCCGCCGCGAGCTGCCCCACCGCCGCCATCCTCCCCGCCTGGACGAGCTGCGCCTGCGTCTGCCGCAGCGTGCGCATGTGCGATTCCAGCTCCTCGTTCGCCCGCGCCAGCGCCCGCGTCCGGTCCTGCACCCGCTCCGCCAGCCACCGCTCGCGCGCCTTCAACTGCCCCACGCGCAGCAGGTACGCACTCATGCCCAGCAACCCCAGCCCCAGCACGAACAGCAGCCACACGCCCGTGCGCTGCCAGAGCTTCGGCTCCAGCACCACCTCCAGCGTCACCGGCGAAGACCACGAGCCGTCGCGGGCCTCCGCCTCTACCTCGAAGGTGTAGGTGCCCGGACGAAGCCCCGTGTACGTGGCCATCCGCACTTCCGTGTTCACCCAGCCGTCGTCATGGCCCTTCAGCCGGTAGCGGAAGGGCAGCCGCGCCGCGTCCACCGGCGCGAAGGCCGTGAAGCGGATTTCCAGCCGCGAGCCTCCCGGCGGCAGCTCCACCCGGCCCTCCACCGGCACCGGCTGCCCCTGCACCCGTATCTCTTCAATCCGCACCTCGGGCGACTGGCGGCTGGCGCGCACCCGCACCGGGTCCACCACAATCGCGCCGCTGAAGTTGGCGAACCACAGCCGCCCGTCCTTCGCCCGCCAGCCGGAAGGCTGCGTGTTGCCGTTGCACTCCGCGCTGCGCATGCCGTCGCGCTGGTCGAAGTGCACGGGCTTCAGGCGCGGGTGCTCGGGGTCGCCCCGGGCCACGGCGTCCAGTTCGCGCCGCGACACGCGGGACACGCCCTTGTTGCTGCTCATCCACAGGTGCCCGTCGGCGTCCGGCACCAGGCTGAACACCGCGTCGTCGTGCAGCCCCTGCTGCACCGTGAAGCGGGCCCACGTGTCGTCGCGCCACCGCCCCAGCCCCGTCTCCGTGCCCACCCACACCGTGCCGTCCTCGTCCATCAGCAGCGCCAGCACCAGGTCTCCGGGCAGCCCGTCCTTCTGCGTGAAGCGGCGCAGGCCCTTCTTGTCCTCCTCCCAGCGCAGCAGCCCCGTCTCCGTGCCGAACCACACCCGGCCCTTCGGGTCCTCGGCCATGACGATGATGGGATGGGTGATGCCCTGCTTCGGGCCGTACACGGTGGCGACACCGTCGCGCAGGTGAATCAGGGTCGTCTGCGTCCCCAGCCACGCATCGCCTCGCGAGTCCACCAGGAGGGCCGTCACCACCTCCTGGGGCCCGCCCTGCTCGCGCGACATCCGGGTGAAGCGCGTGCCGTCATGCCGGTACACGCCACTGCCGGTGGCCACCCACAGCGTCCCGTCGGGGGCCTCGTGCATCGCGGGGATGACCTTCTCCGGCAGCCCCTCTTCCGCGCCTACCGGGCGGAAGGTGCCTTGCTCCAGCCGGTACAGCCCGGCACCCACCGTGCCCACCCACAGCGTGCCGCGCCGGTCCTCCATCACCGCGCTGACCGTCCCCTCCTGGCCCAGCCCCTCCTGCAGCCCGTAGGTGGAGAAGGGCCCGTCGCGCAGGCGGAACAGCCCCGAGTACGTGCCCACCCAGAGGTGCCCGTCCCGGTCCTCCAGCAGGGACAGGACCTCGGCCTCCATCAGCCCCGTGCCGGGCACCGGCGGACTGAAGCCCTCCGCGTTGTGCCGCACCAGGCCGCCGCGACGCATGCCCACCCACAGGTTGCCCTGGAGGTCCGTGTACAGCGCGGTGACGTATGCCGCCGGCAGCCCATCCTCCGTCGAGTAGCGCCGGGCGAGCGTCCCATTCCAGGAGATGAGGCCCACGGGCGTCGCCACCCACAGCAGGCCCGCGGAGTCCCGGCTCAGCGCCATCACCTCCGGCCGGGGCGTCGGTCCCGGAATGGCGAAGGGGCTCGGCTCCACCTCTCCGTCCGTCACCCGCGCCAGCCCCGCCTTCGTGCCCACCCACAGCGCGCCGCCCTCGCCGTGCGTCAGCGCGGTGACGTACGGGTTCGGCAGGCCGTTCTCCATGGTGTACTGGCGCGTCGCCCCGCCGCCGCTCAGCGGCACCTGCCACAGGCCGATGGACGAGCCGACCCACAGCACGCCCTCGCCCACCAGCAACCGCTCCACCTTCGGTCCGTCCAGCGGCGCCGCCGCGCCCGGGGCCCGCTCGAAGCGGCCGTCGCGGTACGCCACCAGGCCGCTCTCGGTGCCCACCCACAGCGTGCCCGACGCGTCCTCCGCGAGCGCCTTGATGGTGTGGTTGCGCAGCGCCGGCGTGTTGCGCTTGTCGAAGACGAGGAAGCGCGCCCCGTCGAAGCGCACCAGCCCCTCCCACGTGCCCAGCCACAGGTAGCCGTCGCGCGTCTGCGCCATCGACAGCAGGCTGTTCTGCGGAAGCCCGTCGTCACTGCGCCAGGAGTCCTGGCTGAACTGCGAGACGCGGCGCGACGGGTCCAGGGCCATGCCCGGCCTCGCCAGGACGAGTCCCGCGAGGAAAAAAAGCCCGACGAGCCGGCGCCACCCGGCCCGGCTTCTGTACCCCGGCGTGTGCATGTCCCCCCCAGTGTCCGGCAGAACCGGCCATGAGGACAAACACGGTATGTTTCACCCAGGGTGGAACGTTGAGTGGTACAGCCTTGGCGGCAGCGGCGGGGAGCGACCTCCATCCCCGGAATGCCCCCCAACCTCTCCCGCCGCTGCCGCCTCGTCCGCCACCACCCACCACGTCGGGAGCGTCCCCCCGACTCCCTCTGGCCATGGCCACCGCGCTTCCAGTCACGAGGCCCGGGTGGTGACGGAGGCCTCGCCGCATCGCGCTGGGCTGAAGATGAGAGCCGTGCCCCGCCGACGCCACTGCGGGAAGGCGACACGAGGCATGTCCCGCGGTCGAACCTGGCGAGTCACAAGGCGCCCGTCGTCTCGCTCACCCGGGGCTGCCTCCATGGGCAGGCCTCCCGTCGAGGGCGGGAGGGTGGGCCCTTGCAGGCCCTCCGGCATCGGCCCCGGGTCCCATGGGACGCTCGGGTGCGGGGCGAGGCCGGAGCGGCGGCGCACCCGCCGCGCTCCACCAAGGCCCCGCCAGGGTGCGGGGGCGTCAGCGCGAAGCGCGCGCGGCGAACGGAGGGGATGTTCCCCGCACGTCACGCGTGAAGGTCCGTTCAACCCGACCGGGCCGGCCGGTCTATGCTGCCGCTCCCGAAAAGAGGGTGGATGAGCGACGGGGTGTTGTTCTCGACGGACTCGGTGACCCCCGAGTCCCGGTACCAGTGGAACCTCTGGCTGGCGGACCTGCTGGACCTGACGACGGCGGCCCTGGTGGGCTGGGCCGCGCTGCGAGCGCTGGAGGTGGAGCGCACGCCGGGACTGCTGCTGCTCGCCATGGCGCTGGCGTGGCTCGTCGCTTCCGTGGTGGGCGCGCTCACCGGCCGGACGCTGTGGCGTCAGGTGGCCGGCGTGAGGCTGGTTCGGGGCGAGCAAGCACCAGGCCTGCCCGTCGGACTGGCGCGCGCCTTCACCGCGCCGCTGGAGCTGCTGATGACGGCGGTGCTGCATCGGCGGCCCCTGGACCACAAGCTGGGCGTGCACGCCGAGCCGGTGAAGCCGGGCGCGGGCCCGCGGCTGAAGGGCGTGGCCGCGCAGCTCCCGTGGCTGGCGGTGCTGGCCGGAGCCCTGTGGCTGCTCGTCACGCCCACGAAGGTGGAGACGCTGGACTACCTGGGGAAGACGCTGACCGGCTGGCACTGCTGCCACGGCACAAGGGACATGACGTGGGGGTGCCAGCGCTCGCTGGACCGGGCGGTACGAAGCGCGCGCGGCGGCGACCCGGCGGTGCGGACGCTGGTGGCCGACTGCCCCGTGGCCGCGAAGCGCCTGGGGGAGTGAGGGAAGGGCCCGAGCGGGACGGGCGGGCCCTGGCGGAGGAGCCCGGCTACCTCAGCTCCACGACGAGCTCACCCTCGTTGCAGAAGACGCCCACCTTGCTGGAACCCACGTCGAACTTCACGTTCACCTTGAAACGATCCTTGTCGACCGAGCGCTCCTCGTGGGGCTGGACGTTGCCGAGCCAGGCCGCATAGCGCCCGTTCTTCACCACCGTGCACTGCGTCCACGGCGTGGTGCCCAGGTTGCGGACCTTGATGCCCGCGCCGGTGAGGCTCGCAAAGCCCGTCTGCCTCGACGCAGTGCCGTACAGGACCTTCTTTTCGGGCTTCACAGGCTCCTCGTCGGCCTGCTCCTCCTCCGTCTCCGTCCCGGTGTCCTCGGTCTTCCCGGGAGCGGCCGACAGGCGCCCCATCACGGGCACGTAGATATCACCCGAGGAGCCGAGGACCTCGTGGTCGAGATCCAGGTACACCCTGCCCTGGAACTTCTTCAGCAGCGCCTTGGGAAGCCCCTGCACCGTGGCCTGCCCGAGCACGGGACGCTGGCCATTCTTCGCAGACCCCAACACCTGCACCTCCATGCCCGGCCGCAGCCCCGCGCCCCGTCCCCGCTCGACGTAGTACTTCCCGTCCTCTTCGACCACCGGCAGCACCGCCGCAGGGGAGACATACTGGACCGTCGGCGCGGGAGCCGGCGCGGTGACGGGCTTCTTCTTCCCGGGCGCCTTCGCCGTAGCCGGGCGCGGGTCCTCCGTCGCCGCCGGCTTGTCGGGCGTCACGCTGCCCGCGACGACGCTGCCTGCGGACGGCACGGCCGCCGCCGCCGGAGTGCCCTGGCCACCGGCCGGCACCGCCGCCGTCTCCGTCGTGTTCGCCACCCCGGCGTCCGCCAGTGAAGTGCCCGGAGTCGCCGCCGCGACAGTCCCCGTCTCCGTGCCCGGAGTCCCCGTCGCGACAGTCCCCGTCTCCGTGCCCGGAGTCCCCGTCGCGGCAGTCCCCGTGACCACCGTGCCCGGCTTGTCGCCCGGCGCGCCCGTGACGGGAGCCTGGACGTCCTTCCCCGTGGCCACGGTGGCCCCAGGCGTGGTCGTCACGGGCGCCGGGCCCGCCGGCTGGCGGACGAACAGCGCGGTGACGGCGGCGGTGGCAATCACCAGCAACACGGCGATGGCGGCGTACAACCCCATGGGCCGCCGGCGGGCCGCGCGCTCCTCCAGCGCGGCCTCCGCGGCCTCCGCGGCATCCGCGGCATCCGCGTCCACCTCCACCGCCGGCACCGGGCGCGACGGCTTGCGCGCACCATGGCCACCACTGCCAGGGCGCGGGGCCAGCACGGCGCCGGAAGGCTGGCCGCCAGAAGGCTGGCCGCCGGAAGGCTGGCGCACCGAAGTGGCCCCGGTGTCCGTCTCCTCGTCCTCCGCGTAGACGGCATCGGGGCGGGCCACGCCGCCGGAGCGGGGCTTCGTCGGCTGAACGTCGCTCGCGGTGCGCACCACCGTGGAGCCGTAACCGGAAACGTCGCCCTCGGGCGCGGCGGGCTGCGGGCCGGTGCCGAACTGGCCCGTGCCGGTGCCCGGCGTGGGGGTGCGGTGGTGGCTGGAGGACGAGCTCACCTTGGAGACGAGCTTGCGCTGCGCGGCGAAGGCCTCAGGGCACAGCGTGCGGACGAACTGGCCCACCTCCTCGGCGCCTACCGCGGCGCCCGAGCGCACCAATTCCCCGTTGAGCGCGCGGGCCAGGTCATCCGAGCGCGCATAGCGCCCGTCCGGCTTCGCCTCCAGCGCGCGGCGCACGACGGCGTCCAGCGCGGCGTCCACGTCCGGCCGGGCCTCGTGCAGCGCGGGCACCACCGGCTGCGACATGGCGGCCATCATCTCCCCCACCGTCCCGTGGGGAATCAGCGAGCGGCCCGCGAGCATCTCCCACACCACCACGCCGCACGAGTAGATGTCGCTGCGGTGGTCCAGGGGCTCCGCGCGCACCTGCTCCGGGGACATGTACCCCAGCTTCCCCATCACCGTGGCCGGCAGCGTGTACTTGCTGCGCGCCGCGGACTTGGCGAGGCCGAAGTCGATGACCTTCACCTCGCCGTCGTACGACACCATGACGTTGTGCGGGGACACGTCGCGGTGGACGATGCCCAGCGGCGTGCCGTCCGGCCCCGTCTTGCGGTGCGCGTAGCCCAGCCCCTCGGCGATGCGCTGGCCGAGGAACAGCGCCACCGGCGCCGGCACCTGTACGCCCTGCGCCCGCGCCTGCTCCAGCAGGTACGCCAGGTCCACGCCGGCCACGTACTCCAGCGCCATGTAGTAGGTGCCGTCCGTCTCGCCCATGTCGTACACCTGGGCAATCGACGAGTGGACGAGGTGCACCAGCACCTTGGCCTCGTGATGGAACCGGTCCAGGAACTGCCGGTCCTTCAGCAGCGCTGGAAGAATCGTCTTGACGATGCACGGCTTCTCGAAGCCGGCCGCGCCGCTGATCTTCGCCAGGAAGACCTCGCCCATGCCGCCCTGGCCCAGGGGGTGGACGAGCTCGTAACGCCCGAGAAAGCGTGGGGACTCTGTAGGTGCGGTGCTCATGGCTTCTCCTGGCAGCGAAGCACCCGGCCCTGGGCGAATCAAGCAACCGACCGGACTTCCTCCCAATGGACACCTCTGACGACCTGAACAGAAAGGTCGTTCCCCGGGGAGGGTGTCAGACCCCCGAGGCACAACTGTCCGTGAAACGGCCAATACGTCCCGGGATTCAAGTCGTTGAGAGCTTCCACGAGTGAGTCACGGGCCCACCCCCTCGGACGGGATGTGCGCCCATGGGGGTAACGGAGGGGTGTGCCCTGGGGGCAACCAGGGTCGGAAGCGCCGGTTCCGGCCCCCAACACACGCGATGTGAACCCGCGCACCTCCCGACGCGGAGCCTCCCGCAAGCCGTTGCGGAGGCGGAAGGGGATGCACTCCCTCAGGGCATGCGCGCTCGGCTGGCAGGGAGCAGTCCTGCCTGAAGCGCGTGGGTGTCGCCAGGTGGCGGTGACGGAAGGAGTGGCTCATGAAGCGCTGGGGATTCGTCGGGCTCGTGGCGATGGTGGCATGCGCGCCGGAGAACACGTCGTACACGGACGCCCAGGGTGGCGCGTGCCCTGGTGTCTCGGCCGGAATGCTGGAGGCCGCACCCCAGGCCCTGGGGGACGTGCCGGGCGGACGGGACGCGGACGGGCGCGAGTCCTTCATCGTCCGGTACCGGGACGACGGGGTGTCGGCTGCCTCGCGCGTGCACCGGCTGGGCGGCCGGGTGACGGCCACCTACAGCAGCGTGCCCGCCGTGGCCGCGCGCCTGACGGAGCAGGAGCGCCACGAGCTGGCGAAAGACTCGCGCGTGGAGAGCATCGAACCGGACCAGGTGTGGCACTCGCTGGGGCCGTCGCGGCTGCCCGCCCTGGCCTTCGCGGGCGCGGCGACGCGGGGCAGCGTCTCCGGCGAGTACACCGACGGGGTGCGCCGGGTGCAGGCGAACGAGGTCTGGGACACGAACGGGGACGGCCTGCCGGAGCCGGAGCAGGCCACCGGCCGGGGCGTGAAGGTGTGCATCATCGACAGCGGCCTGGACCTCCAGCACCCGGAGCTGAAGGACGCGGTGGTGGCCGGGCGCGACTTCCTGGACGGTGACGACGCGCCGGGTGACGGCAGCCCCGGCGCGTGGGGCAGCGGCCATGGCACGCACGTGGCGGGCATCATCGCCGCGCGGCCGGGCGGGGGCGGACGGGGCGGCAACGTGCTGGTGTCGGGGCGCGGCGTGGTGGGCGTGGCGCCCGAGGCGCAGCTCGTCATCGCCCGGGTGCTGGACGTGCACGGCCGCACGCAGATGAGCCTGGTGCTGGAGGCGCTGGAGTACTGCGCGAGCCAGGGCGCGAAGGTGGCCTCGCTGTCGCTGGGTGGCGGCTTCGCGTCGCGCACCACGCTGCAGGCCTTCCGGGCCGCGTACGAGAGCGGAATGCTGGTGGTGGCCGCGTCGGGCAACGACGGCGGCAGGCTGGTGTCCTACCCCGCGTCGGACCCATCCGTGCTGTCGGTGGGCGCGGTGGACGCGCAGGACCGGCGGGCGGACTTCTCCGCTGGCGGCGACGGGCTGGCGCTGGTGGCCCCGGGCGTGGACGTGCTGTCCACCTTCCCCACCGGCCACGGCGCCTTCTCCACGCTGGACGTGCGCGACACGCAGCCGCTGTCGCGCTCGCTGCTGTACGGGCCGTCGGGCGCACAAAACCGCACGCTGGTGGACTGTGGCGGGGCGGAGACGAAGGACTCGTGCGCGGGCAGCACGTGCAACGGCTTCATCGCCTACGTGCGCCCCGGCCGCGTCCCCATCGACCAGGCCATGGTGAACGTGATGATGCAGGGGGCCACGGCCGTCATCTTCGTCAACGAGGTGACGGAGGGCGGCGTGGAAATCCTCTCACTGCCGCAGCGGGGCCACTGGGTGCCCGCCATCACCGTCAACCAGGCCGGCAGCACCGTGCTGCACGGGATGCTCACGTACAGCGTGCGCGTCAAGGTGGAGCCGACGGACTACGCGTACATGTCCGGCACCTCCATGGCCACGCCGCACGTGAGCGCGGTGGCGGCGCTGCTGTTCAGCGCCCGCCCGTCCGCCACGCCGGGCCAGGTGAGGTCCGCCATGCTGACCACCGCGCTGGACCTGGGCACGGCGGGCTACGACGAGGGCTACGGCCACGGGCTGGTGCAGGCGAAGAAGGCGCTGGAGGCCCTGTCGAAGCTGCCGTGAGCGGTGACGCCCTCCGCAACCCGTCCCGCGGGGCGGGAAGGGCGGGCACAAGGAGCACCAGGGCCCCGGCGGCGGGACGTTGCCGGGACTTCTCGCGCGGGCCACGTTGCCTCTCGGACGAAGGAAAGGAGTCCGAGAGATGAAGGCACTCGTGTTCAGCGGCTTGTGCATGGCAGCCCTCTGGGGAGGTGTGGCGGGAGCCCAGGAGGACTACCCACCGCCCGGAATGGAGGTGGAGACGGTGGAGCTGGACACCCGGGAGAACCGGGCCGACACCGGCATCTACGCCCTGGTGGGCGGCGGCGCGGAGGCCTACACCGGGCAGCTCGCCCCCTCGGTCAACCCCGGCCTGTCCTACGGCGCCACCCTGGGCCTGCGGCCCTCGGGCTACTTCGGCGTCGAGCTGGGCTACAGCGGCGGGTTGAGTGACATCGACCCGGGCGGTGACGGCGGCATCTCCGACGGCGCGGACCTCATCCGCAACGGCGGCCAGGCCGTCGTCGTGGGCAGCTTCACCGACACCCGGCTGCAGCCCTACGTGCTCACCGGCATCGGCATCGAGACCTTCAACGTCCGGGACGACCTCCGGGGAGAGACTCTCGGCTTCAGCGACGACACCAGCGGCTATGTCCCGGCCGGCATCGGCATGCGCTACCAGGTGGGCAAGCTCATCACCGCCGACGCGCGCGCGAACTACAACATCCTGTTCGACCAGGACTTCGTCCCCACCACGCTCGACCCGGGCGTGGGCGACGGCCGCGTCTCGTTCCTGCTGTCGCTGGGTGGCACCTACTGAGCCCTGGAAGCGGGCGACCGGGCCGGGAGGACGCTATCAGTCTCCCCGGCCCGGGAAGGCTCAGGCCGGCCGGTCCACATGCATGCGCGCCGCGGCCCAGGTGCCCTGGAGCCACTTGGGGAGCTGGCCCTCGATTTTCTGGGCCTCCGCCTCGACGATTTGCGAGTGCAGCGCGGCGAACACGCCATGAAGGACGAGCCGCACGTTCTCCGGCTCGGCGTTCAGGTGGTTGGCGACCATGAGGTAGAAGTCGTCACGGTCCAGGGGCGCGGGCTCCTCGCCCCGGTGCCGGTGGCACGCATTCAGCAACTCCCTCACGTCCGGGGAGAGCTGGTCCCGGAGCTGCTGCACCAGGCCGCCGGACAACCGCTCCGACAGCGCACAGAACACCGCCTCCGCGGCCTGCTCGGCCTCGTAGTCCGGAAGCTGCGCCGACACCTTGTCCAGGAAGGACTTCCGGTCCGTCCCCACCCCCAGCCCCGACCAGGACTGGGTCTGATCCTGCTTCTGCATCGACATGCGCGTCTCCTCTCCTGGCTTCACCGTGGGGGCGCTCCGGGCGACTGGCAGCAGGCGGCAGGCCATCGTCCCGGCCGCATGCTCCTCGCCGCCGCGCTTCCCGCCCCGCTTCCCAGTTCCTGGACTCAGGTTCCAAGACTCCCGGAAATGGGACATGCCTGTTCATTCCCGGGACGACCGCGGCGCGTCATGTCTGTCTTTGATTGCACCGATGAAGCGCGCTGATTCCGTGACGCCCCGTGCGTCCGCAGGACGGACATGGCGTCGGGAACTGCTCGGAATTCCTGGAGAATTACCGAATCCCCGCGTCAGCGCGGTGAAACAAAAGAATCGGAATGAATTCCCATCGCAATTGTATCTGGCCCGCGCCGTAGGTCGCCTGCACGGCGGCCGAACCGCCAGCTCTTTCCCCCACGAAGTGAGGAATTCATGTATCGGATTGCCGTTGCCGCCCTCGTCCTTGCCGCCACCGGTTGCGCCACCATGGGTGGCGGTGGAAGCCGCGAGGGCAATGCCACCGTGGCCGGCGTGGTGCGCCTGCCCCAGAGCGGCATGCAGACCGGCGACGCCTGCGAGCAGCTGAAGGTGGTGGTGTCTCCGCCGAGCGCCCCGACGGACGCGCTGGGCCGGGCCATGGTGAAGCCGAGCCGCGGCGGCCGCTGCTCGTTCACCGTGTCGGGCCTGCCCAGCGAGCTGGACCTGCAGGTGGCACTGGCAGTGGACTCGGGCCTGAAGTGTGAGAGCGGGGCCGCGCCCACCGTCTCCCCGGCCCCGTCGGCGGTGAAGCTGCGCAGCTACGCCACGGTGAACCGGGACTTCGAGCTGAGCTGCGGCAGCTGAGGCGCCCCGGTGCTCGCGTCCCCTCCGCCGTCAAGGGGGGACGCGGGGATTGATTCGCGCCGGTGGGAACGCGAAGCTGACGGGCTCCAGTCCAGCGGTGGCGCGAAGCACCGGCCGAGCCGGGCCGCCGTGGACGTGAAGAAGGAAGACCTGTTGATGACCCCGTACCGCTTGCGCGCCGCCGCGCTCGCCCTGGCCCTGGGCGGGCTCGGGCTGGCATGTGATTCCGAGGAGGCGTTTCCCAACCTCGACGAGCTGGACCAGCTCCGCAGCCTGCACACCCTGCCGCGACAGCCGCCGAAGGACCTCACCAACCGGGTGGACGGAGTCGCACGGGCGGAGCAGCTGGGGGATTTGCTCTTCCATGACCCCGCGCTGTCGCGCTGTGGGACGGTGTCCTGCCAGAGCTGCCACGGCGGCGACGGCCGCACGGTGGACACGGCGACGGCGGAGGGCTGCGGCGGCAATCGCACGGTGCGCAACCCGCCCACCGTGCTGAACGTGGCCTACAGCCGCTGGTTCATGTGGGACGGGCGGGCGGACCGGCTCTGGTCTCAGGCCACGCTGCCGCTGACGAACCCGGTGGAGATGGACTCGGACGCGACGGTGGTGGCGGCGCGGCTGGACGACACCGAGTACCGCGGCGAGTACCAGGCCCTCTTCGGCAAGTGGCCGGAGGAGGAGCCGGGCCCCGTGCTGATGACCAACGTGGGCAAGGTGCTGGCGGCGTACGAGCGGACGCTGGTGCGCATCGACGCGCCCTTCGACGAGGACGTGAAGCGCTTCATCGCGGCGGCGGAGGCCGGACAGGCGGAGGAGGACCCGGCGTACCTGGGACTGAAGACCTTCGTGCGCAAGGGCCAGTGCGCCGTGTGCCACAAGAGCCCCTCGCTGAGCGATGACCTGTTCCACAACATCGGAGTGGAGGACACCGGGGACGGCTCCGGCGGGCAGTGGGCCGTGCTGGAGTCGCTGCTGGGCTGGGACTTCAACGCCGCGGGCCCGTACAGCGACGCGCCGTCGGGGACGGACGCCCGGAGGCTGAACACCCTGCGCACGCAGGCGAAGCAGGAGGAGCTGGACGGGGCCTTCCGCACGCCGTCGCTGCGCAACGTGGCGCTGACGGCGCCGTACATGCACACCGGAGCGCAGGCCACGCTGGAGGACGTCATCGACTTCTACAACGAAGGCGGAGACCCGGCGGGCTCGTTCGTGGGCAAGCGGACGGACACCATCGTCCCGCTGGACTTGTCGGACGAGGAGAAGCGGGCGCTGGTGGAGCTGCTGAAGTCGATGACGGGCGCGGCGCGCTGAGTCGGAGCGTGGTTGGAGTCCGGGGCTCCCGGTGAATGGGAGCCCCGTCGAGCCGCCGCCGCTCAGCGCACCAGGTGGAACGCCGTCTGGCGCTTCCAGGCCCAGTGCACCTTGCCCTCGGCGTCGATGGTGATGTCCTCCTCCTGCGCCGAGCGGACGGGCTGGCCGTTCCACTCCGGCACGGGGCTCGTCGCCTGGAGCTCGATGGAGTACCACATGTTGGGAATCACCTTGTGGTCGCCATTGCCGGGGACGCCTTCCTGACGGTCCCACAGGCCCACGAGCGGCCCGGCGCCGTGCCCGTGCAGGCCGATGGCGTGCGAGTAGATGGTGCCGTCGATGCCCTCGCCCTTCATCCGCTCGCGTGAGGCGCGAAGGATTTCGTTGCCCGTGCGGCCGGGGCGCAGCTCCTCGAAGACGATGTCCTGCAGGCGGTTGGACACCTTGAGCGCGGCCTTGAGGCCCTCGGGCACGTCCTTCTCGCCCTCGCGCAGCACGTAGCCCATGTGCTGGGTGTCGGTGTTCAGCCGCAGCGCGGTGATGCCGTAGTCGCAGTGGAGCACGTCGCCGCGCTGGATGACGGGGTCCTCGCCGAGCTGCGCCTCGGTGACGCCCTGGCGCTGCACGTCCACGGAGGGGTGGAACCACGTGTCCAGGCCGAGGTCCGCCAGCCGCTGCCGCATCCACCACTCCACGTCGCGGGTGCGGGTGACGCCGGGGGTGATGACGTCGCTGGAGAAGGCGCGCTCGATGATGTTCCAGGCGAGCTTCGTCACCTCCTCGTAGAAGCGGACCTCGTCGGCGGAGCGCCAGGCGATGAGGTCCACGGCGAGCCCCTCGGCGGGCTTGAAGCGCTTCACCCAGTCGGGGCCGAGCGCCTCGGCCATGCCCTCGTACTCGCCGTGGGTGAGGCCGTCGGCGAAGGCGAAGGTGCGCGACACGTTGATGCCGATGACCTTCGGCTTGCGCTCCTCCAGCACCTGCTTGAGGACCTGCCACTGCTCGGGGCCCCACAGCTCGGCCTCGCGATTCACGCCGCCGCCGTCGACCTGGCGCTGCGCGCGACGCGGGGTGAAGACGCCGCCCTGCGAGCCGCCGCCGAGGGCCAGCCGCTCCACGCCCTTCTCGTGGCCGCGGTCATGGAACACGTAGATGGTGCGGCGGCGGGCGGCGAAGGTGGTGGGGGCGGCCAGCGCGGTGAAGACGGGGTCCTCGTTGTACTCGCGCATGGGGACGACCCACAGCTCGATGCCGTACTGGCGCATGAGCTGCGGCAGGGCCTTTTCCATGCGCTCGTTGAGCCACGCCTGCTGGCGCTGGGCCTGCTCACGCAGGGTGCCGAAGGGGCGCTCGGGGGCGGGGGCACGGGTGGCAGTGACGGCCAGTGGCTCCGCCGGAGGCGCGGCGGGCGCGGTGGCACAGGCGGTGGAGAGGAGCAGCGGTGCGACGAGAAGGGTGCGGGTGCGCATGGGCGCGCAGTCTGTCACGCACGAGGGCGGGGCGCCGCTGCGATGCGTGCAGAGGTGTCGTGTCCCCACCGCACATCCCGGATGAACGACTTTCTCCTGGCTTCACACCTCACGGAGCCCCCGCGCAAGCCGCGTCTTCGACGCCGCACACCGCGCGCACCCGCGCTTCATCCGGAGGCCGCTGACAGTCGCTCTCGAGCGACGCCTCCAGCTCGTCGGTGCGGATGCGCATGCACTGTACGCATCCAGACTTCGCGCCAGCCACCGCGGCGTTGAGCTCCGGCTCCACCGCCGCGTACGCCGCGAGGACCTCCGCCACGCACTCCTCATACGGCACCGTGCTCCCGCCGCACCGCTCCGAGTACGTGCACATCACCGAGGCCGTGCGCTCCGCCACCTCGGTGTAGCTGACCTGCGCCTCCTCCGTGCCTCCACAGCCCGCGAGCAGCGCGCCCACCACCAGCACTTCCTTCAGCCGTCCCATGCCCGCATCTCACCCGGGCGCGGCGCCGCCGTCATCCGCGACGCCACATGCCCGCCCGCTCACTGCCCACGCACACCCTCCGCGCGGCACTCCCCCGCCCCGCAGACCTCGGCCCCACACGGCCCGCAGTCGAGCGCCCCACCACACCCGTCCGCCACCGGCCCGCACATGCCGTCACGCGCCGAGCACACCGCCGGCACGCAGTCACCCGGCACATACCGCTCGCTCACGGACAGCATCCCCTCCACCTCGTTCTCCCCGCCCATCACCAGCACCGCGCCATCCGGCAGCACCCCCGCGCCGGCCTTCCCGCGCGGCTCCCCCAACGCGGGCGCCGACACCCACCTCCCCGTCGCCGGGTCGAAGCGCTCCACCGACGCGAGCGCCCCTGTCGTGTAGTGCGCGCCGCCCAGCACCCACACCGCGCCGTCCGGCGTCACCACCGCCGCGTGGTGCTCGCGAGCCACCGCCGGCGCCGCCACCAGCGTCCACTCCCCCGTCTCCGGCGCATACACCTCCGCCGTGCCCGCCGCGCGCGCCGTCGTGCCGCCCACCACCAGCACGCGCCCGTCCGGCAGCAACGTCACCGTGTGCGCCAGCCGGTGCGTCCCCGCCGCGCCGCCCGCCAGCCCCGCCTTCTCCCAGTGGCCCGTCGTCGCGTCATACAGCTCCGCCTGCAGTCCGCTCACGAAGAGCGCCTTGCCGCTGGCCAGCACCACCGCCGTGCGCGCACCGCCACGCGCGAAGCCGGGCGCCTCCGCCGCGCTCCACGTGCCCGTCATCGGGTCGAACAGCTCCGCCGAGCGCAGCGGCCGCCGGTCCACGTCCGTGCCGCCCGCCACCAGCACGCGCCCGTCCCGCAGCAGCACCGCCGCCGGGTCATTGCGCGCCTCGGCCATGGGCCGCGCCTCCGCCCACGTGCCCGTCGCCGCGTCGTAGACCTCCGCGCTCGCGAGCGCGCCCAGCGCCACGCCATTCGTTCCGCCCACCACCAGCACGCGCCCGTCCGCCAGCCGCACCGCCGCGTGGTTGCGCCGCGCCGTGCGCAGGGCGCCCGTCACACGCCACGCGCCGGAGGCGGGCTCGAACAGCTCACAGCTCGCGAGCGTGCGGTGCCCGTCATGCCCACCCACGGCCAGCACGCGCCCGTCCTCCAGGGTGACGAAGGACAGCAGCTTGCGCGGCGCGGACAGCGTCAGCGGCTGTCCCACCGTGTTCGCGCCGCCCTCCTCAGCCCGGGGACCGGAGCTGCACGAGAACACCAGCACGAAGAGCGCCATGGTGACGCAGGATGTCGAGAACCGTCGCATGAGCCCACCTGGATGGCTGGTCGAAGAGAGCTCATGTACCCTGACGGTCTGACATTCCTGTTTTGTCCCACCTGAGTGATTCCCGACGCTTACACCGCCCCATGGGTCAGAATTCCTGTAAACCGGGACCGTGGGGGTGGGGAGCGCCAGGCACCCTGGCGCTCCGCGTCAGTCAGTGGCGGACAGGCTCCCCCTCCGTCGCGGGCGCGGCGTTCACCGGCTCGGCGTCCATGCCCTCGCAGTGGCGCGGTGGCAGGGCGCCGCCGTCGTCGTCTTCCTCCAGGGTGAGCAGCGGATGGTCCGCGTTCGCCAGGTACACGTCCTGGTCGCGGATGAAGTCCACGTCGCTGTACTCGACCAGGTAGTCGCGCCGCGGAATGGGCACGAGCCCCTGCTCCAACTCGAAGTGGATGTCGCCCACCGCGGCCACGCGGCCCACCACGCGCCCGTCCGCGGTCCGCACCGTCATCCCCTCGCGCACCTCCTCCGCCTGAACCATCTGGGCCTCCTCGGGCTCGGGGCGCACGGGACATCCGGGCCCCATCCACAACAGTGCGGGCTCGCCGAGCGGACGGCAGCGCCCGGAAGCCGGGCAGAGGAGCGCTCGCCGTCACCGCCTGCCACGGACACGGGCCCGCGGCCGGACTCCTTCCCTCCACTTCGCGCACGTCGCACCGTGAGGAGTCATGTGCGCTCCGCGCACCGGAGCAGGAGGAGAGGCGCTCCGTTCCGCCCCCGGGGAGGCAGGAAGGGACGCTGCGACAGGCGGGCTGGCGTCGCGGGCCCCGAGCAGGCGCGGGGAGTCGGCCCTTCCGACGGTGCCTAACGTTCAACGCAGGAGGTGCTTCATGCTGCTGGAACTGTCCTCGGTGGAAGCGCGCGAGCTGAAGCAGGCGCTGGAGTCGGCGCTGCGCGTGCTCCTGGACGAGATTGCCCATGCCGACCAGCGCGCCTTTCGCGACATGCTGCGCGAGAGGTATGACCGGATGGAGGCGCTGAACCGGCGGCTGGAGATGACGCTCGAAGGGAATCAGGTGTACGCCTGATACCGCCAGACTGTCGCCACCTGTCACGGGTGGGCGACAGTCATGGCCCTGCCTGATTCCGCGTCGAACCGCCGCAGGCGTGCCACCTCGTACCGCAGCCACACGGGACTGCCGGTGGGCGCGTGGAAGTCTCCGGCCGCGCGCGCCACCATGCGCTCTCCGGCCACCTCCACCGTCACCCAGCTCTCCGCGCCCATCGGCTCCACCAGGTACACGCGGCCCTCCAGGGCCCCCGGGGGTGCCGCGCCCTGCCCCACCTCCAGGTGCTCGGGACGCAGGCCCAGCACCGTGTTCTCCTCGGGCCGGCCCAGCGTCTTCGGCTTCACCAGGTTGATGCGCGGCGAGCCGAAGAAGCCCGCCACGAAGAGATTTGCTGGCGCGTCATACAGCTGGCGCGGCGGAGCCACCTGCTGCACCTCGCCCTGGCTCATCACCACCACCCGGTCCGACAACGTCATCGCCTCGGCCTGGTCGTGCGTGACGTAGATGAACGTGGCCTTGAGCTGCTCATGCAGCTTCTTGATTTCGCCACGCATCTGCGAGCGCAGCGCCGCGTCCAGGTTCGACAGCGGCTCGTCGAACAGGAATACCTTCGGCCGGCGCACCAGCGCTCGCCCCAGCGCCACGCGCTGGCGCTGCCCACCGGACAGCTCCTTCGGCCGCCGCTCCAGCAGCGCTTCCAGTCCCAGCACCGAGGCCACCTCGCGCACCCGCGCGTCGATGTCCGCCCGCCCCAACCCGGAGACCTCCAGCGGAAACGCCAGGTTCCTCGCCACGCTCATGTGCGGATAGAGCGCGTAGCTCTGGAACACCATGGCGATGTCGCGCTCGCGCGGGGACATCCCATTCACCACCGCGCCGTCGATGCGCAGCGTGCCGCCCGACAGCTCCTCCAGCCCGGCAATGAGGTTCAGCGTCGTGGACTTGCCGCAGCCGGATGGCCCCACCAGCGACACGAACTCGCCGTCCGCGATGTCCAGCGTCACGCCCTTCACCGCGGTCACTCCGCCCCGGTACACCTTGCGCACGTCCTCCAGGGACACGGTCGCCACGCGCTATGCCTCCCCGAAGCCCGGACACCGGGCCTGGCACGCGCGACACCGCCTCAATGAGTCCACCTTCCACATAGGCCCGGAGCATCGCCCCTGCTCCAGCATCCACGGCAAGCACTCCCTCACGCCGCCGTGCACCCGTGGACAGGAGGCCCGCTGCCGCCGTCCGCGCGCCAGCTCACCGCGGAGGCCCCGGCCCTCCGCGACAGCCACCAGGAGCAGCGCTCTCCTGAGGCCATGAATCCCGGCAGCGCAGGCCTCCGCCCCTCAGCGACCTTGAGCAGGAGTAGCGCTCTCAAGCCAGCCGTCGTGACTCCCGGCGGAAGTGCGGCGCCGTGCCTCCTACTCCTCCGAATCGGACGCCATCCCCCAGCGCCGCATCAACCGGGACAGCTGCGCGCGGTCCAGCCCGAGCATCCGGGCCGCCTCGCTGACGCGGCCCTCCTGCGACGCCAGCGCGGCCTCCACCGCCGCCCGGTCCGGCATCACGCCTGCCAGGTCCAGCTCCACCGAAACCGGCGCCCCCCGGAAGCCGATGAACGGAGTCACATCCTCCGAGGACAGCGGAAACCCCGCACCGAGGGCGAGGTGCTCGGCCCGCAGCGTGCCGGCACCCCGCGCCTGGGCCTCGCGCACCGCCCGCTTCGCCTCGCCCAGCAGCTCTCGCACGTTGCCGGGCCAGGGCCGCGCGAGGCAGGCCTCCACGAAGCTGGCATGCATCTCCGGCGCTCCCGCGTCCATCGCCTGCGCCAGCAACCAGGGCACCTCCTCCAGTCGCTCGCGCAGCGGGGGCAGGTGCACCTCGCACCGCGCCAGCCGAGCGTAGAGGTCCGCGCGAAGCTGCCCCGCGGCAACGGCCCCGCTCAAGTCCCGCAGCGAGGCCGCGCACACGCGCACGTCCACCGGCCGCGGCAGCGAGGCGCCGAGCGCCAGCACCTCCCCCGTCTCCAGCACCCGCAGCAGCTTCGCCTGGACCTCGGGCGCCATCCCGCCCACCTCGTCGAGGAACAGCACGCCCCGGTCCGCAGCCTGGAGATACCCCTCCACGCCCGCCTCCGCGCCGCGCTTCGAGCCGAACAGCAGCCGCTCCACCACCGCCGCGGGCACGGCCGCGCAGTGGATGGCCACGAAGCGCCCGCGCGCATGCGGCCCCGCCCGGTGGTACGCCCGCGCCGCCAGCTCCTTCCCCGTCCCACTCTCTCCGGTGATGAGCACGCCCTCGTTCGCGGCGGCGGCCAGCGCCACCCGCTCCAGCACGGCCCGCAGTGCCGGGCCCCGCACGCCCTCGGGTCCGGTCGTCACGCCCGACACCTCGAAGCGCCGCACATCCTCGGTGAACAGGGCCACCGTGTTGCCCACCCGCAACGTGCGCGGCGCGGTGAACGTGCGCCGCCCCGTCACCTGCACGCCATCCACCCACGTGCCGTTGCGGCTGTTCAGGTCCGTCACGCTCCACCCGCCAGGGTCGCGCCCCACCTCCGCATGGAGCCGGGACACGCGGTCATCCGGCAGCGGCTGTCCGCCCACGTCCTCGCGCCCCAGCATGACCCGCCCACCGTCCAGCCCCACCGGACGCAGCAGCGGCGTGCCTCCGGAGAAGATGACGACGAGCCCCGGCCTCGGCGGCTTCGCACCTTCCGTGCGTTCCGAGCCGGGCCCGGTGTCTTCCTGGGTGTCGGCGCCTGTCCTCACGATGAGCTCCCGCGCTGGCTGTCACCACGTCTTACACCAGCCTCACACCGGACCGCCGGTCAACGCGGATGGCCACACGCGCCCGCCCACCTGTCTCGTGGCTACCGCCCGCCGTGCCCCCTTGCAGGCAGGCGGACGATGAAGCGCGTCCCCGTCGGGAGGCGGGCGGGTGTCGTCCCGTTGACGGACCGGGCAGCCCCACACACGCGCCGTGAGACAAGCAGCCGGACATGGGGGGGGCGGAAGAGGCGCGCGTCTTCTGGGAGCGGAGCGGGGCCACCGCGCGTATGGTGTCGGGGAGATGAGCGACACGAGCGGCGAGCCGGCGCGCAAGCTGGCCATCGAGGTGAAGGACCTCTACAAGTCTTTCGGTGCCACGGAGGCGCTGCGGGGCGTGAGCCTCGTGGTGCCCGAGGGCACCACCTGCGTGCTGATGGGGGTGTCCGGCTCCGGCAAGACGGTGCTGATGAAGCACATCATGGGCCTGCTTCAGCCGGACCGGGGCACGGTGCTGGTGGAAGGCCAGGACGTGGCGAAGATGAAAGAGGCCGCGCTGGACCAGATGCGGCGCCACCAGGGCATCCTCTTCCAGGCCAACGCCCTCTTCGACTCGCTCAACGTCTTCGACAACGTGGCCTTCCCGCTGCGCGAGCGCACGTCCATGTCCGAGGCCGAAATCAAGGAGACGGTGGACAAGACGCTGGCCAAGGTGGGCCTGTCGCACGCCACCACGCGCTTCCCGGGCGAGCTGTCCGGCGGCATGCAGAAGCGCGTGGGCTTCGCGCGCGCCACCATCCTCCAGCCGAAAATCCTCCTCTACGACGACCCCACCGCAGGTCTGGACCCGCTCACCACCGCCGCGGTCAACGAAATCATCTTCACCGGCAAGCAGCAGCTCGGCGCCACGTCGCTGGTGATTACGCCGGACGTGGCGTCCGCCTTCGGCATGGCCGACGCCCTCGCCCTCATGCACGAGGGGCTCATCGTCGAGTACGGCCCGCCCGAGCAGTTCCGCAAGTCCCAGCACCCGGAGGTGAAGGCCTTCCTCAAGAACTGGCTGCGGCGCCGCGAGGGGAAGAGCGAGACGCCGCGGTAGCGCTCAGGGCGACGGGAAGCGCGCCCCGAAGGACTCCAGCGGCAGACGCAGCGCGTTCGTGAGGAACGAGATGGCGTGGTAGTAGCCCGCCAGCACGAGCAGCTCCAGGAGCTGCGGCGACGTCCACTCCCGCGCCAGCTCCGTCCAGAGCGCGTCCGACACGGTGGCGCTCGCGTGCAGCGCGTCGCACAGCCGCAGCAGCAACCGCTCGCGGGGGCTGAAGGGCGTGGCCTCCGGGTCGTCCGTGCACAGGCCGCGGACCTCCTCGGGCGTCAGGCGCACGCGCTCGCCGAAGAAGGCCACGTGCACGCCCCACTCGTACTCGGAGCCGCAGCGCCAGCAGGTCCGGTCGATGACCAGCTCCCGCTCTCGCAGGCTCACGCTGCCCTTGTCGAGCAGCCCACCCGCCATCAACCGGCTGAAGACGCGCTCGTTCCCCGCCAGCGTGCGGAAGAGCACGAGCGGTGGAACCCCCTCCGGCATGATGCGCGCGAGCGCCGCCGTGACGGCCTCCGAGTACGGCGGTTCCATGGGTGCGACGCGGGCCCCGGTCATGTCTCGCCTCCTTCGTTCGATGGTGCTACGTATTCCGTAGCAGCACATCTCTAATGCTACGTTTTCCGTAGCGCAAGGAAGACACCGTGGCACGAGCGCCCAGAGCAGGCTCCGCCGTCCGAGGCTCCCGCACCGGCCGGCCCATCATGGTGCTGCTGGACCTGCTGGGCCGGCGCTGGGCGCTGCGCATCATCTGGGAGCTGCGGGGCGGCCCCCTGACCTTCCGCGCCCTGCGGGAGGCGTGCGGGGACATGAGCCCCACGGTCCTCAACACGCGCCTCAAGGAGCTGCGCGAGGGGGAGCTGGTGGCCCTCGACGAGACGGACGGCTACGCGCTCACGCCGCTCGGCCAGGAGCTGCTGGAGCGCTTCCTGCCGCTCGTCGAGTGGGCGGAGCGCTGGGCGAAGCACGGGTGACTCCGCCCCGTGTGGCCGGCTACGCCCGCGCCACCTCGGTCCACCGGCGCTTGCGCCACTCGAAGGGTGGAATGCGGATGCGCTCCTCGAGGGAGCCGTTCCACTCCGTCTTCACACCGTGACGTTCGAGCGTGTCACAGACCTCGCGCGCAATCGCGAGGCTCGCCGCCTCGTGCTTCGCGGAGTTGCTCTCGTAGGCGCCGAAGGCCAGCATCAGCCCCTGGCCGGCGACGCCGCGCTCCAGGTCCTGGCCATGGTAGAAGACCGCGCCTCGCGGCGGAGTGTCCTGATAGCTGGCGACCTCATTCACGTCGGACCAGCCGTCGGACATCGTGTAGCCCGCGTTCTCCAGCGCGACGATGCCATTCGCGTTCAGCTCCTCGAAGGCGCTGTCGAGGGCGTCATTCAGCGTCGGCTCGCTCCAGCTCGCCTCCAGGACACGCTGCTCCTGGAGCAGCTTCCGGGCGCGGGCGCCCAGCTCCTCGACCAGCTCGCCGTCGACCTCGCCCAGCTCGTCCTCCACCCACTGCTCCAGGCCTTCGAGGAGCTCCTCCTCGCCCTCGAAGCCGCCTCGCACGGCGCACTCGACACGGGCGAGCAGGTGCTTCCGGGATTCATCCTTGCTCATGCGCGGGACTCTATTCCGGAGCCACCGGGCGGCGGCACACCCACGCACCGGCGACCGGACCCACACCGCACGGCTGGGGACGTTCGCACCCCACCGGCTCGTGGCCCCTGGGGATGAATCCCTGGCGCCTGCATTGCACAATGCCGCCGTGAAGCCCGGGCCACCAGCGAGGTGCGGCCCGACAACCCCATGTTCCCGGAGCGTCCCTTGCAGCCCGAGGCAGCCCCGCCGCTCCGCGCCGCTCGTGGCCCGCGCTCCCCCGGGTCGGCCCCGCCGCGCGGTGTCCGTCGGGCCGCGCTGCTGCTGGGCACCCTCCTGTCCTGCACTCCCGCCGCCGAGCCTCCGCGCCTCATCCTGTGGGCCTGGGAGCGGCCGGAGGACCTCCGCTTCCTCGCGGGCCACCCGGCCGACGTGGCCTTCCTGCTGTCGACGCTGGAGCTGACCGGGACGGACGTGCTCGAACACCCGCGCCGCCAGCCACTGCGCCTCCCGCCGGGCGTGTCGCTGAAAGCCACCGTGCGGCTGGAGATGCACCGGGGAGCCTCGCTCGCGGACTTCCCACCCGAGCGCCTTCACGGCCTCGCCGAGCGCCTCGCTGCCCTCGCCCACCGCCCCGACGTGACGGCGCTACAGCTCGACTTCGACGCGCGCGAGTCGGAGCAGGATGCATACCTCACGCTGCTCCAGCGCACCCGCGAGCTGCTGCCTCAAGCAATGCCCCTGTCCATCACCGCGCTGGCCTCCTGGTGCGCACCAGGGAGCTGGTTGGAACGCGCGCCAGTGGACGAGGTCGTTCCGCAGCTCTTCCGCATGGGCCCGGAGGCGCCCGCCTTCCGCACCCGGTTCGCACGCGGGCTCCCGCGTCCGTGCAAGGGAAGCGTGGGCCTCGCGCTCGATGAGTGGCAGGCCGTGCCTCCCGGCGTCTCCACCCTCTACCTCTTCAGCCCCCGCCCGTGGACGCCCGAGGCGTTCGCTCGAGCGGTGGCGGGAATGAAGCCATGAAGACGTTCCTCTCCGGCCTCCTCGGCCTCGCGCTCCTCCTGCCGACGTCCTCCGCGGAGGCCTGTGCCTTCGATGATGGCTCGCCCATCTTCGTCCACAGGACCCATCCCGACCGTCCCTTCGCGGCCTTCGCCGCCGGACGCCTGGGCGTGCTGCGAGAGAAGTACCGGCCGATGTACCTCGCCTACGCCTTCCGCTCGATGATGGGCGTGCCCACCACGGCCGACGAGCAGCGGCACCTCGTGGACACGTGGGCGCGCATGCAGGGCGACGTCTCCGGTGCTGGCGCGGAGGAAGAGCTGAAGCGCTGGCTCGCCGCGCGGACAGAGGTGGCTCCGGCGCTGCCCGCGTCCTCGCCGCTGGCCGTCGGAGAGGAGGACTACTCCCAATACGCGCGCATCCAGGGCGATGCCTTCCTGAAGGCCGCGGACACCGCGCGCACGCTCGCGCGGGAGTGGAAGGCGCATCCGGCCCTGGTGGAGGAGTGGGTGCGCAACCAGGACGTGGTGTTCGGTCCCTGTGCCATCGTGCAGGAGCTGGACCCGAAGCTCGACGAGGGCCTGAAGCCGGCGGAGAAGGCGCGGCGGAAGGCCGAGCACGACTACCAGCGCGCCGCGTCCTCCTTCTACTGCGGCGCCTTCGAGGAAGCGGCTGCGGCCTTCCAGGACATCGCCGCCTCGGCGGACAGTCCGTACCAGGGGCTCGGCGCCTACCTCGTGGCGCGCAGCCACGTGCGCCAGGCGCTGTTCAGCCGGAAGGAGACCTCCTTCCTCGCCGAGACCTCCACGGACCCCGAGTTCCTCACGCGGCTCACGAAGGCGGACGGGGTGCTCGACACCGTGCTCGCCACACCGAAGCTGGCCCCGGTACATGGCCCGGCGCGGCGACTCCAGAGCCTCGTGCGAGTCCGCCTGCGGCCGGACACCTGGAGCTGCGAGCTGCTCGGGCGGGTGCTCCAGCCGGGCACGGGCTCATCACTGGGCGCGGAGCTCGGTGACCTGGACCTGCTGGGCTGGAGGGCGGAGCGCTGCACCGGACTCCCCGCCCCCGCGGCCGAGCTCGGCGAGTGGCTCCGCCTCACCCGAGGAATCACCCAGCTCGGGCAGACAGAAGAGGACGCACTCCGCGAGGCGTATGCCACGGCGATGGTGCGGTGGAAGAAGACGGCGCACCTGCCCTGGCTCGTCACGGCGCTGCTCAAGGCGCGGCCGGACTCCGCCGGGCTCGCCGCGCTGCTGACGGATGCGGCGAAGGTGCCTCCCGCGTCGCCGGCCGGCGTGACGCTGGCGTACCGCTCCGCGCACCTGCTGCGCGAGCGGGGTGACACGAAGGCGGCCCAGGCGCGGCTCGCGGCGGTGCCGCTGGAGCTGACGCGGGACCAGGTCTCCACGGACAACCTGCTGCGCGCGGAGCGCTTCGCGCTGGCCCGGAGCTGGGAGGAGCTGTTCCGCGACTCGACGCGCCGCCAGGCGGGCCTCCAGAGCAGTGAGAGCTTCAGCGATGCGCTGGACTCGCCACCCGAGGCACGGCCGGTGTCGTTTGGTGAGGAAGTCCTCCCCGTCCTGGAGCCCCGGCTGACGGCGCGGCGGATGGCGCAACTGGCCGCGAGCGAGGCCCTGTCCCCCGCGCTGCGCCGGTGGGTGAGCTGGACGGCCTTTGCCCGCGCCACCGTGGTGGGCGACGACGAGACGCTGCGGGCCACGGCGAAGGCGCTCGCGGCGATGGAGCCCGCGGCGAAGGCGGAGCTGCTCGTCATCGACGGGCGGCCGACGCCCGAGGAGCGCCGGTTCGAGGCGCAGGTGCTGCTCATGGGCTTGCCCACGGTGTCGGCGCGACTGGAGCCCGGTGGCTCGCGGCTGACGCTCGAGGACCCGAAGCTCGACCTGACGCAGGACATGGCCGGCGCGAGGAACTGGTGGTGCGCGCCCAAGCCGGGCGAGCCCATGCAGCCGTTCGCCTTCGCGAGCGAAGCGGAGCAGAAGGCCGCCGCCGCCGAGTGGAAGGCGCTCATCGACGCGGGAGACTCGGTGCCGTACTTCGCGCGCGTGGCGCTCGACTGGGCGAAGGCGCATCCCGAGGACCCTCGCTCGCCCAAGGCGCTGTACCGCGTGGTGCGGGCCAGCAGGCGCGGCTGCCGCCAGGGCACGGCCGAAGCGAAGGAGGCCTTCCGCTATCTGCACGAGCACTACAAGAAGAGCCCGTGGGCGAAGAAGGCGCCGCGCGTGTACTGACCCGGAACGTCAGCATTCTCCGCGGCACACTCCACGGCAAATGAGCGACGGCTGCTCACCGTCGAAGCCTACCCACCACACGAAGTGCGGGAGCGCCACGGAACTGAGCGACTCCCGGTTTCCGCACCACGCCGGACTCGCTGAAGACACCTCAGTGAATCCGGCGTGCCGGCCGGCGCTCAACTCCCATCAGTCCATGAGGCTCACGCGGGTGGTCACGTGAGGGTGTGAGCAGATCCGGATGTTGTCCCCGCCGAGCACGCCCGTGTGAAACGGAAACCCGTAATCCACGATCCACGCCCAGTCCCAGGCCGCAGCGAGATTGCTGGGTGACCCATCACCGAGGATCCAGGACCACTCGCCTCCGCCCGATTGCCGGGTCCAGCCATACCGACCATGGAAGCGACCGCGGTTTCCGTAGTCGTTGTTGTGGTACTCGGTACCGATGTGCTCGTCGATGACCCGGACCTGGTCGAGCCCGTCGATCTCGTGCTGCATGATGAGCCGGATCGTTCCACCGTCGACGTCGGTCATGTAGCTCGGCAGCGTGAAGTTCCAACAATGGTAGGTGTTCAAGTCATCGAAACCCACCCTGAAGGAGACCCGGTTCGAGCTGCTGAGGTTGAGCTCCGGGTTGCCCTTCGGAGCGGCCGTATGCTCCACGACGCGCAGCTTGCCGCTCTTGTCGTAGATGACTGGCAGGCGGTCCATGTCATAGGCAGCCGGCAGGCGCCTCAGCTCGGCCTGGAGCTCCGGCGAGGTGCTCTCGGACAAGTCCGTCTCGGCGGGCGAGGCCAGCAAGGCCTCGTGCTTGTACGGTTTGCGGGCGGCCACCCCCGCGCGGTCCAGAGGCTCAGCCTCCGCTCCGCGCGTGTTCGGGCTGATTGCCAGTGCCGAGGTGGCAACGCCGAGTGCGCAGGCCACCGTCGCGATTCCGTGAAACCGTGGGACGCTCATCATGATCCACTCTTCCTGGTTGTTTAGAGCGCCTGACCCAAGCGAGGGCTTCTGTCAGGGCTCTAAGTCTTGTCAGGCAGAGTTGCCGCTCCTGCTGTTGTGAGAAAGGAACGGCGAGTGCCTCGCCAGGGCGGAGAATTGAAGCTGACGGATGCCGAGCGTCACCGGTTGCCGCGCGCTCCGCGGCAGCAAGCTCATGAGGGCGGGCCGCGTCACTCAGTTCCGCGTCAGGCTCACGTCATCCACCTGAATCCACGTATCCGTGTCGTGGGCCCACATCCCGGCGAACAGCTCCACGCTGTGGTTCGCGCCGGAGTTGAACGTCACCGTCAGCAGCGTGTAGCTGCCCAGCGGCTGGGCGAAGAGGACCTCACCGAGGATGGGGCCACCGCCGAGCATGCGCGCACCGAAGTAGCCTTCACTGTGCGCGCCGGACGTCTTCACCCAGCCCTTGAGCGTGTAGCTCGTGTTCGGAGTCACGCCGACCTCCTGCTTGATGGCGTTCCACCCCTCCGTGTTCCGGGCCCACGCATTGTTCGCCCCCGTCCTCGCGAACCCGAGGCCCCGGTCGATGCCCGCGTTGCCCTCCGCGTACCACGGTGAAGACGCGCTCGCGGACGCCTGCTGCTCGAAGCCCGCATGGCCCACGAGGTTCGCCCCCCGAGTCAGGCTCACGTCATCGAGTTGGAGCCACGTGTCCCCATTGGCCCATAGCCCGCCATACACCTCCACCACGGAGTTCCCCCCGGAGTTGAAGCTCACGACCTGCTCCGTGTAGCCCGGTAGCGAGCCGAAGAGCCGCTCGCCCAGGATGGGGCCATTGCTCGGCCCCCTCACCCCCAAGTACCCCTCCGTGCTGTTGCCGGACGTGCGCACCCAGCCCCGCAGCGTGTAGTCGGTATGCGGCTGGACGACGACGCTCTGCTTCAGCGCATTCCAGCCGCTGCTCGCGCGCACGAAGCCGTTGTCCTGTCCCGTCCGCGCGGTGCCGAGGTTGCGGTCCACGCCGCCGCCGCCCTGCAGGGACCAGGGCGCCATCACCGGCGTCGCCTCCTGGGTCTCGAAGCCGGGCTCGGAGAGCAGGTTGCTCCCCTGCGTGTCGCCCACCAGCGTCGCCCGCATCAGGAAGGTGTTGTAGGGCGTCCACTGGGACATGACGAAGTACAGCTCGGTGGCGGTGTTCCCCCAGGGGTGGATGAACGCGTTGTAGAGGCCGGGGAACACGCTCGACCTGGCGAGCATCTTCTCACCGCTCCACGGGCCCGTCGGCGTGGGCGCATCGCGCATCACCGCGCCCTGCCGGTACTCGTTCAGGTACGTCATGATGAACCGGCCCAGCGCCGCGTTGTAGGAGACGGACAGCTCTCCCGCGATGCCGATGGCGACAGGCCGCGCCGCCGCCTGGGACGTGGACCAGCCATTCCCATCCCAGTAGCGGTACGCGTTGATGTCCAGGAGCGAGCCCTCGGGCACTCGCGCCAGGTGGACGTTGCCGTAGCGGCCGTTCGGCGTCGCGTACATGTAGACGAACCCGCCGTTCTTCACGAAGGCGGCCATCTGGAAGTTGTTCGTCCACGAGGCGTTGTTCTGCCACCGCGCGCTCGGGTGCTTCACCCAGTTCTGCCCGTTGTCGTCCGAGTACGCGATGCCCGCGTAGTTCGTGGACCACATCCCCGGGTCCCCCCAGTGGTGGACGGACATATAATGGATGTAGTGCCGCGAGCCCACGGTGACTCCCGCCGTGGGGATGACCGTCATCTCGTCGTAATTGACCTTCTTCGACGGCAGGATTTCCTTCGCGTGCCGCGCGGAGTCCTGAATCATCGTGGAGAACGTGAGTCCGTTCGACAGCGTCGTGTCGGAGGACCGGGCGAGCACGTTGCTGCGCCAGCCCCCGCCACAGCCGCCGTTGCCGCACCAACCCACGCCGAACGTGTCGCCGAACAGCACGAAGACCTCGCCCCCGCCCTTGTCCCAGACGATGCCGAGGTCCGTCCCGTACACCTCGTGGTTCGTATGCGTCTGGTTCGGATTCGGAATGAACTCTCCAGCGGGCGTCGCGCCGGTGACGCGAGACACCTTCGTCACCCCCGTCGGCGTCACCGCACCGGCGCTCCCGGTGAGCCCACACAGCAGCACGGCATGAAGCAACAGGGTCCGCTCCCAGCTCTTCGCGCGAGTCATCGCTCGTGTCCTCCTCTTGGGGTGTCGATGCAGCCAGGGACTTCAGAACAGAAATCCAGGCTTACCGCGACATAACAGAACCAACCCCGCCGCGACGTCGGCATGGCGGGGAGGGCCACGGGCACGGGTGGGTAGAATCGGACGATGCGCCCGCCGCCCCTTGAAGCCTCACAACCCTCCCCCCGGCGCTCTACCCGCCGAAAGGTCAGGTGCCCTCCATGCCTTCCGACATCCTGTTCCTGCTCGCTCCCGGCTTCGAGGACCCGGCGTATCCGGGCACGCGCTTCTACTGCGAGCACTGCGCGCAATTTGAAGGTGTGCTCGGCTACTTCCCCCAGGTCGCGCGCGGGCTGGAGGTGCGGCGCATCGCCTGGCAGCGCCCTCGCGCCGAGGTGGTGGCGCTGGTCGGAGAGCAGCACCAGTCTCTGCCCCTGGTGGTGCTCGGCGACGGCTCGGACGACCACGGTTGCGCGACGGGAAGCCACGAGGGCCGCCGGTTCATCCGCGGCAAGGACGATATCGCCCGCTGGCTCTCCGCCCGCTTCGGCATCGCCGCGCCGCACCCCTGAGCGCCGTCACCCGACCACGTACACCCCGCTCGGGATGCCTTCGTACTGGATGACGCGGTCGAGCCGCAGCCCGAGCCGCTCCGCTACGCGGATGGACGGCGCATTCTCCTGGCTGATGATGGCCACCACGGGGACGTCCGGAAGGTGCTTCCGGGCCAGCTCCAGGGCGACGCGCGACACCTCCGTCGCATACCCGGTGCCCCATGCCTGGGGCGTGAAGCGGTAGGCGAGGTTCAGCACCTTCTGGCCTTCGAACTCCTTGTAGCGCACGCCCCCGAGTCCCACGACGGCTCCGGGGGCCTCGCGCCGCTCCACCAGCCAGTACCCCACGCCGTGTTGCGACCAGTCGGCCAGCCACAGCGCCATCCGCGTCCGGGCGTCGTCCAGCGTGCGCATGGGCGACGGGCTGTACCGGTTCGTCTCCGGGTCCGAGTGGAGGGCGAACAGCGCCTCCAGGTCGCTCTCACGGATGCGGCGGAGCAAGAGCCGCTCGGTCGTCGTGCTCTCAAAAGCCTGAAGCATGGCCGACAGCTTGTGCCGGGTGGCCCTCGCTCGCCACATGCATTCGTCAGGGCTTCAGGCTCCCAGAGCGGACCTTCCAGCCGTGCTCATCTTTTTCGAGTTCGAGGTACGCGGCTCCAGACAGGGCCGCCCTGCGCGCCCCCGCGTAGACCTGGTACGCGAAGGTCCACGTCTCGAGTCCCCACTCGAAGTTCTCGAGGGTGAGCTGGATGCCCTCGTGACGGGCGAGGTCCCGGCCATGCAGCGTCCAGCCCGGGACGTGGAGGACGTCCTCGACGGGGACATCGAGGGAGAAGGCGCGGGTCCACACGGAGCAGGTGCGGTGGGGCGTCTTCTCCGCCAGTCGCTCCAGCACCCAGCTCACGGCGCACTGGAGTCGCGGCGCGTCCTCGTCACGCGCTCGAATGGCGTCGTCCCACCACGCGCCGACAGGGCGCGGCCCGCCACTGATGGCAATCGCCGCATAGGAGGACCGATGGGCCTCCACGGTGGGACTGCGCTGCTCCGGGCCGCGCACCTGGCGCAGCGTGCGGACCGGGGTGTGCGCCAGCGTGGACTCCACCGAGTGCAGCCCCTCCGCGCACTCCAGGACCCACCAGCGGTCGAAGGTCTCCACGGTCAGCGGCGGTGGCCCGAGCAGCTCCGTGAGCACCCGCCGTGTCACCGCGTCGTGGGCCTCCAGCTCTCGCGAGGAAGCCAACGTGGCGCTCTCCAACCGGTCCAGGAAGTTCGCGAGGACGGCGAGCTTGAGGAACGTCACCCCGTCCTCGCCCTGGCCCACGTAGTCATGGTCCCCGTGGAACCCCATCTCGCTCCAGACGTGCGGCCGGTACAGGTCCATCCACGCGGGGACGTCCCGCTCCTTCAGCCACTCAACCAGCGCCTTCGTGGGACGCAGCACGTGGAACACATCCATCATCAGGGGCAAGGAGACCTCCTTCGACGGGGTTCATATCCTTCAGCGGGCAGCGGCTGACGGTGGTGGCGCCCCGGGCCTGACGGACCGGCAACGGAGCGCGCTCCACCCACCTTGCCACGGGCCGTGAACCGGACACCCGTGAGGTCACTTCCCGGGTTGTATCGATGACGACTCACGAAGCCCTCGCGCCGTTTGCCGCGTGTCAGACCGAGGGGATAGCTTCCTCTGCATGCCGGACATCCGCCTGCCCGCCGAAGCGAAGTACAAGACCGAGCTGGAAGCCCTCGTCGCCCAGGACGACAAGCCCCGCCCACCAGGTTGGGCGCTGTCACCTCGCGCCGTGGAGACCTACATCCTCGGAAGCCCCAAGCCCGTGGGGGGCGTGCCGATTACGCCCAAGTACATCGGCGACAAGAGCCTCATCCAGGTGTGCATCGCCACGCTGGCCTCGGACCGCGCGCTGATGCTGGTGGGTGAGCCCGGCACCGCGAAGAGCTGGCTGTCGGAGCACCTGTCCGCGGCCGTCAGCGGCACCTCGGCGCTCATCGTCCAGGGCACCGCGGGCACCAGCGAGGACCACCTCAAGTACTCGTGGAACTACGCGCTGCTGCTAGCGCAGGGCCCATCACCGGAGGCGCTGGTCCCCTCCCCCGTGCTGCGCGCGATGAAGTCGGGCAAGTTCGCCCGCTTCGAGGAGGTGACGCGCACCTCGCCTGAGATTCAGGACGCGCTCATCTCCCTCCTCTCGGAGAAGCAGGTCTCCATCCCCGAGCTGGGCGAGGTGGTGAGCGCGCAGCGGGGCTTCAACCTCATTGCCACCGCCAACACGCGGGACCGCGGGGTGAATGAGATGAGCGCCGCGCTCAAGCGCCGCTTCAACTTCGTCACCGTGCCGGTGGTGGAGGACCTGGAGCAGGAGATTCAAATCGTCACCAAGCGCGAGGCCGAGCTGCGCAATGACTACCAGGTGGGCGTGCCGCCGCCGGAGGAGCTGTCGCGCATGCTGCTGACGCTCTTCCAGGAGCTGCGCAAGGGCGTGACGAAGGACGGAAAGACGAAGGTGCGCACGCCGGGCGCGGTGCTGTCCACGGCGGAGGCCATCAGCGTGCTCTTCAACAGCTCCATCCTCGCGGAGCAGTTCGGCGGCGGGAAGGTGACGGCGCATGAGCTGGCGGCGTCGCTGATGGGCGCGGTGGTGAAGGAGCAGGAGGACGACGTGAAGGCCCTGCGCGAGTACATGGAGACGGTGGCCAAGAGCCGCACGGGCGCGTGGAAGGAGCTGTACACCGCGAGCAAGAAGCTGCTGAGGGGCTGATGGACCTCGCCCTGCTCTCCCGGGTGCACCTGTTCCCGGTGCGCCACCACTCGCCGCGCACCACGTCGGTGCTGGGCCGGTGGCTGGAACGTGTCCGGCCGGAAGTCATCCTGGTGGAAGGCCCGTGTGATGCCTCGGGCCTGGTGGACGTGCTGTGCGACGAGGCGACGAAGCCGCCGGTGGCGATTCTGGGCTACCGGACGGACGGCACGCCACGCTCGGCGCTGTGGCCCTTCGCGGCGTACTCGCCGGAGTACGCGGCGCTGCAGTGGGCGAAGGCGAACAAGGCCCGCGCGGAGTTCATCGACATCCCCGTCGGCGTCAGCCTGGAAGTGGACCGCGACGAGGAAGGCGAGGAGCCCGGAGTCGAGGAGGACGAAACCGAGTCCGCCGCCACGCACGGAGCCCCCGCCGAGTCCGAATGGGAGGAGCCCATCTCGGAGCGCTTCGCGAAGGAGCGCGGCTACCGTTCCTTCGAGGAGCTGTGGGAGGCCCTCTTCGAGGCGCCGGACTGGACGCCCGAGGGCTTCCGTCCGGTGCTGCTGGCCTGGGCGGACGTGCTGAACGCGGGCCCCCGACGCGAGTACCACCGCTGGCGTGACGCCTTCATGGCGCGCAAGGTGCTGGAGGTGGTGGCGAGCGGGGTGCCTCCGGAGAAGGTGGCGGTGGTGGCGGGCGCGGCGCACGTGGCGGCCTTCCTCGCCGGGGACGTGGACGCGGCGCTGGAGGCGAAGCTGCCGAAGGGCGTGCCCTGCGCGGTGACGGTGATTCCGTACAGCTTCCCCCGGCTGGCGGAGCAGCTCGGGTATGGCGCGGGCAACCGGGCGCCGCACTTCTACCAGAAGGCCCATGAGGCGAAGTGCGACTTCCGGCGCGCGACGCTGGAGGTGCTCATCGACTTCGCGGGGCACCTGCGCACGCGAGGCTTCACCGCGTCGCTGGCGGACGTGCTGGAGGCATACCGGCTGGCGCTGACGCTGGCGGACCTGAGGGAGAAGAGCGCCCCGGGTCTGGACGAATTGCGCGAGGCCACGGTGGCCGTGCTGTGCCGGGGAGACGCCACGCACGTGGACGGCTTCCTGTGGAAGAGCGTCATCGGCCACCAGGTGGGACGGGTGGCGAGCCGCATCGGCCAGAACTCCCTGCAGGCCGAGTTCTGGCGCGAGGTGGAAGCACGCCGCCTGCCTCGCACGGACAGCCCGGAGACCTTCTCCCTGCGGCTGAACAACGACGTGGAGGTGGGCTCCTCGGTGTTCCTGCACCGGCTGCGCGTGGCGGAGATTCCGTACGCGTCTCTCCAGGGCGCGGGGCAGCAGCGGGGTGCGCCGCCCAAGGAGGCCGGGGGCTACGCCGCGCTCACCCGGGTGCGTGAGTCCTGGCAGGCACAGTGGACGCCGTCCACGGACGTGGCGCTGGTGGAGAAGATTGTCCTCGGCGACACGCTGGAGGCGGTGACCACGCGAGTCCTCCAGGAGCGACTGGCCGCGGCGAAGGCCACGGCCGCGGCGGCGGAGGTGCTGCTGGAGTCGGTGATTACCGGCTGCCCCCAGACGGTGGCGGCGGCGCTGCGGGCGTGTGACGCGCACGCGGCCACGGACTCGGACCTGCCGTCCCTCGCCTCCGCGGCGCGGGCCCTGTCCGGGCTGGTGGCGTACGGCACGTCCCGCGCGCACGCGGACGTGGGCGACGAAGCGGTGGCGGTGCTGTGCGAGAAGACCTTCGGCCGCGCACTGCTGCGGGTGCATGACGCCAGCACCTGCGGGCCGGAAGCGGTGGGCCCGGTGCTGGAGGCGCTGCGCACGCTGCACGAGGTGGCCTTCGCACAGCCCCGCGCGGACAAGGCCGGCTGGCTGACGGAGGCGCATGGGCTGATGGAGAGCCACGCGGTGCATCCGGCGACCTCGGGGCTCGCCACGGGCCTGCTGTACCTGGCGCAGGAATTGTCCGAGTCGGACGTGGCGCTGGAGGTGGGGCGGCGGCTGTCCCTGGCGGTGGAGCCGGAGGCGGGCGCGGCGTACCTGGAGGGCTTCCTCCAGGTGAACGCGCTGGTGCTGGTGAAGAGCCGTGAGGTGGTGAAGGCGCTGGACGACTTCCTCTCCAGCGTGGAGGCCGAGCGCTTCCGTCAGACCCTGCCGGTATTGAGAAGAGCACTGGGCCCGCTGGGTTCCACGGAGCGCCGCTACCTGATGGAGAACGTGGTGGCGGTGCGCCAGCTCGGAGCCAAGGGGCAGGCGGCGAAGGGCGTCCTCGAAGAGAAGGACAAGGAGAAGCTCAAGGACATGAGCGCCGAGCTGGGCAAGGCGCTCGATGACCTGGACGACCTGCTATGAGCGTGGACCCCAAGGACTTGTCGGAGAAGGACCGGGATGCGCTCCTGCGCTGGCGGCTGGCGCTGGGCCCGGCGGCGGAGAAGACGGGCGCGTGTCCCTCGCTGCACGGGCTCGCGGGCGGAGCGGGCGCGGTGGGTGTGGGCGAGGGAGACCTGGAGGAGCTGGATGACGCGCTCTCCTTCGTCTACGGCGAGAAGAGCGCGAACTCCGCGGGCTCGCGGCCGTACATCCCCAAGTGGCTGGGCGCGCTGCGCAGCTTCTTCCGCGACGACGTGATTGCGCTCGTCCAGAAGGATGCGATTGAGAAGAAGGGGCTGACGCAGCTCCTCTTCGAGCCGGAGACGCTGCCCTTCCTGGACAAGAACGTGGAGCTGGTCACCACGCTGGTCAGCGCGCGTGGGCTGATTCCGGACCAGGCGAAGGACATCGCCCGGCAGATTGTCCGCGAGGTGGTGGATGACCTCCGCAAGAAGCTGGAGTCCTCCGTCCGCACGGCGGTCTTCGGCGCGCTGAAGAGGAACAGCACGAGCCCGCTGCCGATTGCGCGCAACATGGACTGGAAGCGCACGATTCGGCAGAACCTGAAGGGCTGGGACGCGGAGCGCAAGCGGCTGATTCCGGAGCGCTTCTACTTCTGGCCCAACCAGCGGCGGCACCACGAGTGGGACGTGACGCTGGTGGTGGACCAGTCCGGCTCCATGGCGGAGAGCGTGGTGTACAGCTCGGTCATGGCGGCCATCTTCGCGTCGCTGGACGTGCTGCGCACCAGCCTCGTCCTGTTCGACACGGAGGTGGTGGACATGACGCCCATGCTGGCGGACCCGGTGGAGGTGCTCTTCACGGCGCAGCTCGGCGGCGGCACGGACATCAACCGCGCGGTGGCGTACGCGCAGGCCAACCACGTCCAGCGGCCGGAGAAGACGCTCTTCATCCTGATTACCGACCTGTACGAGGGCGGCAACGCCGAGGAGCTGGTGGCTCGGCTGCGGCAGTTGGTGGACTCGCGGGCGAAGGTGCTGTGCCTGCTGGCGCTGTCGGACGGAGGCAAGCCCTCGTACGACCACGCCATGGCGGAGCAGCTCACCGCGCTCGGGATTCCGTGCTTCGGGTGTACCCCGCGCAAGCTGGTGGACGTGGTGGAGCGGGTGATGCGCAACCAGGACCTGGGGCCGCTGCTGGCGGCCGACAAGGAGGCGCGCCATGGCTGAGGTGCGGAAGCTGTCGGGGGGACTCGGGGCGCTGACGGAAATCATCAGCGACCGCGCGGAGCTGGCCAAGGGCGCGCAGCTCTTCGACGGCAAGCAGTTGTCCAACCTGTCACGGTACGAGAACCGGCTCTTCGCGGATGCGATGGGCTCGGGAGCCTCGCCGTACAAGGTGTCGCTGGTGTTCGGCGACGGGCGAGAGGTGAAGGGGCGCTGCTCGTGCATGGCCGCGCGCTCGCGGCCCTTCTGCAAGCACGCGGCGGCGCTGCTGGTGGCGTGGGCCCGGGCGCCGGAGGCGTTCGTCACCACGGACTCGGCGCCCGCGGGCGGTACGGACGGAGCGAAGAAGAAGAGCGTCAAGAAGGGCAAGACGGAGACCGCGGACTTGATGAAGGCGGGCGTGGCGCAGGTGTCCACGCTGGTGCGGGAGCTGGGCCTGTCGGGCGTGGTGTCGCTGGGCGCGGACCGGCCGGAGCAGGTGCGCCAGCTCGGCGAGGCGCTGCGGGCCAACGGCTTGCGGCGCCTGTCGGCCAGCACGGTGCAGGTGGCGGGGCTGCTGGACCAGGCGGTGGCGCGCACGGGCACCTTCGAGGCGCCGGTGTACGCGGACCTGGTGGCGGACATGCTGCTCACCGTGCGCAAGGTGGAGAAGCACCTGGGCGGCGAGGCGCTGGAGGACCGCTACGTCGAGGAGCTGATTGGGAAGACGTGGACGAAGAAGGACCGCGCGCCGGTGGAGGGGCTGTCGCTGGTGGAGTACGCGTTCACCACGCGCACCACGCCAGACAACTTCCTCGTGCGCGAGAGCCGCTTCGTGGACCTGGCGTCCGGGAAGCACTACGCGGAGAAGCAGATTCTCCCCGCCTTCCTCAAGAGCGTGGAGCCGAAGAAGAGCCACGCGGGGTGGGTGCTGGAGGGCGCGAAGGGCGGCCAGTACCCGGGCTTCGCGCCGCACCGGCTGGACCTCGACGCGGAAATGCAGAAGCTCCCGCTGGAGGAGTCCGCGCTGCGCCTGCTGGTGGAGGTGGCGCTGCCGGACGTGGGCGCTGCGCTGACGGCCTTCCAGGAGCACCGCAAGGACGTCTTCGCGCCGGACCTGCTCCCGGTGACGCTGAAGGTGGAGACGCTGCTGGCGAGCGGGCAGCGCTCGCAACTTGTGGATTCCGGAGACCGGGGCCTGTTCCTCCCGGCGGACGCGACGCTGGAGGAGCCCCTGTCGGCGGCGCTGGAGGGCGCGAAGCTCAAGGTGGTGCTGGGAGACGTGGGACTGGAGGCGGCGCTGCCCACGCTGTTCCCCCTGGCGGTGGTGGTGGAGACACCGGAGGGCCTGGAATTGCGCGGCCTGGGCAAGCTGGAGGGCGAGGCCTTCAAGTCGCGCAGGCGAGGAGGCTCGCGGCCAGCGGCGCCGGTGGCGGTGCCCCGGAGCGGCTGGTCGGACGCCGCGCGGGCGGCGGGGGCGTCGCGCGCGGCCATTGCCCTGGCGGAGGTGCGGGACGAGCTGGCGGAGAAGTTCGCCAACGGGCTTCCCGCGCTGTCCTCGCGCGCGATGGAGCCGCTGGTGGCGCGGCTGCGGGAGCTGGGGCTGGAGAAGCCGGCGGCGCTGCTGGAGGCGCTGGCGGGACGGCCCGACGCGGCGGAGCGGCTGGACGACTTCATCAAGGTGTACCAGGTGCTGGGCATCGCCCTGGTGCGGCTGGCGGGCGCGGTGCAGGTGGACGGCGGCGCGCTGCAGCCGGTGCCCACGCACCCGAGCATCCACGTGCGCAAGCCCGAGGTGCCGCTTGCCCCGGGTGAGGCGCTGCTGAAGCGGGCGCGCGGCGAGCTGACGCGCTACGAGGCGGCGGCCCACGCGGCGCACTACTACGCGAGCATGAACCCGGACGCGCTGCTGGGTGAGCTGTACCCGGCCTGGAGCGACGGCGCGGCGAGCGCCTTCGTGGCAAGGGCGGTGGCGGCGGGCTCGCGCGAGAAGGCGCTGGCGGTGGCGAAGTCCGCGCTCGCCGAGCACCACAGTCGCATGGTGCGCCGCACGGCGATTCGCGTGCTGGGCATGCTGGGCGGCTCGGAGGCGAGGCAGTTGCTGGACGCGCTCACGCGCAAGGGGCACGACGCGGGCCTGCGGCTGTACTCGCGCGAGGTGCTGGAGGACGTGCGCGCCCGCGAGGCGGGCCCGGAGGCCGTGGCGGCGCTGCTGAAGACGCGCCGGGAGCGCATCCATCCGCACGCGCAGCGCGCGCTGACGGAGTCGACGAAGGAAGCGCGGGTGGGCGCGGTGGACCAGTTGGAGGCGCTGGGCCTGACGGTGGCGTGGCCGGTGCTGCGGCAGGTGCTGTACGGGGACCCGTCTCGCGACGTGCGGCGCCGCGCGGCCATGGCGCTGGCGTGGCTGGGGGACTCGGAGGTGATGGACCGCTTCGTCGGCAGCGTGGAGGCGCGGTCCGGAGACGACGAGGAGGCGAAGACGGCGACGTACGCGCTGGGCGTCCTGGGCGACGTGCGCGGGGCGGAGACGCTGCTGGCGGCCTTCGTGGACGGCTGGAAGCCGGGCGTGGTGTCCGAGTCGCTGAAGGCCTGTGGCCTCGCCATGCTGGGCCCGGCGGTGCGGCTGGCGGAAGTCCGCCCGGAGGCGGTGGAGCGCCAGGCGCTGCGCAACCTGTTCGAGAAGTTTCCCGCTGACGCGCTGGCGGAGCTGCTGCTCCAGCGGGTGGAAGCGTCGCGCGAGCACCCGGAGTTTCTCGCCCGATGCGGCGTGTACCTGAAGCTCGCGGCGGAGAACGCGCACGGCGCCGGGAAGCCGGTGGCCACGGCGCTGCTGAACCTGCCCGCGGTGGCCGCGGACAAGACGCTGTCCCGCACGGCGAAGAAGGTGCTGGGAGTGAAGGCGTAGCCCCCAGCGGCCCGTCGTGAGCGCCACCCCTCGTGGGGGGTGACGCTCACGCGGGAGCCCTGCTCAGCCACCCGTGCGCGTGCGGTTCCGGCGGAGCCGGGTGCGGCCCCAGTCCCAGACGTGGAAGAGGCCCGCCGCCACCAGCGCCATCTGGGCGGAGGACACGACCAGGAAGGCCAGCTGCGGCAGGACCAGCGCCAGGAGCGAGCTCCGGTCATCGATGCCCCGGAGCGTGAATCCAGCCGCGAGCCATGCGGGAAGATGGAACCCGGTGGACCATGGATTGAGTGGCGCGGGCACCTCGTCCGTGAAGATGCGCGCCCGCTCCATGAGAGAGCTCCCGCCCGCCGCGAGCATCTCGGCCGACAGGAACCACAGGTGCACGAGAGCATTCACGACCACCGCACGCACGGCCACCCGGCGGGCATTCCAGGCAGGTGCAATGGGGCTGGCAGGGTCATTCATCGCGGGAGTCTCTCTCATGGATTCAGCCCTCACCAGAGCGGCTTGATGACCTCTACGTGCGGCTGGATGGTGTTCTTCCCAGACACTTCTCGAGACGCCTCGACGGCCCGGCGAATCGCCGTCTGGGAGCTGGCCTCCTTGCCCGCGCCACCGTGCTCACCCTCCGCGCTGCCAATCGTCACGTTCGGGAACTGCTTGGAGAAGTCCTCCAGCGAGCCGTACCGGGCGATGATGGACAGCATGAGCGTCTCCATCCGCCGGTCGCCAAACTCCCGGCCCACCGTCTCGGAGAAGGTGTACTGGTCGTCGTAGAGACTGACGATGACGAGGTGCTCCGCGTTCTTCGCGGCGGCCTCGAGGTGGTCCATGATGCCGTCGACCCGCGCCGCGAAGACGACGACGGTGTTCCACTTCCCCCCTCCTTCGGGGCCGCCATACGCGGCGGCGCGCATGGCCGCATCGCCGCCCAGGCTGAAGCCCACGAGGTTCTTCTGGGACGACATCGGGTCATGACGGTACGTGCTGGCCAGCCTCCGGGCATTCTCGGCATCATTCCGGAGCAGCGTGTCGCCATGGACGCCGTCCGGGGCCACCGCCTTCACGCCCGGGAAGAGCGCCTCCGCCGTCTTCCGCAGCGGCTCCACGCCGCTGGCGGCTCCGAAGAAGCCACCGTGCAGCACCAGCGTGTCCAGCCCTGACGGGTCGATGAAGTCCAGCGGCGCGTTGCGCGCATACCCGTACAGGTTGCACTCGACGGGCTTCGCCGCGCACGTCTCCAGGCTCTCCAGGTAGAGCGGGTCCGGAGAGAGGAAGCGGTTGAGCTCCGGGTCGTAGTCCCGCACGCCCATGCGCACCAGGCCCAGGTCCGCGTCGTAGCTGCGCTCGACGAAGTCCATCACCGCGGAGTCCTCGGGAGCAGTGCTCCGGGTGCCGTACGGAGAGGCGAAGCGGGGCGTCCCGTCCCGGTCCGACAGCACCGTGCCGCGCCGGTCCGCGGCCAGCCCGTGGAGGACACCGCCCTGGATGACGCCCAGCAGGTGACCGCCCAGCTTGAAGGGCCGCGTCACCCCCGTGGCGTCGAGGTACGCGCCCTCCTCCAGGTACGCCGCCACCGCTGCGCCGTCCTTCTTCTTCAGCAGGCGCAGGCCCGCCTCGTCATAGACGAACTCGAAGGTCTCCGTGCCCCGGGTGGCGCGCGCGATGTGCCCGTGGGGGCCATACGCGAGCACCAGGTCTCCGCGCGACACCGTGCGTCCCAGCGCGTCGAGCGTGTGGACGGTGGTGCCCAGCTTCACCCGCCCCTGCTCCGCCTTCACCTGCCGGGTGACGCCATTCACCGTCACCGCTGAGGGCAGGCCCAGGGCGTCATACGCGTACGTATAGGCCGACTGGGCATCCGTGGACGAGGTGAGGAAGCGCTGGGCCGAGTAGCCATGCGTGCGCGTCAGGCTCTGGCTCCCCACCTGGAACGTCTCCGTCTCCACCAGCCCGCGCGCGCCGTAGCGCCACGAAGTAGAGGCCTGGAGTCCCGGCCCTCCCTGGCTGAAGCCCACGGTGGCGCGCGTCAGGCCATCATGCGTGAAGGCCGCCCAGCGCCCTCCGGCCAGCGAGGCGCCCCCCAGCAGGCCCTCGGCGTCGTACGTCAGGGCCGCCAGCAGCGTGCTGTCGAGGACGACGGACGCCGTGCGGCCATGCACGTCCAGGACGGTGGAGAGCGTCGTGCACCCCAGCGAGGTGCCCGTCGCGCCGCTCAGGCACAGCTCCTCCGAGCGGATGCTGCCATCCTCGCGGTACGCCACCCGCGCATCCACCGTGCGCCACCCGTCGAGCACCAGCGTCTTGCGCGTCAGCTTGCCGTCGGCCCGGTACTCGAACAGCTTGGTGTACCCGTCGCCCTGCACCGCCGTCAGCAGGCCCACGGAGTCCGCGTTCGCGGGGGAGGTCGGCGTCGAGCCGTCATGGAAGTAGTGGTACGCCTGGGACAGCCCTCCGGCCACGTCCGTGTGCAGGTCCATCAGCTTGCGGCCGATGCTGTCGTAGCCGTAGCTCTCCTCGCGCTCGGCCGTGCCGGTGGCGGACAGGAAGGTCTTCGAGGACAGCAGCCCGGTGCCGCTCGCGTAGGCATAGGCCACGGAGGCCGTGCCATCCATCACCACCCGCGACACGCGCCCGTGCCCGTCGAACTGCACGCGGTGCTGCTTGCCGTCCTCCAGGTCCACGCCCCGCAGCCGGCCGAGGGCGTCATAGCGGTAGGTGTAGAGCGTGCCCGCCTCGTCCTCGTACGCCACGATGCGCTTCTCGCTGTCGAGGAAGTGGTGGATGGCGTGCGTGCCGTTCTCGACGCCGTCCTGCACCAGCAGGCCGTCCTGGAGCCGGACGTGCGACACCACCTGCCGCTGCACGTTGGCATGCAGGCGCGTGAGGGCCGTGGCGTCGAAGCCCAGGCCCGAGGACGTCACGGTGCCCACCACGTCCGTTCCCGCCAGCAGGGTGGCGTAGTCCACCGTCAGCGGGTCCGCTCCCACGCCGAGCGGCGAGCGCACGTGCGTCTTCTGCTCCAGCAGCAGCGGGTTGCGCGTGGTGAGGCCCACCACCGCCCAGCCCTGGGGGAAGCGCGTCGCCTTGCCCAGCGTCTCACCGGCGGCCGTCTGCCACTCCACCTGCTCGCGCTTCGAGCCCGTCAGGGCATCCGCCAGCGCCAGGGTGGAGACGCTGCCCGGCTGGGTGGCCGTCGCGTAGCGGTAGGCCAGCAACACCTGGGGGTTCGTCTCGCTGGCGCCGCCCAGGTCGTCCCAGGACTTCACCAGCCGCTCCTGCCCGTCGAAGCGGAAGTGCTGGCGGAAGCTCCGCGAGCCTCGCCACGTGGAGAGCTGGAGCACCGAGTCCGTCACCGGGTCCACCGTGGTGGTCTCCATCGCCACCCCGTCCGGAGCCCACACCCGCGCCAGCTGCAGCGTGCCGGGCCGCCACTCGAAGGTGGTGGTGCCCCGGCCGGGCGCGGAGACGCTCTCGATGAGCGCGTCCGGCCGGTAGACGACGTCCTGCACGGTGAGGGCGTCTCCATTGCTGGCGAGGTCCTCCACCTTCGTCACCTGTCCCGCCGCGTTGCGCGTCAGGCGCACCTCGTTCTGGAAGTCCAGCGCCGCGTCCGTGTGCTGGCCCGTCAGGCGCGTGCCCGACTCCAGGCAGTGCAGCGACTCGGCGAAGGCCGCCAGCGTCGCGCGCGACGTCTCCGACGTGAGGGTGCCGTGCAGCGTGTGCCGCACCGCCTTCGACGGGCACACCCCCGCCGCGTACAGCGGGAACTCCGTCCGCTCGCCCACCGCCGTGCCGTCCACCTGGGCCCAGCCGCTGCCCACCTCCTTCAGGCGCTTCCAGGCGAGGCCCTGGTACAGCGCGTCCTCGTATTGCTGGTACGCGTAGGCATGGACGCCCGGGCTCAGGGTGTCATGCCGCGTGGAGGACACCGGCAGCCCGGAGTAGCGGTCCCCGTTGAGGAAGCGCGCGTCCTCCAGCACGCCCGGCGCCGTGCGCGTCACGCTGCCGAACCCCACCAGGGCGCGGCTCACGCTGTGCACGGTGGGCTCGCCATAGGTGTACCCGTAGCGGACCGTCTCCAGGCCGGAGGACTGCACCTCCAGCGCGGACAGCACCACCTGCCGGGCGTGGGCGCCCGCCACCGCCGAGCTGCGCGCGTACTCGAAGCGCAGCACGTTGCCCCGGCCGTCATCCGCGCTGCGCAGCAGCGCCACGCGCGGCGCGCCCAGCGTCACGGCCCTCGCCTCGCCGGAGCCGGTGAAGGACACCTCCGTCTCCCCCGTCCCCGAGAAGTCCCCCACCACCGCGGAGCCCGCCATGCCGCTCAGCGCGTCCACGGCCACCTGCTGGAAGGCGCTGCCGGTGTTGAGGTGCAGGAACGAGCCGGTGCCCGTGGTGCGCGTCAAGAGCGCATCCGCCAGCCCATCCTTGTTGACGTCCACGAAGTGGAGCTGGAAGCCCGTCAGGCTGGAGTAGTTGACGCCCGAGAGGTTGCGGAAGGGGAAGGTGCGAGCCGTCGACTCGAAGCCGAGGTTGCCCTTGCCCAGCCACACCCACAGCGTGGCGCTGCTGGAGCGCACGGCGATGTCCGCCAGCCCGTCTCCATTCACGTCCTGCAGCCACGAGGTGTTGGGGGTGATGCTGGGGCTCAGCGTCCCCGTCACCGGCGCGCCGAAGCTGAAGCCCGAGGCGTTGCTGGTGTTGGGGATGATGGTGTAGCGACCAGACGCCACCTTCACCAGGTCCGGCTGGCGGTCCCGGTTGACGTCCGCCAGGCGCACGTTGCTGGTGAGCGTCCAGTTGGCCGCCACCGTCAGGGTGGTGAACGGCACGCCCTCGCGGTTGCACACCGCCACCTGCGTGCTGTTGCCGAAGCTGTCGGCCCGCACGCCCACCACCTGGTACGTCGATTCCGACGCGCGCATCTGCGCCAGCACGCGCGCCACGGTGGAGCCGGTGCTGGTGCTCCGGCACAGCGGCGACACGTCCGGGGTCGCCGGCGGAAGAGGTTCCGCGAGGAAGCCCTCGTCATCCTGGATGAACAGCGTGTTGTCACTCGCGGACTCGAAGTCCACCCGTCCGTCCAGGTTCACGTCCAGGAAGGCCGCGCGGTTGGCGTGGACGGCGTCGGTGCCGCGTGACGCCAGCACCGCGTCCAGCTTGGGGTTGTGGCGCACCGCCGCCGCCGTCAGGTGTGTGCCCAGGCGCTCGTAGCCGTAGCTCACCACGGGCGCGCTCTCACCCGAGGCGAACACCCGCTGCGCCGCCGTCAGGTAGTACGCCGGCCCCACCCCCTCTTCCTCGTACGTCAGGTGCTCCCGCCACCGCGCCTCGAAGACGCCGCTGGTGGCGTTGCGCACGTTGGCCACCACCGTCTTCACCCGCTGGTCCAGCACCAGGGCCTGCCCGGAGCGCAGGTCCACCGTCGGCTTCGACACCGGCTCGTACTGGAAGTCCACGCGGTACTGGAAGTCATCGCCCACGCCACCGTGGTGCAGCGCCTTCACGAACAGACGTCCGGACGCGTTCGCCTCGTACTCCACCCGTGTCTTGCGCTGCGTCGGTGTCACCACCTCCGTCAGGTACCAGGCGTACGTCCCCCGGGACGTCACCACCCGGTTCGCGCCACCGAAGGTCCACCGGCTGCCGTCCGGCAGGTGCGCCACCCAGCCGTCCGCCACCGCGAGCACCCGCACCTTCTGCCCCAGGCCCACCGGATACAAAGCCCCGTCCGCGCCGGCCACCAGCCGCCCGAAGGGCCCTGTCAGCTCGTCCGTGGCGAAGTCCAGGTCTCCCGTCTCGCGCCACCGCGTCAGCGCCAGCCCCGTGTTCCAGCCCAGGCCCCACTCGCTCAAGCCACTCTCCGGCGAGTACGAAGGCAGGGCGTCCACCAGCGACGCGCCCCGCTCCCGAGGCAGCGCGTCCGCCCACGGCAGGCGGAACCCACCCCGGCTGACGTCGCCCACGCCGAACACCGTCGCGGCGAACTGCCCCGCCAGCGAGCCCCGCTCGGGCGAGCCCAGTACCGGCGCCTGCACCCGCGCATCCAACGAGGTGCCCGTCTGCGCCAGCGCGGGCACGCCTCCCAGCAACACCGCGCATGCCGCGGTCCTCAACCACTCTTCCATTCGAAACACGACTGACTCCAGGTCGAGGACAGCCGGGCGCGATGCGGGCGGACGAATCCGCCGTCCCCGCGCCCACGGCCATCCATGTGAAGAAAGCGACGACGAAGAGGGCCGAGGGGCCACCCCGCTCCTGGCGAGGTGGCCCCCGGCCCAGACTCCTACCGCCGGACTACAGCTCCGACACTTCCACCGGCGCCTGCAGCGAGGCAGGCGGCCTCACGCACGACGTGATCCACGTCATCTCTTCGGCCAGCGGCTCCGTCTCCACCTCGAAGACGAGGACGAGCTCGTCCGTGTCGTCGACGAGGTTCTTGGCCTCGATAGTCACTCCGTGCAGGCCCGACAGGTCGAACTCGAAGGTGGTGAAGGGCGACAGGCCGTTGCCCTTGCGCAGGCCCCGCACCTTGTCGAACCACGTCTCCGCCTGGAACGAGTCTCCGAAGGTGGGGCGCACCCACGGCGACAGCCACTTCGAGTTGAGCTGCTGGTAGACCTCTGGGCCGTCCTTCGTCACGAACGTCAGCGACTTGTCCACCGTGGCGGGCGGATACAGGAGCAGGTTGTTCATGTTCGGCGCCACGTCGTACGTGCCGGGGATGGCCAGGTACAGGCCCATGGCGCGGATGACCATGGTGCCCTCGGTGCACGGCAGGCCCTTGTGCCCGTTGTACGAGTAGAGGTCCTCCGGACGGACGGTGAAGGACACCGTCCTGCCGTTCTCGAACTGGTTCCACACCTGCGCGGAGCGGATGTCATCCGCGGTCCGGTAGTACGACTGCCAGCCCGCCGCATGCCCCGGCCGGGGGAAGCTGACGGCCACGAAGGGGTACTGCGTGGCGCCGCTGGACGGGCCGCGCAGGGGCCCCAGCGTCGTCATCACCCGCGCCACGAAGCTCTTCAGCTGCTTCGCCGTCTCCAGACGCGAGCGCGTCCAGTGGGTGGCATTCGAGGCCCCCGCCGCCCCGGGCACCACGCCGTCGGTGAGCGCGAGCAGCTCGTTCCGGGCCGTCGCGTCCGTGCGCATCGCGACCAGCACCTCCGGGTAGCGCAGCTCCAGGATGGGCATGAGGTAGCGGTTCACCACGTCCGTGACGGCCCGCGTCTTGTCGGACAGCTCCGTGCCCTCCAAATCCCGCAGCGCCCACAGCGGCAGCTGCCGGGCCAGGCGCGACTCACCCTCCTGCCGCGCCAGGTCCGCGCCGAGCGCCTTCAGCTCCAGCGACAGCAGGTGCATCTGCCGCTCCGCCGCAATCATGTCCGCCTGCCGCGCCAGCGCGGCCAGCTCATGGTCCACCCAGGCGCTGTAGAGGCCCTGCAGCTGGCTGGGCAGCTGGCTGGTTCCGCACTGGCTGCACGCGTTCTCCAGCGTCACGTACGCGCCCGAGCGGATGCTCGCCAGGGTCGTCGCGCTGACGCGCCCCTCCTTCAGCGCGTTGCGACCCTCCGCGTCCACCGCGGCCTTCGTCGTCGCCAGGGCGCCCAGCAGCTTCTCGGCGTACTGGCCAGAGCCCACGCGGCTGGCGCGGCTCACCATGAGGCTCAGCGACGCGGTGTTCAGGCCGGAGCAGCCCATCCTGTCGTTGACGACCAGGTACAGGTCCACCGCATTCACGTCCGTGCGCGCCGGGATGAGGAAGCTGTTCGCCGGGCGGTGCAGCACGTGAATCTGCTGGATGTCCTTGCGCTGGGTGCTCCCCTTCTTCATCTCCACCAGCAGGAGGCTGCCCACCGGCAGGTGCGGGAACGGCGTGCCCGGCACCCGCAGGCCCGCGGTGAAGGCCGCCGTGCTGCGCGAGTCCGAGCCCGTCGTCGTCGTTTCGCTATGGATGTCCGACCACGTGTTCGAGTGGCTGTAGCTGAGGCAAGCCTCGGCCTGGGCGTAGACCTCGACGCTGCTGCCCAGCAGGTCCGCGAAGGGGGTGCCCGCCTTCGTCTTCACGCCGATGCACACGTCCGCCGTCCCGGCGACGGTGTCGTAGCTGCCGTTCTGCTTCACATCGGCGATGGCACTGGCCTTGAAGCCGCTCGAGGTCAGCACCACGGTGAAGCCCTCCGGCCCCGTGGTGACGCCGCTGGTGGCGATGTCCGTCGGGCTGGCGTCTCCGGGAATCGTCATCCGGGCAATGGGCGAGCCCAGCGCGCAGACCGGCGCCCACTCGCCAGTGACGGTGATGTGGAGCAGGTCGCCCGCGCCCGCGCCATCCGGGATGACCTTCCCCGTGGCGGACAGCGCCGCGATGTCGTCCGTGAGCTGCGGGAAGACGCCCGTGTACTTCGCATCCGCGGCCGAGACGGACAGCGGCGTCACCGGCCCCTGGGACACGAGGTAGTCGGCAACCTGCGGGTTGCTCAGCATCTCCTGGAACGTGCGGGCGAAGTAGTCCGCGTGCCGCGCCGAGGCGATGCGCGCGTTGTGGCTCATGCCCTGGAGGTCCGTCTCCAGATTCACCACCTGCTGGAGCATCAGCTGGAGGTCCGCGGCGGTGCGCGCCGCCAGGCGGACGCCACGCATCTCCTCCAGGTACGTCTGGAGGTAGGTGGCGCGGTGCGTCTGGTACGAGTCGATGGCCGCCTGGAGGTTGCCCAGCTGCGCGTTCACCAGGCTGGCGATGACCTCCTGCGAGTCGTTGTTCATGCCCGTGTGCAGCGAGTAGCGCAGCGTCGCGTCGAAGGCGCCGAACTTCTCGTAGCTGCTCGTGCGGGCGCGGGCCTCGCGCATCAGCTCCAGCAGGCCATACGCAACAGGGGCCACGCTCTCCTGGGGCGCCGCCTCCAGCTTCAGGGGCGAGTACGTGTCCAGCCCCGCCGCGTCCTTCAGCGCGCTGGCCAGCACGTCGTGCCGCAGCCGCATCCGGGCGAAGACGGGCTTCCAGTCCGCGTCCACCAGCTGGGTGGGAGCATCCACCATGGCGCCCAGCGCCACCACGTCGTGCAGGGTGCCGAGGTACTTCCAGAGGTGGCTCACCTCGGTGGAAATCTTCCCGGCCGAGCAGCCACGGAAGCGGCAGCCCAGGTCATGCGCGTCCGAGGAGCTGTCGAGCCGCTGCTCCAGGCCGCGCAGCGCGTCGTTCACCACCAGGGTCAGCGGGGTGGACGTCATCGGCGCGGTGATGGCCGAGGACTCGGGGAAGGCCGCCTTGAGCACCTCGCGGTCCACCTTCAGGTAGGTGTCCGAGAGGGCGGGGATGCCATCCACCGACACCGGCAGGGCCGCCGGCTCGTCGCCGCCGGGCTTCATGCCAATGGGGAAGTCGGAGGTGTACGCGCCCCGCCAGAACTCGCCCAGCAGCTCACTGGTGCGCTCGTTGAGCGCCGTCGACGTCCGGTCCCCGCCGTAGAGGGGGCCACGGACCTTGCCGTACCAGCGGTCCAGGTAGCCCAGCTTGCGGCGCAGCGCCGCGGTGCGGCCCGCCTCCGTCGTCGCGTGTACCTGGGAGAGCTGCTCCTTGAGGAGCGCGGGGATGAGCTCATCATGGACCTCCCGGTACTTCTCGCGCGTGCAGGTGGTGGCCTCGGCCGTCTCAATCACGTCGATGCAGCGCTCCATCACCCGCTGCACGGTGGACGCGGGCACGTGGTCCAGCGTCATCCGCCGGCACATGGCGAAGAGGGCATTCACCTCCGAGGCCTCCGGGCACATCGCGTCCGCCACCGGGGCAATCCAGGGGTTGATGCAGTCGCCTCCCTGCTCGTTCTCGAAGTACTCGCCCAGCAGGCCCTGGCCGCCGGCCGGCGTCTTCAGCCGGTCCGCGGGAATGAGCTCCTTGGCCTGGCTGAGGCTCCACCAGGACAGCTGGGCCACGGCGCCGCCGCCCGCCTCGAAGAACTCCATGCGGAGGTCGTACTCCTGGTCCGCCACCAGCGGCACCATGATGGTCCCCAGGTTCTCGGTGGGGCCATGCGGGGTCCAGTTGTCGATGAGCAGCTTGCCGTCCACCCACAGCCGCACGCCGTCATCGCTGGTGGTGTAGAAGGTGTAGACCTCCGAGTAGCGGGGGATGACCTTCCCCGTCCAGCGCACGGAGAACTGGTCCACGGGCACCTGCACCGCGGGCGAGCCCAGGACCCAGTCGAAGCCCACCCTGGGGTCCACCCGCGACAGGACGCGGTTGCCGCCCTCGGTGTGGTCCTTGTAGACCTGCACGACGTCGGTGACCTGGGTGTCCTCGAAGTGGCCGCCCTTCAGCTCGAAGAGGACCTTGGACTTGCGCACCAGCTGCCGGCGCAGCTGCGCCTTGTCGACGTTGGTGGGGCCGGTGCCCGTGCTCTGCCAGCCCTTCACCGTCTGCAGCTGCGTCTTCAGCGCGCCGTACTTCGAGCGCACCTGCGCCTCGGTGGTGATGGGCATCTCATCCGTCGTCGTGCAGCGGGCTGCGTAGCCCGCCAGGTCCTTCGTCACCGCGAGCGGAGCGCCCGAGCCCCGAAGCTCGTTGAGCGTCAGGTTCGGCGAGGAGTAGAGGCGCACGGAGTCCAGCGTGTTGGGGAGGCTCTTTTCGTGGCACTCCCCCGGGTTCGCCGTCTGGCCATGGTCCGGGTGGCGGCACGACTCATAGATTTTGCTGGTCGTGTCGTCGCAATTGTAATCGCGGTAGCCACACAGCAGGTTCTGCGTCAGGTTGTACTCGGGGTAACCACTGAGGGTGTACGTGCACGTCGAGCTCTCATCCCACTCCGACTGGGACGGGTCGGCGTACGAGCTGACGACGGTGACTCCCGCCTCGTAGCGGTCATCCACCGCGTACTTCGCCGCGTTGGCGGCCATGCGGCAGTTCGGGGTGAAGTCGAGGAAGTGATAGGTCTCGCAGGAGACGTTGCCGTACTCGTCCGTCTCGCAGCGCTTCCCTCCCTTGAGGGTGCCACCGACAGTCGTCGTCACCGTCTTGTTGTAGCGGGAGGCGAGCCCGAAGTCGGGGTGCCGGCACGAGTAGACCTCGCGACAGGTCGTCTGGTTGTAACGCCCCGTCCAGGGACAGCTCGCGTCGGCCTTGTCGACGTAGCACGCCTTGTAGTTGCTGTACTCCCACGGCCCCTCGCACCGCACGTCCTCGCGCGGGGGCAGGCTTCCATCGGCGAGCTGTGCAACGACTTGCGGCGCGCCACAGAAGCTCTGCGTGTTCAGCTCTCCCGTGGCCTCGGCGAGCTCGGGCTCCAGCGGGGCTTCCGGCGGCGTGCCGCAGGCCGCGGCCCACAGGGACAGGACTGCTGCGAATACCAGACGTCTACTTTGCGCGAACATCCACACCTCTAGCGTTCAGGTCGAGCGCGGAGGCGCCAGACCTGTCAAATGCACACCCGGACCTCGCGGGCTGGCGCGGCGGCAGGACACACCCCGGCCGTCCTCGGCGCATTCCCGGATGCAAGGACCTGGACTGATGACACGCGTGGCGGAGCGCCCGACAGGCCGCCTTCCACGCACCACGAACATGGGTTTTTGGAGGCACTCGGCGCGCGAGCGTTACGGCAAGAGACGCGGTTCCCGCGGCTCCTCCCCGGCCCACTCAGCTCAGCGCGCTACTGCAAGGTTCTATCGGTTGAGTCCATTCGGGGCCGAGGCGGCCCCAGGCCTCGGCCCCGTGCGGGCCGTCTAACACGGCCACGCCATCAGGTAAATCAAGAAGCTTCGAAAACCCCTTTCATCCAGGCGCCAGTCGGTGGCGTCAGGGCGCCATGCGGAAGCGGCGGCGCAACGTCTGGCCAGCCCATCCCAGACACTGCGTCCCACACGGCGAGAGGCTTTGCCCGCATCATTATATAGGGCGTGGGCGAGCGCCGGCGGGCCCGGGGGAGCGGGCAGGAGCAGCACGGAGCGTGCGGCTCAGCCCTCCACGGTGACGCCGCGCCAGAAGGCCACGTGGCCGGCGATGTTGGAGGCGGCGGCCATCGGCTCCGGGTAGTACCAGGCGGCGTCCTTGTTCACCTGCCCGTTGACGACGACATCGTAGTAGCTGGCCGTCCCCTTCCACCCGCAGACGGAGTGCGTGTCGCTGGGGCGGAAGTACTCACGGCGGATGGCCTCGGCCGGGAAGTACCAGTTGCCCTCCACCTTCTCGCAGCGTGCGCTCTCGGCAATCACCACACCGTTCCACTTCGCGACAGGCATGACCGTTCTCCTTCTGGAACTCCGGGCGGCTTTAACGGCGGGCGCGAGGGGCCGCACGGGAGGAAGCACGTCCCGCCGCCCGGCCTGTCAGGCGCTCCACGGCCCGGGTGGGCCCGGGCGCGAGGAACCCGACACTACTGGCAGCAGGAGTACGTCGCGGTGACGTCCATCTCGAAGCCGTCATCCCGGTTGGGCCCCACGGGCGTGCACCGCCCATGCGTCCACACCACGTTGCAGCTTCCCGCCGGACACTGCCACTGCATGTCCTGGTTGAGATAGCTGACAGCGGTGCTGCGAGCCTCGGAGCACGTCCACCCGAAGCCCCCTTCGATGTCGCTGTAACGCGTGGTGCCGCAGGTGGTGCACGCCAACTGGGACTCGGAGGAGACCAGCCCCTCCACCCTGGACTCGTCCGCCGGGGCCGCCTCGCCGCCGCCACAGGCGGACAGGCCCAGCAGGACACTCGCGACCGCACCGCGCCACAGGAAGCTCGTCAGGTTTGTCATGTCAGGAAGGCTAGGGCCGCCTTCCAATGCCTATCAACCTGTTCCGCTCGGCCTGCGGCTTTTCCGCGCGCGAGCCCGTCTCCCGGTGACACTCTCGCGGCGGCGCCACCGGGAGGCGCTCCCCGCCGTGCCCCAGTCCGGAGCACGGCAGGCGTGTCGCTCATCCCACCTGCGCGGCGGCCTGCCGGGCCTGCGCGTCGAGGAAGGTGCCCAGGGTGGCGTTGACAAGGGCGGGCTCCTCCACGGTGGCCGAGTGGCCCCCGCGCGGCAGGCGCACCAGGCGCGAGCCGGGGATGAGCTCGTGGAGGCGCTCGGCCTTCGCGGGGACGGTGGCCACGTCCTCCTCGCCCACGACGATGAGGGTGGGCACGCGGATGCTGGGCAGCTCGTGCGCCACCCCGCGCCGCTTGATGACGCCGTTGACGGCACGCCAGATGTCCCGGCGGTTCTCCAGGAGGCGCGCGCGCCACAGGGCACGCTCCTCGGCGCGGTTCGGGTCGTTCAGGAAGCTCTTGCCGAACATGAGGCGCATCACCGGGTCCGCCACCGGCCTCACGCCGGCGAGCCGGGCAATGAGGTTGAGCAGCGTGTAGCGCGGCACGTTGGCGACGGGCTCGGGGTCGCCGGACGTCTCCATCAGCACCAGCGAGCGCAGCAGGTCCGGCCGCCGCGCGGCCAGCCGCATGCCGATGAAGCCTCCCATGGACAGGCCCACGAAGTGGCACGGCCCCGCGCCGAGCTTCTCGATGAGCGCCACCGCGTCCAGGTACAGCGTCTCCATGTCAATGACGCTCTCCGGCGGCACCGCGCTGCGGCCCTGGCCCCGGTGGTCATAGGCGATGCAGCGGTAGCGGCCGCGCAGCGCGTCCACCTGCGGGTCATACAGCCGGGTGCTCCACAGCAGGCCATGGCTGAAGACCACGGGCTGTCCGGCGCCTCCCGTGTCCTCGTAGTGCAACTCGGTTCCATTCACTGACAGCATGGGCATTGGCGGTTCCCTCCCCGCGAGGAAGGATAGGCCAGGCGGTGACGCGTTGTGGCATCCGGGGCGCTCTGTCCGTTATCCGGCAGACGTCGCGCCCATCCGGAGGGGCACGTCCCGGGGCGCTACCAGAACCCGCGGGCCTGGAGCAGCTCACCCACACGCTGGGGGGCCGCGCGCCAGGCGGTGAAGAACTCCTCGGCGGCCTCGGGGGAGAGGTCCTCCCACACCAGGAGGCCGGTGTCCTCCTCGCGGCGGCAGAGGGCGAAGGTGGAGCTCACCTGCTCGGGCGAGTCGAAGGTGAGGCTGTCGAGGAAGAGGGGGCTCTGACTGGTGAGGAAGGACTGCCGCGTCCCGAGCTCCGCGACGCAGGCGCGCAGTTGGCGGGGGTGGAGGGCATGGGCCAGCTCGTCGGCCACCACGACGGCGCGCGCATGGGCGAGGTAGTGCTGGAAGGCCACGAGGCGCTTCTGGCCGTAGCCCAGCTCCCGGGCGGAGACGCGCTGCCCGCCGGAGCCGGCGAAGACGAGCTCCAGGTGGCCGAGCGACAGCGTCTCGTACTTCCCCTGGGCCTGGGAGGGCAGCGGCGAGAGGAGCGCCTCGGCGGAGGCGAAGCCGAGCAGCCGGGCGGAGTCGCGGAGGAAGGGGATGCTCTCGGCGGGGAGGACGAACCGGGGGGAGCCCCACTGCGAGGCGGCGACCTTGCGCAGCCCGTCGAGGAGGTCCTCGGAGGCGAGCCCGGTGCCGGTGGCGAGCACGCCCTCGGCGCGGCGGGAGAGGCGCAGCTCGACCTGGTAGAGCTGGTCGAAGTAGGCGAGCCCCTCGTCGAAGCGGCCCAGGCCGGCCTGGGCCGAGACTTCGCGGGCCATGGCGAGCAGGGGCTCGACGGCGGCGGTGCCCTCGCCCGTCTTCTCCACCCAGGCGATGCCGCCGGACATGAGGACGAGCCACAGGCGACCGCCCACCTCGGGGGCGATGCGCTCGTGGACGACGTCCGAGGCGTCGTCCTGGCGGGACACTGTGACTTGCTGCCCCTCGCGGCGGATGGAGAGCGGCCACGCCATGTCCCGGGGCGCGACGGTGATGTCCATGCCGAGCTCCATGGCCTCGGAGTCCGAGGGCGCATTCCGGACGCGCACGGTGATGCGGCCGGTGTCGGAGGCCAGCGCGTATTCGAGGTCGAAGGCCTCCTGCCGGAGGGCGCTGAAGTCGGAGCTGGCGACAGCGGCCACGAGCTCCAGCAGCGTCGTCTTGCCGGTGCCGTTCTCACCCAGGAGCACGTTGAAGGAAGGGCTGAACGACAGCCGCGTCCCGGGCCGCACGGAGCGAAACTGGTGGACCTGGAGCCACTGGAGCTTGAGCATTCTCCGCGAGACTCCTCTCGGAGCGCCTCAGCGTCAACCCACGCCCCGTCGCCTTGAGCCCTCGATTCCTTTCCGGCGGGCCTCGATGTTTCGCTAGTAACTGAAAGAGCGCCGGACCCCATGCCCATCCCGGTGAATGTCTACGTCCCGCAGCTGGCCATCGTCGGAAACGCCCGGCTCCGGGGGCTGGAGCTGCGAGCCCTGGTGATTGACGAGCCCGGGGCCGGGGCGTTCGGCCGGAGCCCTGACGTCTTCCGGGGCTTCGAGTGGGAGGGCGACTTCGAGCCGTCCTTCGTCACGGTGGAGGAGACGCGGCGGTTCGCCATTCCGTCTAGAGACGCCGGGAGCGCGAGCTGCTGGAGGCGACGCGGGGCTACGTCCGGTTCCTCGAGGGCAAGGTCCCGCATGACGACTCGACGGCAGTTGCCTACGAGGCGATGGGACGCAAGGCGCTGGACCTGCTCACGGACACGGAACCCCGCTTCCGGGAGCGGCTCGCGGCGCAGCGTGAGGCGTCACTGAAGGAGCGGCGGAAGGACTACAAGCAGGGGTTCGGACAGCCCTACACGAAGGAGCTGCGCCCACGGGTGCTCGAGCTGGCGGCGGAGGGCCTCTACCCTCTGAACATGCACCATGAGCGCACCTCGGAAGACATGCTGCCGGACTACGTCCGCCACCCCGACTACATCGCGGTCGGCTCGCGCCTGGCACGCGCCGCGGCCGATGCACGCAATGCCGCGTTGAACGCCTCGGAGTGACGGCCAGAATTCTCGGAACCCGTCAGAAAAAGTCGCCGCCCTGACGCCCCCACTTCTCCAGTCCTCGGATTCGAGCCCCTCTCGCCGCATCCGTGCGTCAATCCAGATAGAAGCGACTTGAGACACGGACGACTCTTTCCGATTGGAAATGCACCGTGCGAATCCGATAGCTTGCCCCTCCCGCACTCTTCGAATAGCGCCACCCCACGACATCGTCTCTCCTGGCACCTGGGCCATAGACATCGAGTGGCTCGCCAAGCAGGCTCCTGACTTCCAGCTGCGACATCCCGACTCTGACCATTCGGAATGCTTCGTCCGAGTAACCGGGTGCATAAACGGTGTCCTCCTTCAGCGCGAGCTGGCTCAGGAACCATCCGTCATACCCATCGAGCGGCCTGAGCAGGTATATCAGACCGGCGCCAAGAACCGGAATGGCCAGGAAGATTGCGACTCGAACGGCCTTGGCCCGCCAACTGACAGCTCTCATTCAGGGCCTACGCGTCGCTCTCGGACATAGGCTGCAGGTGTTTGACAATGCGCGCGAATTCGGACCTGGCGCAGGTTGAATGTGCCCCGGCAGCCAGCAGCTCGGCATTCCCCTGCTCGTGAGACGAAATTGCCACGATGCGCCCCGGGTAGCCCACGCTCTTCAGCTCTCGAACGAGGCCATCTCTCTTCCCATCGTCCAGGTCGAAGTCGACCAACACTGCGTCGAACCGAACCTCCCTCAGCCGCTCCCGGGCAGCAGCGAGGCTTGGAACGATGAGCACCTCGTGCTCGCCCAGGATCTGCCGGCGGACAATCTCCGCGAACGTCACATGGTTCTCGACCATCAGCAGTCGCATCGGTTTCACACCGCCCTGGCAAGCGCGAGAATCCGCTCCAAGTCCACCGCCAGCTCATTCAAGCATGAGTGGCCAACCACGAAGCCCACCTCGACGCGAACCCCTGAGCTGGCATAGCGAAGGCGGAACGCAGGCCTGCCGGGCCGGCAGATGAACTCCGCCAGTGTCCCCACTTCCAAGTTCAGCCCGCTGTCGCCACCGCCGATGCCGAGCGCGAATCCCTCTTCCCCCTTGAGACCGCCGCTCAACCAGCGGCCCAACGCCTCCACCAGGGCTTCGACACCTTCCAGCTCCGTAATGAATGGCCTCAGCCCTTCATATTGTCGCCGTCGATCTCTTCCAGCGCACGACGCAACAATTCGGACTCACGAACAATGCACGTCCGGTTGTATGCCAACAATACAAATAACGTCGCACCCAAGATCAAGACCGCCACAATCTTCAACAAGATGCCGGGCATCAAGCTGAGCGCGCATAGGAGGGCCCCTGCAGCACCAAAAACATACCCAAAGAGGGCTCGCGCCGTAAGACTCGTCACCAAGCGCACTTCGCGCTCCGAGACAAGAATGATCGCAGACTTCACGTTGAGCCAGGTAAAGGAGAATGAATACGGAAGGCTCTGCTTACGCTTAACAATCGCCCCGTTCTTCCTTCTCACCCCAAAGTATGGACGCTCGCTGTTCTCGCCCGCCGGCAGCACACTCAGACCAATGGGTCCGATCCACTCAACAAGCCGGTCCATACAACGCTCTGTGTGCATCCTCGTCCTGACAGATGCCGACATCCCCAAGCCCATAAGCGGGCCTCGCGCATCACGTGTCATGGCCGCACCACCTTGGAGCCAAGAGCTCCGGGGATCGCTCAGGATCAATCGGGCACACACCGAAATCCAACAAGTCCATGCGACTCGTTTCTACACACCATTCCACGGTCACAGTAGAAATCACCCTGCTCATTCTGTCGACATGGAATCTCGCAAGTCCTTGGGTCGTCATCCTCAATTGTAACGTTGTCCGTGCAAACCCTTCCCTCAGGGCAATCCGAATCAACACGACACAGCAGTCGCCCGTCCTCACCCCGTCGCTGTCCACCACTTGCGCACGCGAGAGACGCCGCCACCTCAAGCACAACCGAAAACAACATCAAGCGCATCACCAATGACCATCCGGTGAGGAAGGCCCTGAAGAGCACTCTCATCCACCTGCCTTACGAACAACCTCACACCTGGAGCCTGTCCAACCCCACACATTGACCCCTTTGTCGGTCCTGTCAATCTGAATAAGTCCACCATCGCTCCGCTCACTGGAGTCCGGCCCCTCCGCGACGATGTCGACATAATTTCCACTTTGAATCTCTTCGACATCTCCCCAAGGCTCAAGCGTTAGCGTCATTGCATGGGTCAACACATTCCGCACACGAATCTTCACACCAATCATGATCACACCTCGCTAGGGTACACGCCCACGGTTTCTGAGCACTTCCAGTATCTTATCAAAAAATCACGTCGTGGACCCGCTGAAGGGTTGCTTCGATTCTTGTTGGCCTCATACTCATAGAAGCCTCGCCAATCCTCAGCCATCACCTCATCGACCCCGAGATTGTCTAACTCCTCCAGAGACGGAGGGTTTCCAACTGCCGGGCTGGGTTGTCCCGCGCGTCCCGTCGGCCAACCAAGAGCTTCGCCAAATTCTGGCGGGGTCATTCCTTCAGGCGTAAGCGGAACCGGCAGTTTGCCAGTTTTTTGGCCATTAGAGCTATCTGCCGGTTCGGCTGCCGGAGCCCCAGGCTCCGCCTTACTCTCATTCATATGCGCGGTAATCTTTGCCGCGACATAGGCGGTTGCAGAGACCCTGGCGGGCGGGTGGAGCCCCTCACGAGAGTCCTGGGAAGGAACAGGGGCACTCCTGTGCAAGGGACTGACCACTCACGGGACACCGTGGGGCCATGCGCCTTCCTCGTGGCCTCACCGCGAGCTTCGACGCCCGGGTCCAGCATGGGAGACCCACAGTCCCGCGAATGGATGGGTGCAGGGACCGGGAGCCCGGCTTGTTTCGCGACAGCCCCCCAGGCAGCATTGCACCTACAACTCCGATGCCCGCTCCTCGCCCCGCCCTGCTCATCCCCGTCGTCCTCGCCGTGTTGGGTGTCGCCGCGGGAATCACCGCCGCGCTGCGCTCCCCTCCGGAGCCCGTGCCGCCGTCCACGCCGGCCGCCACCGCGCCCGCCCCCACCGTCACGGCCAGCGCCCCCGCGAGCCCCGCCCCCGTGAAGGACGGCCACCCTCCCGCGGGCGCCTACGCCGGCTCCGCCGTCTGCGGCGAGTGTCACGAGGACGAGCACGCCGCGTGGGGCAAGGGCTGGCACTCCCGTGCGCTCTCTCCGGCCACGTCGAAGTTCGTCGTCGGAGACTTCCGCAAGACGCACTTCAAGGGTGACTCCAGCGAGGCGTGGATGCGCCGCGACGGCGAGCACCACCACATGCGCACCAGGGGTGCGGACGGGCAGCTCGCCGAGTTCCCCGTGCAGTGGGTCATCGGCGGCAAGCGCATGCAGGACCCCGTCACCACGCTGGCCGACGGCCGCTGGCAGGTGCTGCCCGTGTACTTCCACGTCACCGGCAAGGGCGAGTGGGTGGACTACTCGGAGACGAAGCAGGGCGCCCTCACGCCGGACCACCCCTTCTTCTGGACCAACTTCCGCCGCAGCGCCCAGCACGCCTGCCTGGACTGTCACGTCACCGGGCTCGACGCGCGCTATGAGCGCGCCTCACACATCTGGTCCACGAAGTTCACCGACGCCGGTGTTGCCTGCGAGAGCTGCCACGGCCCCGGTGCCCGCCACGCCGACACGCAGGAGCCGAAGGACATCGTCCAGCCGGACAAGCTGTCTCCCGAGCAGGGCCTCGCGGTGTGCGCGCAGTGCCATGGGCCGCGCCGCCCGCTCTTCCCCATCCTGGACGCCGCCCACCGCTTCCAGCCCGGCCAGCGCTACGACGACCACTACATGCCCATCGTCCTCTTCGTGGGCAACGAGCGCTCGGGGGACTACTTCACCGATGGCCGCCCGAGCACCTCCAGCTTCGAGTACCAGGCCCTCCTCCAGTCCCGCTGCCACACCCAGGGCGGCGCCACCTGCCTCACCTGCCACACCGCGCCCCACGAGCCCCACGCCGCCAACGAGGTCCGCCCGCCCAAGCCGGAGCAGACCGCGGCCCACGTCTCCGTCGGCGCCTCCACCTGCCAGCAGTGCCACGCGGACGTCTTCGCGCAGGGCCAGCGCCACACCCATCACACCGCGCGCGCCGCGCAGGACTGCCTGTCCTGTCACATGCCGCCCGTCGTCTCCGGCGTGCTCGACAAGTTCGCCGACCATGCGATGGACGTGCCCGCCCCGGACAACACCACGCGCCACGGCGTCCCCAACGCCTGCAACACCTGCCACGCCAAGGCCACCCCCGAGTCCATGTCCCAGGCGCTCACGAAGTGGTGGCCCCAGGCCGCCGGACGCCAGCAGCGCCGCCTGCGCCTCGCCGACGCGTTCGATGACAAGACGGCCGCCACCAGCCGCCCCGCGCTGGAGGCCGTGCTCGCGGACTCCACGGAGGCCCCGTCCCTGCGAGGCGCCGCCGCGAGGCTGCTGGCCCGCCGCTTCAAGCACGAGGCCGCCCCCGCCCTGCGCGCGACACTGAAGGGCACCACGGACAACTCGCTGCGCACGGACGTCATCGACGCCCTGGGCTTCACGGGCGCGCGCGCGGCCGCGGAGGACCTGGTGCCGCTGCTCGCGGATGGCTCCCTGTGGGTGCGCCAGGCCGCCGCGCTGACGCTCACGACGCTGGGCGACGCGCGGGGCCCTGCCGCGCTGGAGACCCTGGCCTCCCGGCCCGAGACTTCCGGACTGGTGCAGCCGCATCTCGTGCTCGGCCAGCTCGCCATGCGCCGCAAGGACGTGGCCACCGCCACGCGCGAGTTCGAGCGCGCGCTGGACCTCCAGCCCTACAACCCCGACGCCCTCGTGCGGCTGGCCGACCTCTACATCGTCCAGGGCCAGACGCAGCGCGGCCAGGAGCGGCTGGAAGAGGCCCTGCGCTTCGACCCGCAGAGCCGCGCCGCGAAGCAACGGCTCACCATGCTCCGCCAGGGGCGCTGAGCCGCGGACGGAATTGAGGCTCTCCCTCCACGCCCTCCCCCCAGGGCGGCGGCGTTGCATCCGCAACACTGTTTCCCTTCCTGTTCATGGCACGGGCCCTGCCGCCCGTCCCTTCATCCACTGCTGAGCAGCGGGCGCGCTTCATTTGTCCACCAGACGCAGGGCGGCCCTCCGGGACGTGGTCCGGGTAGGGCCTGCCTCGTACCTCTGTGCGCGCCCCCATGAATGCCCTGCTGCTCGCAGCCCTGCTCTCGCACTCCGGCTTCCTGCCCGGCCTGCTGCTCGCACAGGCAGCGCCCGGCGCCGTGCAGCAGCCGATACCCGACGCTCCCGCACCCGCCATCGAGCCGCCCATGCAGGTCCAGGTCTCGGACCCGCTGCTGGAGCCCGTGCCGCCCGCGCCCGTGGAGGTGTCCTCGTGGCGCGAGGCGCTCGAGTTGCTGCGCCAGCGCTCCACGGACCTGCGCACCGCGCTGGCCCAGGTGGAGTCCGCCGCCGGGCTGCGGCGCATCGCGCTCGCGTCCCTGCTCCCCAGCCTCACCGGCGTGGTGTCCGTCCAATCCAACCTGCTCAACCCCGATGCGACGACCTTCCTCGGCGGGGGCGCGGGTGGCATCGGCGGAGGCACGGGCACCGGGGGAGACGGGGAGCTGCGCCCCACCTCGCCACCCTTCGTGGGCTCCCTGAGCGCGTCGGTGGCGGTGTTCAACCTCCAGGCCATCACCGCGCTGGGCACCGCGCGCGAGGCCCAGCGCACCGCCGCGCTGTCCCTGGCGGAGACGCGGCGCCAGCTCACCGGGCTGCTCGCGCAGGCGCTGGTGCAGGTGTCCGCGCAGGAGCGGCTGGCCGACGTCAACCGCGTCAACCTCCGCTCCGCGCTGGAGCGGCTGGCCCTGGCCCAGCGCCGCCTTGAATTGGGCGCGGGCACCCGGCTGGACGTGGTGCGGGTGCAGCAGGACGCGGAGAACGCCCGCGCCCTGGTGGTGACGGGTGACGAGCAACTGCGGCAGGCGCGCGAGTCGCTGGGCCTGGCGCTGGGCACTCCCGGCGCGGTGGGGCTGGCGCGCGGCGTCCAGCTCGAGACGCTGCTCCGGAGCGCGCGGCGGGACTGCCAGCGGCTGGAGGACGTGGACAGCCGGGCGGACCTCGCGGCGGCGCGCTCGCGACTCATCGTGGCCGAGCGGCAGGTGACGGAGGTGAAGGCGCAGTATGCCCCCACGCTGACGCTGGACAGCACCGCGGTGGCCCTCACGGTGGAGGACGGCTTCGCGCGGGTGCCTGCATGGAACATCGGCGCCAGCCTCGTCTTCCCCTTCTGGGAGGGCGGCGCGCGCGAGGGCCGGCTGCGGCAGACACGCGCCGAGGCGGAGATTGCACGGCAGGACGTAGTCGAACTCCAGCGCACCGTCACCGTGGCGGTGGCGCAGGCGCGGCGCGGGGTGGACGTGGCGGCGGCGTCCCGCGACATCGCCTCGCGCGAGCGCGAGCTGGCTGAGGAGAACGACCGGCTCACCCGGCGCAGCTTCGAGGTCGGCACCGGCACCAGCCTGGAGCTCATCCAGACGGCCGCGGCGCTGCGGCAGGCGGAGCTGCAGCTCGTGGTGCGCGAGTTCCGGCTGGAGCAGGCCCGAGTCGAGGCATTCCTTGCGGAGGCGGCATGCGAGTGGTGAGCACATGGGGCGCGGCGCTCGTGGCCCTGGCGCTGGCGGCGGGGTGCAAGGGCTCCGGGGCGGAGGACGGCCCCCAGGGTGGACAGGGGGCCGCGGGCCGGGCCATGCCCGTGCAGGTGCAGCCGCTGGAGCCGGGCCCGGTGCGAGACACCGGCGAGTACGTGGCCGCGCTCATCTCCCGCCGCAGCATCACCGTCTACCCGCAGGTCGCCGGCTACGTGCAGCAGATTCCCCTCCGGCCCGGCGCGCGGGTGAAGCAGGGCGACGTGCTGCTGGTGGTGGACCCCCGGCGCGAGCGCGCGGGGCTGCGCGCCACCCAGGCCCAGCAGGCCGCCGCGGTGGCCCAGCGACAGTTCGCCCAGAGCACCCGCAAGCGCAGCGAGCAGCTCCTCAAGGAAGGGCTGCTGAGCCGCCAGGACTATGACCAGACGGTGGCCCAGGCGGAGCAGGCCGAGGCCAGCGCGCGCGCCATCGAAGCCCAGGTCCAGTCCCAGGAGGTGCAGCTCGGCTTCTACAAGGTGAACGCACCCTTCGCGGGCGTGGTGGGCAACTACCCGGTGAAGGTGGGCGACTTCGTCACGCCGCAGACGGCGCTCACCCAATTGGACCAGAGCCGCGCGCTGGAGGTGTCCGTGGGGCTGCCGGTGGAGCGTGTCCGGGACCTCCAGGTCGGCACCACGCCGGTGGAGGTGCTGGACGCGGACGGCGAGGTGGTGGTGTCCGCCCCCGTCTTCTTCATCGCGCCGACGCCCTCGGCCGCCACCCAGCTCGTCGAGGTGAAGGCCGCCTTCGAGAACACGGTGGGCCTGCGGGCCGGGCAGCTCGTGCGCGCACGCGTGGTGTACGACACACGCGAGGCCCTGCAGGTCCCCACCTTCGCGGTGACGCGCATCAGCAGCCAGTCCTTCGTCTACGTGGTGGGCCAGTCCGACGGAGGCACGGTGGCGCAGCGCGCTCCGGTGAAGGTGGGACAGGTCTCCGGCAACAACTACGAGGTGACGGGCGGCCTGGACGCGGGCACCCAGGTGGTGGTCAGCGGCATCCAGCTCCTGCGCGACGGCCAGCCGATTCAACCCACCCCCGCGAAGACGGCGCAGGGCGCCCCTCCGGGCGTAGGCGGCAGCGGGCCCGGACAACCCCAGGGCTCGGACGGCGGCACGACTCCGGCGCAGTGAGGAGAAGGCATGTTCACGGACTTCTTCATCCGCCGCCCCGTCTTCTCCAGCGTGGTGTCCATCATCATCACGCTGGTGGGGGCCATCTCCATCCCCTCGCTCGCCGTCGAGCAGTACCCGGACCTGTCGCTGCCCGTGGTGCAGGTGTCGGCGACCTACATCGGCGCGTCCGCGGAGACGGTGGAGAGCGCCGTCACCACGGTGCTGGAGCGCCAGCTCAACGGCGTGCAGGGGATGCGCTACATCTCCTCCACCAGCAGCAACACCGGGCAGGCCAACATCAACGTCACCTTCGACCCGGGGCGGGACCTGGACCTCGCCGCGGTGGACGTGCAGAACCGGGTGTCCACCGCGTCCGCGCAGCTGCCCGCCGAGGTGAACGCGCTGGGCATCACCGTCAACAAGTCGCAGACGCAGCTGCTCATGGCCTTCGGCCTGTTCGACCAGGAGGGCCGCTACGACGTCGGCTTCCTGAGCAACTACGCGGACGTCTTCATCCGGGACGCGCTGCTGCGCGTGAGCGGCGTGGGCGACGTGCGCATCTTCGGCGAGCGGCGCTTCGCCATGCGCCTGTGGCTGGACCCCACGGAGCTGGCGCGCCGGGGCCTGGCCGCGACGGACGTGGTGAACGCGCTGCGCACGCAGAACGTGCAGGTGGGCGCGGGCCAGGTGGGCCAGCAGCCCGCCCCGCCAGGACAGACGTTCCAGTTCACCGTGCGCGTGCAGGGGCAGCTCACCACGGCGGAGCAGTTCGGGAACATCGTCGTGCAGCGCGGGCAGGACGGCTCACTGGTGCGAATCAAGGACGTGGGCCGCGCGGAGCTGGGGGCGGAGAACTACGGGCAGCTGCTGCGCTTCAACGGCCGCGACGCGGTGGGCCTGGGCATCTTCCAGCTCCCCGGCTCCAACGCGCTGGAGGTACGCGACGGCGTGGTGGCGGAGCTGGAGCGACTCAAGGCCAGCTTCCCACCGGGCATGACGTACGAGCGCGCCTTCGACACCACGGCGGCGGTGGAGGCGTCCATTGAAGAGGTCCTCGTCACGCTGGGAGAGGCCATCCTCCTGGTGGTGCTCGTCGTCTTCATCTTCCTGCACGGCTGGCGCAGCGTGCTGGTGGTGGCCACCACGCTGCCGGTGTCGCTGGTGGGCACCTTCCTCTTCGTCAGCGCCTTCGGCTTCTCCATCAACACGCTGACGCTGTTCGGCCTCACGCTGGCCACCGGCCTCGTGGTGGACGACGCCATCATCGTCATCGAGAACGTCGAGCGCACCATGGAGCATGACAACGTGGACGCTCGCGAGGCCACGCACCGGGGCATGAAGCAGGTGGCCGGCGCGCTGGTGGCGATTGCCCTCGTGCTGTCCGCGGTGTTCGTCCCGGTGTCCTTCTTCCCCGGCACCACGGGCATCATCTACCGGCAGTTCGCGCTCACCCTCGCCTTCTCCATCTGCCTGTCCGCGCTGGTGGCCCTCACGCTGTCCCCTGCCCTGTGCGCGCTGCTCCTCAAGCCGCACGAGGGCCAGAAGTGGAAGGTGTTCCGCCTGTTCGACCGGGCGCTGGACAGGTTCCGCGACGCGTACGGGCGGCTGCTCGTCCGGCTCACCGGGCCGCTGAAGTGGCCCGTCACCATCGCCTTCGTGGTGTGCCTCGTTGGCACCCTCGTCGTCTACCGGCTCACGCCCGCCGGCTTCATCCCAGGCGAGGACCAGGGCTACCTCATCGTCGCCGTGCAGGGCCCGGAAGGCACCTCGCTGGACTACACACGTCAGGTGCTCCTCCAGGCGGAGGACGTGCTGCGCCAGCAGCCGGAGGTGGCGGACATCTTCACCGTGGGCGGCTTCTCGCTGCTGGGCACCGGCGCCAACTACGGCACCCTCTTCGTCAACCTGCGCCCGTGGGACGAGCGCGAGGAGCAGGAGCAGAGCGTGGCCGGCATCGTGGAGCGACTGCGCGGCCCGCTGATTGGCATTGGCGGCGCGCGGGTGCTGCCCTTCGAGCCCCCCGCCATCCGCGGCGTGGGCAGCGTGGGCGGCTTCGAGTTCGTCCTCGAGGACCAGCAGGGCGGTCGCTCGCTGGCGGAATTGGCGCAGACGACGGAGGCCCTGGTGTCGCGCGCCAGCCAGGACCCGGGGCTGCGGGGCGTCTTCTCCTCCTTCACCGCCAACACGCCGCTGCTGGACGTGGAGGTGGACCGCGAGAAGGCGCTGGCGCTGGGCGTGCCGCTGGACGCGGTGTTCTCCACGATGCAGGTCTACCTGGGCAGCCAGTACGTCAATGACTTCACCTTCGCCAGCCGCGTGTACCGCGTCTACGTGCAGGCGGCCGTCCCGTTCCGCAACGAGCCGAAGGACATCGACGCGCTCTACGTGCGCTCGTCGGCCGGGCAGATGGTGCCGCTGGAGTCCCTGGTGAAGGTGCGGCCGATTACCAGCGCGCAGAACATCCAGCACTACAACCTCTATCGCTCCGCGGGGCTGAATGGACAGGCGGCGCCAGGCTCCAGCACCGGGCAGGCGCTGGACGCCATGGAGCGGGTGGCCCGCGAGTCCCTGCCGGCGGGCTACACCTTCGAGTGGACGGGCCTGTCCCAGGAGCAGAAGCAGGCCGGCAGCAGCGTGCTGCTCATCTTCGGCCTGGGCATCATCTTCGTGTTCCTCGTGCTGTCGGCGCAGTACGAGAGCTTCACCCTGCCCGCCGTCATCCTCCTGGGCGTGCCGGTGGCCATGCTGGGCGCGCTGGGCCTGCAAAATTTGCGCGGCCTGCAGAACGACGTGTTCTGCCAGGTGGGACTCGTCATGCTGGTGGGCCTGTCCAGCAAGAATGCCATCCTCATCGTCGAGTTCGCCGAGCAGCTCCGCCAGGAAGGACGCAGCGTGGTGGAGGCCGCCATCCACTCCGCGCAGACGCGCCTGCGCCCCATCCTCATGACTTCCTTCGCCTTTCTCATGGGCGTGGTGCCGCTGGTGCTGGCCACTGGCGCGGGCGCCTCCGCGCGCAAGTCATTGGGCACCACTGTCTTCGGGGGCATGCTGCTGTCCACCTTTGTCAACCTCATCTTCATCCCCGTGCTGTATGTGCTGGTGAAGGGCTTGCGCACACGCTCAACACCTCCCACCACCCCGCCCGAGCCGCAGTCCGCGTGAAACACGGAAACCACGCGAGGCCCGAGTGAAAGAGACACGGGGCACTTGCGACCCGTATGCGGCGCTGGAGAGGTTTCGTTATTCTTTGAAACCTCAATGGCAAACTCCACACGCCTCGATGTCCAGCGCAGACGGCTCTACGCGCTCAAGCGCTCGCCCGCGCTGCGGCACACCAGCAACACCGTCCTGCTGCGGTTGCTGGAGCAGGGGCGGGCGGCCACCTGGAAGCAGGGCACGGTGCTCTGCGAGGAGGACCGGGACGCCGAGGGCTGCTTCCTGCTGCTGGATGGCGAGCTGGACGTGTGCCGGGGCGGCGAGCCGCTGCTGACGCTGCGCCCCGGCACACCGCTGGGCTTCGAGACGGTGGGCGGGAGGTATGCCGTCACCGCGCGCGCCGTCTCGCATTCGAGTGGCCTCTTCTTCCCCCGGGACGCAGTCACATCGCTGGTGCACGCCCACGAGGAGCCACGGCAGGACGTGGGCCCCGTGGACACCCACCTGTCGGTGCCGGAGGACCTCCGCTCCCAGGCGGAGGTGGTGGCCTTCGAGAGTGATTCGCGGGACGCGCCGCTGTCCACGCTCATCTCGCTGGTGGCCAAGGCCATCGCCCACGACTTCGGGGACCGGGTGCTGGTGCTGCGCACGGAGGCGGGCTCGGGCGCGAGGGACGACTCGGTGTCCCTGGGCGCGGACGGCGTCCTGCGTGCCACGCTCCCTGGCGCACCGGGCCGGGTGGACGCGGAGGTGCTCCACCGACTCGCGCGGCGGTGTGGCGCGCACTACGTCTTTTTGGACGGCTGCCACGTCACCGACGCGGTGCAGCTGGGCAAGACGGTGCGGCTGGTCTCCGGCCCCTCGCGGGCGCGGCCCCCGCTCACCGGCGGTGCTCGCGTGCTGCCCACGGTGGTCATCGACCCCGAGCGTCCGTCGCGCGGCGCGGTGCTCGGCGGCCAGCCACAGCGGGAAGGGACGGCGGCGGACACGCATGTGCTGCCGGCCTGCTGGCTGCGGCTGGACGTGGCGCGGCTGGCGCGGCTGCCGGTGGACGAGCGGACGCTGGAGGAATTGGAGCTGACCGACGCGGAGCTGGACGCGCTGTCACGCTGGGGGAGGGCGCTGACGCATCGGCGCGTGGGGCTGGCGCTCAGCGGTGGCGGCGTGTGGGGCTTCTACCACGTGCACATCCTGCGCTGGCTGGTGGGCCAGGGCATCCCCATCGACATCATCAGCGGGGCCAGCATGGGCTCGCTGGTGGGGGCGTACTTCTGCGGCACCGCGCTGGACGGGAAGAGTGGCCTGGAGGGGCTGCTGCGGCTGGAGGAGCGGGCCATGAATCGCCAGCTCTCCATGGCGACCACGGCGGCGATGGTGACGTCGTACTCGCTGGAGCGCTTCGTGGCGCAGGACTTGCGAAGCACCTCGCTGGAGGAGCTGGCCATCCGCTTCCTCCCGGTGGCGACGGACCTGACCACGGGGGACTGCGTGGCGCTGGAGCAGGGGCCGGTGGCGCTGGGCGTGCGCGCCAGCGGGTCGGCGCCGGGCGTCTTCGGGCCCACGCTGGTGCCACCCGCGCGGTACGTGGACGGCGCCTTCACCAGCATGGTGCCGGCCAACGTGCTGCTGGGCGCGGGGGCGGACGTCATCTTCTCCAGCAACATCTTCCCCTTCGGCGTCCGGGAGTCGGCGCGCATGCCCCGCACGGGCCTGGGCCGCTTCCTGGCGGGCCTCAATCCACTGTCACGGGCGCTGGACCTGATGGCCAGCGGCGTGCTGCTGCTGCACCGCAGCGGAGACTCGGAGGCGCTGCTCGCGGACGTCAGCTACGACATCGACTCGGCGGAGATGCCGCTGCTCACGGCCATGGACTTCACCCGCGCGCGGGACATCCTCGAGCGCGCGGCCGGGGACGCGGCCCTGGCGCGGAAGCTGGAGGAGCTGAAGGCGCACTGGTGCCAGGTAAAGACGCGCGCCTCTTGCCTGAAGCCGCGCTCCGACGGACAACAGGCCGCATGATTCCCGTTCGCATCCTGGGCACGTCGAGTGTCCTCCCCGGGCAGGCGGTAACGACGGCGGAGCTGTGCGCGCGCGTGGGGCGCGACGCCGCGGAGGTGGAGCGCAAGACGGGCATCCGGACCCGACACTTCGCGCCTCCGGGCACGAAGGCGGCGGACGTGGCGGTGGCGGCGCTGCGCGGCGCGCTGGAGGCGGCGGGGCTGGAGGCGAAGGCGCTGCGCCGCATCCTCTGCGTCACCTCCATGGGCGGCGACGTCACCACGCCCGCCACGGCCAACCGGGTGGCGGCGGGGCTGGGGCTGGCGGGGAGCTGTGACGCCATGGACCTGAGCAACGCGTGCATGGGCTTCCTGAGCGCCTTCGACCTGGCGGCCCGCTCGGTGGCGACGGGGCTGGGGCCGGTGGGCATCGTCTCGGTGGAGTTGCTGTCGCGCACCACCACCCCGGAGGACCCGCGCCCGTACCTGGTGCTGGGCGACGCGGCGGCGGCGGCGGTGCTGGGCGCGGCGCGGCCCGGCGAGGGCGTGCTGGGCGTGGCCCTGGGCAACGACGGCACCTTCCCGACGGACGTGGTGCTGGAGAACCCCCACGTCACCGGGAAGCTGGAGCGGATGCGCTTCCTCACGCCCAGCAAGGAGATGACGCGCGTGGCGCTGGACGCGCTGCTGCGGGCCTCGCGCACGGTGCTGGACGAGGCGGGTGTGGCGCTCGGCGACGTGGAGTGGGTGCTCACGCACCAGCCCAACGGGAGCATGCTGGAGGCCATCCTCGGGGCCATGGACGTGGCACCGGAGCGTGGCGTGCGCGTGGTGGACACGGTGGGCAGCGTGGGCTCGGCGTCGCTGGGGTTGGGGTTGGACAGGCTGCTGCGCACGCGGCCGGTGAAGCCCGGGGACAGGATTCTCATGGTGGGGGTGGGCGCGGGCGTGGCGCACGGCGCGGTGCTGTACCGGGTGGGGGGATGAAGCGCGCGGGCGGGCTGCCGCTGGCCACGTGGCTGGCCGCCTTCCGGCTGCTGCGCCGCTACCACCGCTATGAGGTGGTGAACCTGGAGCCGCTGCTGCGGCCCGGCGCCAAGCTCATCGTCGGCTACCACGGGCGGCCGCTGGCCATGGACCTGTGCATGCTGACGGTGACGCTCCACGAGCGCCTGGGCTACCTGCCGCATGGCGTGGCGCATGGCGCGTTCGACCGGATTCCTGGCATGCGCGCGGTGGCGGACGGGCTGGGCTTCGTCACCGGGGATGACCCGCGACTGGCGGAGGCGGTAGCGCGCGGCGAGCATATACTATTGCAACCCGGTGGCACGCGCGAGGGCTGCCGGAGCTTCCGCCAGCGCTACCGCGTGGACTGGGGCGAGCGCCTGGGTTACCTGCGCCTCGCGGTGCGTTACCGACTGCCCATTGTGCCTGTGGGTGGCAGTGGAATGGACGATGCGTACGTGGGCCTCAATGATGGATATGCGTTAGGACGCCGGCTGGGAATGCCGGCACGGCTGCCGTTGTGGCTGGGCATTGGAGCCACGGGCGTCTGGCCCTTCTCGCTGCCTTTCCCAGTGAAGATGAGGCAATGGGTGGGCGAGCCGCTGACGCGCCACCTGGAGCCGGGCTTCGACGCGAGCGACAGGGCGTCGATGCTGGCGGTTCATCATGAGGTCGCGGGCGCGGTGCAGGCCCTCTTGGACACGGCGCGCGAGCAAGCCAGCTGAGCGCGGCGGGGGGCAGGCAAGGCAGAAGGACGTGAGCAGCATGGAGGACGAGGAGGAGACAGGCAGCTCCCAATGGGCACTTGTACTGGGAGCCTCTTCCGGCACGGGAGCTGCCATCGCGGAAGCGGTAGCGCGCAGCCCCGGGCTGGACGTGTTCGGTGTGCACCGGGGGCGCTACGCGGACAGCGCGGCGCGGGTGGAGCAGGTAGTCCAGGAGGCCGGGCGCCGCGCGGTGATGTCGCAGGCGGACGCGTCCACGCCCGAGGCAGCGGAGGCGGGCGTGGAGGCGCTGCGGCGGGTGGCGGGGACGCGCAGCGTGAAGCTGTTCGTCCACTCGATTGCCGGGGCCTCGGTGGGACAGTTCCTGTCCGAGGGTGAGGACCGGCTGCACGCGCGGCGCATCCGCCGCACCTTCGACACCATGGCGCACTCGTTCGTGTACTGGGCGCAGGCGCTGGTGGCGGCGGACATGCTGGCACCCGAGGCGCGGCTGCTCGGCTTGCAGAACCCGCTGGACGAGACGCACCTGTCCAACACGGGCCTCGTCAGCGCGTCGAAGGCGGCGCTGGAGATGTACGTGCGCCACCTCGCGGTGGAGCTGGGGCCGCTCGGGCACCGCGTCAACCTGCTCAAGTTCGGCACGGTGATGACGCCCGCGCTGCGGCATGTGTACTCGCCGGAGGCGCTGGCGCGACTGGAGGCCATGCACTCGCGGATGAACCCCGCCGGACGCATGTGCACGGTGGAGGAGGTGGCCCGCTTCGTCACCGTGCTCGCGGGTGAGGACGCGGCGTGGTTCAACGGGGCCACCATCGACTTCACGGGTGGCATGACGCTGAGGCTCATCGACCTGGTGCTCAATCCCTGACGTCAGAACACCGAGAGGCCGGTGAGGGTGGTGAAGCGGTCCAGCGCTTCCACACCGGCCATCGAGTTTCCACGTGAGTCGAGCCCGGGGCTCCACACGCACAGGCCACAGCGATTGGGAATGATGGCGATGATGCCGCCCCCCACTCCGCTCTTTCCGGGCAGGCCGACGCGGTAGGCGAACTCTCCGGCGGCGTCATACGTGCCACAGGTGAGCATGACCGCATTCACCTGCTTGGCCTGGCTCCGGGTGAGCAGCCGTTCCCCGCTGGCGCGCTGGCCATGGCGGGCGAGGAAGCCGCAGGCGCGCGCGAGGTCCGCGCAGCTCGCGGCCAGGGAGCACTGCCAGAAGTAGTGCTCCAGCACCCGGGCGACGGGATTCTCCATGTTGCCGTAGCTGGCCATGAAGTGGGCCAGGGCGGAGTTGCGGTGGCCGTGCTCGGCCTCCGAGGCGGCGACGCCGGGGTCGAAGTCCAGCGTGGGGTTGCCACTCTCCGCGCGGAGGAAGTCGCGCAGCACGCCGCGGGCATCGCCGGTGAGGCTGAGCAACCGGTCCGTGATGACTAGCGCCCCCGCGTTGATGAACGGGTTGCGAGGGACGCCCTGCTCGTATTCGAGCTGGACCAGCGAGTTGAAGGGATTGCCCGAGGGCTCCTTGCCCACGCGGCGCCAGACGGCATCCCCATCCCGGGCCAGCGCGAGGGCCAGCGTGAAGACCTTGGAGATGCTCTGGATGGAGAAGGGCATGCGCCAGTCGCCCACGCCAAACACCTCGCCGTCCACGGTGGCCAGCGCCATGCCGAAGCGGCCCGGGTCCACCGCCGCGAGCGCGGGGATGTAGTTGGCCACCCGTCCCTGCCCCACCACCGGCCGGACCGCCGCCATCACCTCGGTGAGAATCGCCTGATAGTCCATCGCGCGCCCGTCCACCTCGGCGGCGCATGTTAGCCGCGATGGGAGGGACGGGTGCTCAATCCGTGAGGCGTGCCTCGCGCAGGGCTTTGCTCAGCCCGTCCGAGAATCGCGGCAGCGTCGGGCGCTCCGCCCCTCTGGACGTCTCCAGCGCGGGGACGGAGGACTCTGCGAGTGCGCGGCGGAAGCCGGGTTGCGTCAACAGCCAGAAGCGCAGCTCCCGCCCATGCTCGGCGAGCAGCTTCGGGACTGCCTTGCCGTCCACGCCGAGCACGCGGGCCAGGTGCTGGTGGAGCCTCGGCTCGGGAATGGCAGGGAAGGCGTCCTCGAGCCGCTCCGCAGTGAGGGCTGCCCTGCTCGTCGCCATCGTCCCTGCGCGCTCAGGCGCGGGAAACTCCGGCAGCGGCGTCTTGAGGCACTCGAGGGCATTCACGATGCCCGCGCCCCAGAGGGCCTCACTCTGCTCCCAGGGCTGGCAGCTCGCCCGCAGCATGTGCCTGAACACCTGGGAGAGTCGTGGACCGTCCTTGTACCGGGCGAGCAGGTTGTCGCGGCCGTGGTGCGCGAGCCAGAGCGCCGCGATGCCGGCGACCGTCGCCACCGCGTACGAGGTGCCACTGCTGGGGGCCACGTACTTCTCCATGTCGGCGGTCCACACGCCCTCTCCCGGGCCGGTGGCATCGACGGCGGGACCTCGGGCCGAGCCCTGCCACGGGGTGCGCTGCGCGGTGCAGGCCGCCATCGCGATGACCTCGGGATAGGCCGCGGGCCAGACGACCACGCGTCCCGTGTGGTTGCCCGCGGCCGAGATGACGATGATGTTGCCCTTCACCGCCTCCTGAATGGCCCGGTGCAGCCCTGCGTTCGGCAGCCACCCGAGGCTGATGCTGAGCACATGGAACCCATGCTCGAGCGCATACCAGATGGCGTCGCGGAGACGGTCCGTGCCGGTCTCGAACAACACGGGCGCCGGAATGAATCCATGTGGCTTCGTCACCCGCAGGGGGATGACCTCGGCTCCTGGCGCGATGCCGGTGACCGAGGGCTGGGGGCGGTTGTCGGCGCTCGAGATGACGCTCGCCGTGCGAAGCCCGTGGTCACCGCCCGGGTTCTGCGTCGGACGCGCCTGCTCGATGAAGTCCCAGCCAGGCACCGGATTGAACCGCGTCCCGAGCTCCGCGTGCTGCTCGTAGCCGCTATCGGGGTGGCCGATGCGGATGCCCTGCCCCTGGCGAGCCACGCCGCCAGGGAGCTCCCAGGCCTCTTCCGCCTGGACGAGCTTCACGCTCCAGTCGTAGGCGCCCCCTGACTCCGCGGGCCCACCGAGGCTTTCGAGCAACTGCGGGGACCTGATGATGTCGGGGTCCACCCCGGTGAACGCCTGCGCGCGCGGCTCCGCATAGAGCACCTCGAAGGTGGGCTCGGCATCCACGACGCCATCGCAGGCCCGGAGCTCGCGCGCGAAATCCCAGGCGCGGGCGGGCTCGACGTCCGTCTCGGGCACCACGTCGAACTCGTCACACTGGAGATTGAATGGGACGGGGCACACGCTCCACCCGGCCCCACCGAGCTCGGTGACCTGCAGCCTGAGCCAAGCCTCTCCGAAGCCTGCCTTGAGCTGGACGTCAATGGTGCGGACCTTCGGAGCTTGAAACTGTTCCGGCATCGGCATGGCACTCCCCCCACTGCTCAACGACGGGCTCTCACGAAACGGACCGCACGCTGAATTCAGCCCCGGAGTCCGAGCGCGCCAAGGAGCCTCGGGTATGAGCGAACTGTCAACTGCCGTCCTTCCCAGGCGGACCCTCCAGGAACAGCACGGCGCCGCTGGATTGGACCGAGCTGGAGTGCCAGGGCGGGAGTCCCCACCACGGCCACGTCAGCTCGCATCGTGGAAGATGACGCCGAGTGTGTGGCGGCGGCCAGAGCGCAGCCGACTCACGCCATGGCGCAGGTTGACGCGGTAGTACCCACGAGTGCCCTTCACGGGCCGGTGATGCACCGGGAAGATGACGGCGTCCCCCTGGCCCAGCGGCACCACCTCCGCGCGGGACTGCATGCGGGGACGTTGCTCGGTGAGCACGAACTCGCCGCCGGTGAAGTCCTGTCCCGGAACGGAGAGGAGGAAGGCGACCTGGAGCGGGAAGACGTGCTCCCCGTAGAGGTCCTGGTGGAGGCAGTTGTAGTCGCCTTCACCGTATTGGAGGAGCAGCGGCGTCGGCCGCGTCTGCCCGGCGTCATGACAGCGTGCGAGGAAGGCCGCATGCGCGTCCGGGTAGCGCACGTCGATTCCCATCGTCTCGTTCCACCGATTGGCAATGCCCGAGAGCGGAGGATACAGCGCCGCACGGAGGCTGGAGACCGTGTCGGGGAGCGGATAGGCAAAGTACTTGTACTCACCACGCCCGAAGCCGTGCCGCGCCATGACGACACGGCTGCGGAACGCGGTGTCCGAGGCATAGGTCTCCGCGAGCGCCGTGCACTCCGCGAGGGAAAGCAGCGAGCCCACGGTGGCGCAGCCCTGTGTGTCCAGGTCCACTGCGATGCGCTCCCAGTCGAGTCCCGCCACGCGCTCGGAGATGGTGGGCGCCTTCCGGCGGAGGGCAGCGGCCACCCTGCGCGGTGTTGTCTCAGATCTCGTCGCTGTGGAATCCATGACGGTGCGCCCTTCCGAGGTCAGTCCCACCAGGGGAGATGCCGCATCCGCACCACCGAGGCGACCCGAAACTTGCGGCGAGCCCACGCACGAGCGCCGGCCGTCCGGGCAGCGGCCGCCCACGCGGAGTTCCTTCCGCCGCCCCCTTCCCACCGACGAGCGGGGAAGGAACAGTCGTTCCAGCCGCTCTGGGCCCCGGGATGGGGTGGAGGAGCCCGCGCAGTGTCCTCCCGTGCCCTGAATCAGGCGCTACGCGACTCCGGCGGCTGCGCCCCCGCGTCCGGCATCCGGAACGACAGGCAGTAGTAGAACGGCGCCACCTGCTCCTCAATCACAGACACGGCGCCGTGTGGCAGCAGCTCCCGAGGACAGTGCGGGTCCTTCGAGTAGAACGTAATCGCCCGGAACGCCGCGCGCTGGAGCAGCGAGGGGCGGAAGGCCGGGTCCAACTGCTCGTCCACCACCACCAGCGGAGTCCCACGCCGCGCCACGCGCGCCATCTCCGCCAGCGCCCTGGCCGGCTGCCGGTACCCGCCAATCCCTCCCACGTGCAGCACCCGGTCGAACATTCCATCCGGGAAGGGCAGCGCGTGCGCGTCCGCCATCATCAGCCGCACATTCGAGTACGCCGCGCGCCGCACCCGCCGCCGGCAGTGCTTCAACATCCCCTCGCTCAGGTCCACACCCCACACCTCCACGTCCAGCCCGTGTGCCAGCTCCCTCCGGATGAGCGGCAGGTTCGCCCCCGAGCCCACCCCCACCTCCAGCACCCGCACCGGCTGCCCGTCCTCGCGAGGCGTCAGCGTCGCCAACTCCAACCGGCGCATGTACCTGTCCCGCATCCGCGACTCGGTGACAGACTGGAGCAGCGGCGTCAGCACCGCCGTCAGCGGGTCATGCAGCACCGGCAGCCCGTCGTAGATGACGCGCATCAGCCGGTCCGTGCCGCGCACCGCGTCCTCGCGATACAGCCGCGCCAGGCCACGCTCCACCTTCCAGGCCTCGCCGCAGCCGCCACAGCGCAGCCCGCCGTCGAAGACGCGGCCGTCGCGCTCCTGCCCGTGGAACACCAGCGTGCCGGCACAGGCCGGACAGGTCAGCAGCGGGACTTCCCGGACGAAGACTCCCGTCATGCGCTCCGGACCGCCTCCGCCCGCGTCCAGGCCAGCTCATCCCGGGTGCCGAGCTCCGTGAACAGCTCCACCGCGCGCTGCAGATGCATCCGCCGCGCCGGGTCCTCCGGAGGCAGGTGCCGCGCCAGCTCGAGCCGCGCCCGCGCCTCCTCGTAGGTCGTGCCCTTCTTCGCCGCCACGGTGATGCACCGTCGCCACATCTCCCACGCGCGCGGCGCGTCCCCCGACGCCCACGCCTCGTTCCCGCGCCACAGCAGGGCCGCCGGCCTCCCGAAGGGGAACACCTTCGCGAACGCGTCCACCGCCTTGCAGGCCGCCTTCGCGCTGCCCTCCAGCGTGGCGTCCACCCCGCCGTCGCGCTCCCACAGCGTCAGCAGCACCTCCGCCACGGCCATGACGCCGAAGTAGACGAAGTGCGCCACCGGCTTGCCAGCCGACAGCTTCGCCAGCGCCTTCTCCGCCGCCTCACGGGCCCCGCGGGCATTGCCCTCGCGCAGCCGCAGCAGCGCCAGCGTGGCGTCCACGATGATGCGGTCCGTGAGGCCGCCCTGCGCCTCCGTCCACGCCAGCGTCTCCTCCAGCGCGGCGCGCGCCTTGTCCTGCTGGCCCAACCTCAGGTGGATGTGCGCCTGGTAGTGCAGCGCCCAGTGCTGCGTCTGGAGCGCCCCCCGCCGCCGCGCCGAGCCCTCCAGCCACGCCATCAGCGGCAGGCCCTGGGAGAACTTCCCCTGGTAGAGGAACGTCACCGTCAGCAGCGCCCGGCACTCCTCCGCCAACCGCAAGTCACCCACCGAGTCGACGATGCTGATGGCGCGCCCCAGCGCCGCCTCCACCTCCGCCCACCGCGCCACGTACGCGCCATACACGGCGTTGCGGCACAGCACGTAGGCCAGGTCCGCGGGGCTGCCCACGCGCTCGGCCACGTCCCGCGCGCGGTCCACCCACGCCTCCGCCACCGGGTGCACCGGCACCGTGCCCGCCACCACCGCCATGTTGGTGTAGCCGCGCGCCAGCTCCGACGACGCGCCCGCGGGCTCGCACAGGTTCAGCGTGCGCAGGCCGGACCAGAGCACCGGCAGCGCCTCCTGCGCGTAGATGAACGCGTCGGTGAGCCGCATCAGCAACCGGCCCGCCACCCGCCGCATCCGACGCCGCTCCTCCGACTCCTCGTCATACGCCTCCGGCCGGGCGCTCTGCGCCAGCCGCAGCATCACCTGTCCCAGCGTGGCCAGCGCCCAGCCCATGCGGCTGGACGGCACCCGCCAGCCGAAGTGACGCAGCGCCTGCTCCGCATGCGTGCGGAACGCCTGCAGCTCCCCGAGCTGGAAGCGGGCCTCGGCCAGCAGCGCCTCCAGGTGGCCCAGGGCGATGGGGTCTCCCCCCCGCGCGGACACCCGCTCCAGCGCACGGGTCAGGAAGGGCACCGCCTCGCGGCACGCGCCCAGCCGCAGCGCATCCTCTCCGGCGCGCCGCGCGTACTCCGCCTCGCGCACCTCGTCGCCCGCCGCGCCCCAGTGGTAGCAGAGCGCCGCTGTCCACTCCGAGCCGCCGCCGTGCGACGCCTCCAGCGCCTCCGCCACGCGGCGGTGCAGCCCGGGACGCTCCGTGGCGGGCAGCTCCTCCAGCACACCCTCGCGCAGCTTGTCGTGCGCGAAGCGCCAGCGGCCGTCCGCGACGTCCAGCACCGCCGCCGCCGCACAGTCCGTCAGCCAGCGCTCCACGTCCACCCTGGGCGCCGCCTTCCGCAGCAGCGCCACGTCCACATGGCGGCCATGGGTGGCGGCCACGCGGAGCAAATCCCGGTGCGGCGCGGGCACCTTCTCCAACCGGCGCTGCACCAGCCGGCGCACGCCTCCCGCGACCACCCGCTCCGGCAGCGACATGTCGCCCAGCCTGTCGAGCCCACCAGCCTCCTCCGCCAGGGCGCGCACCACCTCCACGAGGAAGAAGGGATTGCCCTCCGTCTCGCGGCGCAGCAGCTCCACCAGGTGCGGCCTCGCGCCGGGCGCGCCAATCATCGACTGGCTGAGGATGGAAATCTCCACCGCGTCCAGCCGGGGCAGCCGCAGCAGCTCCAGGCCCGGGAGCTGGGACGGCAGCGCGGGCGCCTCGTCGTCGCGGAAGCTGCCCAGCAGGAGCAGCCGCTGCCCCGTCGCGCGCATGGCGAGGCGGGAGAGCAGGTGCAGCGACTCGCTGCGCGCCCACTGCAGGTCCTCCAGGATGACCACCGTGGGCTGCTCCAGCCGCGCGAAGACGTCCTCCACCACCTGGAGCAGTCGCGCCTGCGCCATCTCCGCGCCCAGCTCGGCCGGGTCCGGCACGGAGTGGCCCAGCAGCGCCTCCAGGTCCGGCACCAGCGGCTTGAGGATGCTGGCCTCGCGCTCGTCCAGCGTCGTGAGGATGGACAGCCAGCGCACCACCGGACGCCACTCCTGGTACGGGCTGCTGCCGGCGGCCACCGCCTGGCCGCGCAGCACCACCGCGCCCCGCACCAGCGCCAGCGCGCGCAGCTCCTCCAGGAGCCGCGACTTGCCGACGCCACTCTCCCCGCCCACCAGCCACGCGGCGCCGTGGCCCCGGCGCGCGTCCTCCAGCACGCCCGACAGCCGCACCTGCTCCCGGGCGCGGCCCACGTAGCGCGCGGCCTGGAGGAAGCTCTCGCGCGTGGCGGCGGACTCCTGCGGCAGGGGCTGGCCGGTGGCGGCGCAGAGCGCGGCAATCACCTCGTTCGCGCCGCGCGGCCGCAGCCTCGCGTCCGGCGACACCAGCCGCTCCAGCAGCGCCTTGAGCGCGAGGGGGAAGCCCGGCGGGGCCTCCACCTTCCCGGCGTGCGGCAGCCGGTGGAACATCATCTGGCACGCCATGGCGCCCACGCTGAAGAGGTCCGTCACCTCCGAGGGCGGCTGGTCCTCGAACAGCTCCGGCGCGAGGTAGCCCGGTGTCCCTCCCGGCTGCGCGCGGTGCACATGCTCGCGACCCACCGCGAGCCCGAAGTCCAGCACCTTCACCTGCCCGTGGGCCACCAGCACATTGGCGGGCTTGAGGTCGCGGTGGATGATGCCGCGCCGGTGCAGGTACGCGAGCGCCTTCAGCGTCTGCAGCAGCAGGTCCACCTGCGTGGCCAGCGGCTGGCCCGCGCCGGCCTGCACCAGGTGCTGGGCGTCCTCCAGCAGGTCCATGGCCAGGTACGGCCGGCGCTCGGCGTCGAAGCCGTAGTCGAGCACGCTGATGACGTGCGGGTGACGCACCGACGCGAGCGTCTGGAACTCGTGCGCCAGCGACAGCGCCATCTCATGGCGCGCGGCGAAGGAAGGGGTGCTCGCCCCCGACGGCAGCCGCGCCAGGTCCTCCAGCGTCCGGTGCAGCCGCTTCACGGCGACGGGGCCGGCGAGCAGGTCCTGCGCCCGCCACACGGTGCCCGCTCCGCCCCGCCCGAGGAAGCCGAGGATGCGGTAGCGGCCGCCCACCACCTCGCCGTCCATGGGACGACGCACCGGGTCCTCCGGACGGAGCTGGGGTTCGAGAGGAGGTTGACGCATGGGGGGGCCGCCCGCCGCGCATGATACCGATAACGCGAGAAACCGCGCGGGTTGAATCAAGGACCCAGCGCGTCACGACACCTGCGAAACATATTGATTCAGAAACAATCTCACCCGGAGCGGGGGCCGGTGGCGGCCCCTCTGGCAACCGGGCGGAGGCTCAGCCGCCGATGAGGCTGGCCAGACCCCGGCCGCCCTGGATGGCGCCGTAGATGAGGGCGGTGAAGTAGACGACGGTGCCCAGCGTCATGCCGTGGCCCATGAGGATGAAGTAGCCGTCGCGCTGCAGGATGCCGATGGCGAAGAAGAGGGCCGCGAGCGCGGGCAGCGTGTTGCTGAACGGCACGAAGCCGAACGGCGCCATGAGCAGCAGGCCCGCCGCGAAGAGCATGAAGCCGTTGAAGCGGTTGGTGCTGGAGCCATGGGTGAGGGCCAGCAGGCGCGGCTTGCTCAGCCGGTCCACGTACTTGGAGAAGACGTCGGCGCCCTTGTCCAGCGCGGGGCCGAGGCTCGCGCGCGTGAGCGGCTTCTCCAGCAGCTTCCGCGGCAGCCACGGCATCCGGTTGAACGTCACGCCCACGCCGATGAGGACGATGAGCGCGCCGAACACCGTGGACACGCCCGGAATCGACACCGGCAGGAGGAAGGGGAACGTGAGGATGCAGCAGAAGAGCAGCAGCCCCTGCTCGCCACAGGCCTGCATCAACTCACGGACGGTGAGTGACTCCGGCAGCCGCGCCGCCAGGGCGCGGAGCGTGGAGGAGAGCTGGACCTGGGTGTCCGAGAAGCCTGCGGACGAGGGCGTCGAGGAGGAGGGCGTGGACATGCGGCGCCAGTGACTACCACGGCCCGTCCTCCCATGCTCAGGTCCACGCGATGTCGTACACCGCCTCCTCGCCCTCCCACCGGACAGTCTGGACGGAGGGCTGACGGGCCTCCACGCCCGCCCCGAAGAGTCCAACAGGGAACTCCGCCCCGGAGTCTCCCGGTGGGGGCATGCGAGCGGCCGGGCGCCAGGGGGCCACTCCGACGGGGAGCCGCGCCTCCGTGGACGCTGGCACGGGCAGTCCGGCGACAGGTCGCGGCCTGGCGGTCCGGTGACAGGCCGCGGCGCCTTCTTCCGCCGCCCCGCCTGGGGGTTGGTACGGTGTGGGCAAGGCACGCCCGTTCCTGGAGGAAACACGCCATGGGTCTTCTCGACGCAATGCTGGGCACCGCATCCGAAGTGGACGCCGCGAAGCTGCAGGAGGAGGTAGGGCAGGTCCTCGCCCCCACCGAGCGCGTGGAGAAGGCCTTCAAGGTGGTGAGGGACTTGTGGGTCTTCACCGACAAGCGGCTCATCCTCGTCGACAAACAGGGGCTCACCGGCTCCAAGGCGGAGTACCTGTCGCTGCCCTACAAGTCGATTACGCGCTTCTCCATCGAGACGGCCGGCACGTTCGACGCGGAGGCGGAGTTGCGCATCTGGGTGTCCGGCGGCGGTGAGCCCATCCTCAAGCAGTTCCGGAAGAACTCGAACATCCTCGAGGTGCAGCGCGTCCTCGCGGCCTGCATCCTGAAGTGACGCCCCCGGTCCGGGCCCCGGCGCAGTGGCTTCAGGCCGTTGGGATGCTCAGCCGTTGACGGTGTCCCTGTCCCACAGGGTGACGCGCCCCCCGGGGGTACCTACTTCCCAGGCCTGGGGGTCGGGCGCATGCGGCGATGGGCGGCGGTGGCGGTGGCGGCGGCGGTGCTGACGGGATGCGCGGCCGGCTGCTCGAAGGAGCGGTCCCGCCCGTTCGAGCTGACAGGGCCGGTGGGCTCGCACGGCCCGGGGCTCGCGGTGGCGCTCTACCAGACGGTGGGCGTGCGGATGGTGCCGGGCAATCACATCCGGTGGGCGAACAACGGCGCCGTCTTCGAGGCCATCACCGACGAGCTGAAGCAGGCAAAGACGTCCATCAACATCGTGATGTTCATCTGGAGGCCGGGGCGCGCGTCGGACCAGGTGCTGAAGGTACTGACGGAGCGGGCCCGTGACGGCGTGGCGTGCCGGGTGCTGGTGGATCCGCTGGGCAGCCCCACCTTCGAGGCACAGCTGAAGCCCCGGCTGGAGGCGGCCGGCTGCCGCGCGCACCTGTTCCGCCCGCTGCCCGCGGACGAGAACCTGGCGCGCAACCACCGCAAGCTGGTCATCGTCGACGGCCGGGTGGCGATTACCGGCGGACTGGCCATCCAGGACGAGTGGTTGGGCGAAGGGCTGAAGGAGAAGGAGTGGCGAGACACCAACGCGTGGGTACGGGGCCCCGTGGTGGCGCAGATGCAGCAGGCCTTCGCGGAGAACTGGCAGGAGACCAACGGCGAATTGCTGCCCGCGAGCGACTTCCCCACACTCTCCGAGCCGGCGCCTGGACTGGACGGCGCGGGCGAGGGCTGGGCCGCCTTCGTGGGCAGCACCGCGAATCCCGAGGTGACGCGCGCCGAGCGGCTCACCCAGCTCATGGTGCGCGCGGCGCAGAAGCGGCTGTGGATAGCGCAGTCGTACTTCACGCCGAACGATGCGCTGTTGAAGCAGTTGGTGGAGCGAGCCCGGGCCGGAGTGGACGTGCGGGTGCTGGCTCCCGGGGACTTGAATGACCAGCGGGTCATCACCGTGGCCCAGCGCGCGGCGTATGACGAGTTGCTGGAGGCGGGCGTGCGCATCTGGGAATACCAGCCGACGATGATGCACGCGAAGACGATGCTGGTGGATGACCGGCTCGTGCTGGTGGGCTCCATCAACTACGACCCACTGTCCTTCAACGTGCTGGAAGAGGGCTCGCTCGTGCTGGAGGACGACGAGGCCGCGCGGAGCATGGAGGCGTTCTTTCTCGAAGACCTGGAGCACGCGAAGGAGGTCGGCGCGGGGCGGGCGGCGCGCTGAGCCTGTCGGGGCTCGGGAGTCCCGTCCTGTACCCGGCACGAGCTGAAGCCTTGACGCACGCCGTGCTGGGCACGCTCCCCTCCGTGTGATGAAAGAGGCGGCGTCCCGCCGTCCCCTCACCGGAGCGCCACATGGAAACGCCGTCCCGTCACCTGTTCGTCGCAGGAGCCACCGGAGCCACAGGGCGCACGGTGATGCGACAGGCGCTCGCGCGCGGAGTGCCCGTGATTGCGCACGTGCGGCCAAAGAGCGCGAACAGCGAGCTGGCGCGGGAGTGGCCGCTCAAGGCGGTGGTGGAGCTGTCCGACACCAAGACCCTGGTTGAGTCGATGGCCGGGTACACCACGGTGCTCCAGCTCATCGGCACCATGCGCAAGCGCTTCGACGCGGGCGACACCTACGTGACGAGCGACATCGGCACCACGGCGCAGCTCGTGGAGGCGGCGAAGCGCGCGAGCGTGGACCACTTCGTGCTGCTCAGCTCCACGGGCGCGGGCCGGCCGGTGGGCGCGTACCTCAAGGCCAAGGCGGAGGCGGAGCGGCTGGTGCGAGAGAGCGGCATCCCCTGGACGGTGCTGCGCCCGCCCGCCTTCGAGGGCGAGTACCACCAGCCGATTCCCCTCCTCCGCCTCTTCACCCGACTGCCCATGCTGCGGAACCTGCGCCCCATCCATCTGGAGCAGCTCGCCGCCGTCCTGCTGCGCGTCGCCGAGCTGAGAGGCCCGCTCAACGCCGTGCTGGAGGGAGACAGCCTCTGGGCCGAGGTGGAGGCCACAGGCGTCAAGGCGCCCTGAGCGCCTCAGGCGCGAGCGCGGAAGAGGGCCATGCAGCCCTGCACGGTGACGTGGGATTCCTTGAAGCGCTTGCGGAGCGCGCGCTCCAGTGACTCCCGCGTGTCCTGCTCGTTGGAGAAGATGCCCTTGCGGTTGTAGGTGCGCATCAGGAAGCGGGCCTGGGCGCTCCGGGGCACGTCCCCCTGGAGCAGGGTGGAACCGAAGACGCAGCCGCCAGGGTTGAGCAGGAGGCGAAGGTGGTCGAAGACGACGGCCTTCTCGTCCATCGAGCCGGGCAGGCAGTGCAGCAGGCAGTTCAGCCCGATGGAGTCGAAGCGCGGAGCATCGAAGTCGATGGGGTCGAGCACGTTGCGCCGGTACAGCTCTGGCGAGTAGCGCGCGGCGCGGCCGGCGGCGTGCTCCAGGCTGTTGGCATTGAGGTCCATCAATGCCAGACGCGGCGAGGGAGAGGGATAGCGGCAGCGCGCGGTGTAGTAGCCGGTGCCCACGCCCACGTCGAGGTGGTTGGCGGACACGTTCGTGTCGTACCACTCCAGCTGCGTCGCGGTGGGGCACTTCCAGACGAAGCGGTTGGAGTAACCCAGCACGCCTACGTCATAGAGCACCCGCAACGTCCACCGCGTGTACACGGCCTGGCCCGCATGCACCTCGGGCGACAGCTCCAGTTCCAGAGAGGGCGATTCCATAACCGCGGCTCCTCGACACGTGTGGGGCAGCCGGACCCTATACCCTGTCCGGTGCTCGACACGCGATGGGGCGGCGGGGCAATGCGAGTCACGAGTCGGGCCTTCATCGTGCGCGGCGTCTCTGCCTTCCGGTCATCGCCGGGCATGCGCCTCCGGCTCGCTTGCCCGCAAGTCCTTGAGCAAGTCCTCGCAGCGGACCCGGAAGGGAGTACCACACTGGTAGGTGGTCCCCCTCATTGAGAACCTCGCGGGTAGACCGACTTTGAGCGGAATGTTAGGGTGCGCCGCTCGCGGGTCACCTGCTCATGGCGAAGCAATCCCGCCGCCTCCGTGCCGGCAGTCAGACCCGCCCCGAGGCCGGCTGAGCCCCTGGAGATTGCCTCTGCGTGTTTTCCCCTGGCGCATGGACGATGGCGGCGGTGCTCCTGCTGGGTACGGCGGCCCTGGCGCAGCCGCAGGGCGCGAAGCGGTGGAGGCGCGTCGAGCGAAGCGTGTCCGTGAGCGCGGGCACCGCGGAGTCCGTCCAGCGGCTCCGGCTGGCGCCCCAGGTGGTGACGACGGTGCTCTTCGACTCGGACGTCGTGCTGGAGGTGGCGGACCCGGAGGCCCTGCGCGGGCTGTTCACCCGCCTGGAGCTGGAGACCGACCACCTGGTGCTCAAGCCGGCCGTCGCAATGCCGGAGAAGGGCGTGCCTCCGCTGGTGGTGCGGTTCACGGATGGCGCGGCCCCTGCGCACCTCGTGCTGGAGCTCACGACGGACGGCGACGAGGTGGACGCGGTGGTGGAGGTGCGCAGGCGGCCAGCCTCGGCGGAGCAACTGGAGGCGGAGCTGGTGGAACTGCGCAGTCAGTGCGCGGCGCTGGAGTCGCGGCTGGCCACAGGGCGCAGGCCCGTGCCCCAGGAGGGGCTCGCGGCTGCCATCCTCTCCGGTGCCATCGGACACCGGAGCGTCGTCTGGCGGTGGGTGGACAACCTGGGCGTCGGGCAAGGGCTGAAGGCCCTCAGGCTCGACACCTACCGCTCCGGCGAGTGGGTGGCCCTCGCCCTGGAGCTGGAGAACCGGCGAGGGCAGGAGACCTGGGTGCCCGGCCTGGCGCGGCTGACGCGACTGGACGCGGACGGGCGCCGCACGAACGAGGTGCTCGAAGCGCCGGTGCAGTTGGCGGAGGCGCGGCTGCGGCCAGGGCAGAGCGCCCGGGCGGTGGTGCAGTGGAGGGCACGGGTGGACGGCGCGCCCACTGCCTGGGCGCTGGAGGTGCTGGACGCGCCTGGCCGCCGGGGCGTGCGCTGGTCACGGGTGGAGCTGTAGGCGGGACACAGGCCAGGAGGGAGCGGCGATGCAGGTGGAAGCGGACGAGTCCCCGACGCAGTCCTCCGCGCTGTCTCCGCGGGCTCTGCCGCCCGGCACCCGGGTGGGGCGCTGGCGCGTGGAGCGCCGGGTGGGCAGTGGCGGCAACGGCACGGTGTACGAGGTGCGCTCGCGGCCCAGGGGCCCGAGCTACGCGCTGAAGCTGGCCCACGCTCCGGGCGACCGGCGCTTCGCACGCGAGGCGGAGGCGCTCCGCCTGGTGCGGCACTCGGGCGTGGTGCGCCTGTTGGACGAGGGCACCTGGCAGACCGGGCCTGTGCGCTACCCCTATCTGCTGCTGGAGTACGTGCGAGGCGACACGCTCTATGACTGGGCCCTGGGGCGCAACCCCACGGCGCGACAGGTAGCCGGGCTGCTGGAACAGGCGGCCCAGGCACTGGCCGAGGCCCACCACGAGCGCGTGCTGCACCGTGACTTCAAGGGCGACAATGTCCGAGTGGATGGAGCGGGATGCCTGGTGGTGCTGGACTGGGGTGCTGGCTGGCACCCGGAGGCCTCGCCACTCACCTCGGCGGCGAGGCTTCCTCCGGGTACGTCGCCCTACCGCAGCCCGCAGGCCATCCTGTGGTGTCTCCAAGCGCAGCGCGAGCCGCTGGTCGGGCCGTATCAGTACACGGTGGCCGACGAGCTGTACGCGGTGGGTGCCACCTTCTACCGGCTGCTGGTGGAGCAGTACCCGCCCCTGCGACTAAGCGAAGCACCGGTGGGCAGCGATGAGGAGGCAGGTCCATCCACGGTGCACGCGCTCAATCCCCGCGTGCCCGAGCCCCTCGCGCGGTGGGTGCACTGGCTGCTCGACTTCACTCCCGAGGCGCGACCGGAGAGCGCCCACGCGCTGGCTCTGGAGGTGCGCCGGGGGCTGGCCGCAGCCGGACCCGAGTGGGACGCGCCTCTCTTCGAGTGGTACCGCGGGCCGGCCCTGGACTCGCGCACGACGAGCGAGGGCGCGGCACCAGGGCCGGTGGCACCGGGCCAGGAGGCGGCGCTGCATCAGGCGAGGATGCGCCAGCGGGACCGGGCCTGGGAGCACCGCGCCCTGCGCAAGATACGCCGCAGGATGCTGGACCGGGTCGTCACCGTTCCAGCGACCGGAGCCGTCACGCGCTCCAGGTGGAGCCCCGGCCCGGGAGTCCCTCGACTGGCACGAGTCGCGGGCGCGCTGGTGTCGGTGGCAGGACTGGCCTGGGCGGTGGCGCACCACGCGCCCTCCAAGGAGGCAGTGACCGAAGACCAGCAATTGGCGCGGGTGGATGCGCCGGCCGACACTGCCGCGCCCGCGTCGGCCCTCGCCTCCTTCTCCGTTGCGCCGTCGTGGCCGGGAGAAGACGACATGTCCATGATCGAGCCCCACGCGCAGTGCCCCAGCCTCCTCCACCGCTACCTGCTCGCCGCCACCGCTGCCGCCAGTCTCAATGCGTGTACCGGCACACAGGTGCGCTCCGAGCCGACCAACTGCCCTTCCGAAGCCCTGGCGACCATGCGCCAGCTCGACCTGAGCGTCGGTGATGGCGGCTACACCGAACTCGACATCCTCCAGCCGGATGACCACGACCAGGACAACTACCGCATCGTCGTGAGCGATGGCCCCATCACCAGCCGCCTGGAGAAACCCATGGGCCGGATGCCCGTGGGCACGCTCATCTACGGGCGACTGTGGACGGGTGGCGAGCAGGTGCTCGGCCGCTACACCCGGGTGAAGACTCCCGACGGGAGCGAGTACCCGGTCTGCTTCGTCCTCTCAGACGCGGACGGCCTGCCCAAGGACCCGAACTCAAGGCCCGGACACTCGCTGGTGAGTCCCCTCTCGCACGTCATGGTGGTGGACCGGTTCCCGTGAGGCACGGTGTTCCAGGTGTGCAGCGCCGCTCGACATCATCACGAGCAGGGCCCTCCCCTCCGTACTGCTATGAGTCCCACACAGGGACAGTCCCCGGAGGCGGACATGCGCATGAAGCGATGTCAGGTCGTGCTGCTTGAACCCAGGCGGACTGTGGGCCATGCGCGCTGACGCCCTGCTGCTGTGCGCGGCCATGCTCGCAACCGGCTGCGCTTCGCTGCCGCCTGCGCCCGGCCGGGGACGGCACCTGAGCGACACGCCGCGAATGGCTGGCAGCCCCGCGTTGACGCAACCGCTGATGCGTCACCGGGACTCTCGCTTTGATGTGCCGGGAGCGGACCCTGACAACGCGGCGGAAGCCGTTGAAGGGAAGCAGCGCGCCACACTGGCCCGGCGCGCAGTCCTTGCGGCCATTGACGACGTGAAGGGCTCCACGGGCAGCGTCGCCAGCGCGCTCTCCCAGCTCGCGGCCCGTCCGCCGGGCTTGGGAAATCGGGGCCTCAACGGGCTCAACGGCGCCTTCACCCGCTACGTCACCCATGGTGCCAGCCAACTGCCCTGGCTTGACGGCGCGCGCCCGGTAGCGCCACCACGCTGGCGGACGTGGCCTCGGAAGTCGCGGACCCGGACATGGCGCTGGGCCTCCTCCGGATGACAGGCCCCCGGCTCCAGGCGGCCCTGTTCGGCTCCATGTTGCTGGCCGCATGGCTCGACTTCCTCCAACTCGCTGACATCGTGCTCCGCGAGTGCCCCGCCTACAGCGTCGAGACGCTGCTCATGGACCTGCACCGTGTGCAACGGCGGATGGAGCCCACCCTGTCGGCACTTGCTTCACAGGACCCGGAGCAGGTCGAGGCCGCGACAACCGCGATGCCCGGGTTGATGGGTCAGCTCACCCGCGAGTTCGGCGCCATCCACGACGGCGCACGCACGGCCATGGAGAATCACGGGAAGCTCATGACGGCGATACAGCTCGTGGAGATGCTCACCCTGGTCTCGACGCTGAGGGTGTCGCTGCCTCGGTTGCCGCCGGCTGCTCCCGCCACTATCGGCGTGGGTCTGGTCATGAGCTCAGGCGGAGTCATGGCGGGCTCGCGGATTGTCGTCTCCGCCGAGTGGGTGGAAAGGATTCGCCGGCTCGTGCAGGCGGGCGTCATCTCCGTCCCAGCCGTCAGCGCCGCCGTTCGCATCCACGCCGGCCAGGTGATGATGGCGCACGGGGAGTTGCCGCGGGGTGTGCGCGACGCGCTGGGCGACGGGCCCGAGGTTCGCGGCATGCGTGTGACGGGCAGAGCGGGGGCGGGCATGTCCGACGCACCGAAGCACCACGTCCTGCCGCGTGAGCACCGTGAGTGGTTCAAGAAGCGCGGCTTCACCGGCGACATGGACATCGACCAGTTCTGCGTCAGGCTGGAGCAGTCACGCCACGAGGCGATTCACGGCGGTGGCGACTGGCGCCTGGGGCGCACCTGGCCCGGCGAATGGAACCGGATGCTCATGAAGGCACTGGACGACGCCGAGACCGTCACCGGCCGGATGTTGACACGAAGCGAGGTTCTGAAAATCGTCGCGCATCGGATGAGGAGCTATAACATTCCGATGAGCTTCACTCCCTGGTGAGGGCGATGAGCGACAGGAATACTTGGCGAGACGACTGGAAGGTCCGCCTGTATGAGCGGGTCCGCGAGCGGGGTCATGACTCGCTCAGCGCCTTCGCGAACGCCCACCCCACGGTCTCACTCATTGCCTTGGCCGAGGAACTCGGCGAGGACGATGTCAACGCGGTGCAGGTGTTCAGCGGGCTGGTGGCGGAGGCAGAACGGAGCCATCAGGTCACACGCCTGGTGCGCGGGCAACTCGTGCGCGAGCTGTCCGAGAACCTCCCTGACGGTTGGCCGGCAGTGCTGGACGACGCAAACCGTTTCGCCGTCGCCATGGCACTCTCTTCGTGGCTCAGTTTCACCCCGGAAACCCATGAGGAGCGCGCCAGGAAAGTCATGGCAGTGCTCCTCGCCACGCCACCGCCGCCCGGCTGGCGTCCGCTCGGTCCCGACGACGAGCTGCTGCGCACGCTGCTGCCCGACGAGACCGCCTGACCGGCAACGGCGGCCCGGTGCGCCGCTGTGAGGCGCCAGGTTGGACGTCCGCGGGAGCCGCGGAACAGGCTGGACAACGAATCCGCATCGTCCCGGCTGGGGTCGATGACCCTCGAGGAGCTGCGGAAGACGTACTTCGACGTCGTCCGGCGACCGAGCGGCAGCTCCAATCGTGGCTACCTCGTCTGGAAGATCCGCGAGGCCGAGAAGGGCCGCATCAACGTGGGACCGAGCAAGACGCGCGCGCGTGCCGGTGAGCCGCTCGACGTGAAGACCCTCCCGCTGCGCCTCGAGGCCGACGTCGCCCACAAGATGGACGAGGCGTGGCGGGCGAAGGGCATCAAGAACCGGATGGAGCTCCTGCGGGGCGCCATCGGCCAGTACCTCACGCAGCTCGGCGCGCGCGACTTCGCCGCGCTCTTCGCCAATCCGAGCGCGTGAGCAGCATCGAGGCACTCCCGTGCGCGAGCAGTTCCGATGTCGGAACTGCTCGCGCCTGGAGGTCATTTGTCTTCGACTCGACCCTGCGGGGTCGGACCTGCCAAAAGCGCGGCACTCGCCTCGGACCAGGCTCGGTCGGCCGGGTAGAGCGCTGTTCGGAGCCACGCCCAAGTGAGCCGCTGGACCGCCGCAACCCGCTCTGGGCTCTCGTCCGTCGTCTCCGTCACCAGATGGCCCGAGATGCCACCTAGCATGTGCTCGCCTCCGAACAGCGTGACGAGCGACTTGGGAGCCGGGCTCAAGGTGTACGCATCCCTGAACCACTCCGGCCCGAGCACGGTCAGCGGCGAGCGGTCCTGGTCGCCGACGATCACGAGGGTCGGCGTGGTCATCTCGGAATAGACTTGGTTCAGATACGGAAACTGCTCGCGCGCGAGCGGGCTCAAGGCTTCGCCGCCGCGACCGCCGGCGCAAAGCAGGACGCCGACCTTGATTCGAGGGTCGGACAGAACCTCGCCCAAGCTGCCGTCGGGCCGCACCGTCCGTGCGCCGAGGAGCATCCCGGTCGTCTGCGCCCCAAACGAGTGCCCAGCGGCAGCGGTTCGGCTAGGGTCGACGCGGCCTGCGAGCCCCGGAACCGACGCCTCGATGGTCTCCAGGTGGTCGAGGACGTTCTTCACGTCCTCGACGCGGTACCTCCAGATCGATGAGCTTCGCGGGTCGTCCGGCGCGAGGTTGAGGGTCCACGAGTCGAGGAACGTCGGCTGGATCACGACGAATCCGCGCGCCGCCCAGTAGTGTGCGAGCGGAAGGTACCCGTCCGACGACGATCGGTAGCCGTGCGCGAAGATGAGGATGGGGAGTCCGCTCCCCGTGGCTGGCGCGGAGATACGGAGCTGGAGATCCGCAACACGCTCTTTGGAGGCAGGCAGAACCACAGGGCTTACCGAGACGACCGGCGCGGGCGCATCGACGGTCCACGCGGTCGGGTATTCGACGGAGCCCTTCATCGAACCACCGTAGCTGTCCGCGCGGTGGGCGGCTCGAACAGTCGCTGCGCTGCGTAGGTCATGCCGGTCAACGCCAGCAACACACCGGAAGGCGCGCTGCCGGCAAAGCCATCACCCGAGGCCGCGTGTGCAACAATCGCCCCACTGAGATTGAAGAACAAGCCCGCAAATGCCCACTCCTTCAGGCGCGGCCAGCGCGAGCCAATCACCAGGGTGACTGCGGCGAGGAGCTTGTAGATCCCCAGCAGAGTTGCCAGGTAGACCGGGTAACCCAGGTGCTGCAGCATCTGCACCACGTTGGGCTGGAGCGTGACGTTGAATGCGCCGGACATGAAGACCAGCGCCGCCAATAGGCCGGTAGGAACCCAGTACATGAGCTTCGTCTTCATGTTCAGCAGCTCCCTTCGACGGCGATCACGAGGCAATTCGAGAGCGTGAGCCTGCCGAGGCGGTAGGAGTCAAAGAGCGTCTTGTCGGTCGCGGTCATGGGCTGTTGGATACCGCCCGTGCTATGGACGCTCCATGCCGAAGACTCCAAAAAGGTTAGCTGAAACGCCAGCCGCATTGGACCTTCAAGACCCGCGCGGCGACGTCGTCGCCGACGTGCTCGGCGCCTCGCTCATTCGTCACGCGCTCTACAGGCCGCTCGAAGCGCACGCTCCGTGGGGGCTTCGCATGCCTCGATGTGACCGCGCGAGCTTCTATCTCGTCACGCGCGGCAGTGCCCTCCTCGAGGTTGACGGCGAGCACTCGCACGTTCTGTCGCCCGGCGAGGTCGCCTTCATCCCGCAGGGCGCCGCCCACGTGCTCCGCGACGGGGCGACCACCAAGCCGGTCCTCGTGTGCGACGGTCCGTACTCGTCGAGTCTCGTGCCGCGAAGCATCGGGGGTCGTGGCGTCACCACCACGATCGTCGCGGGCTTCTTCGAGCTCGGCCACGGTCGCGAGCCAATCCTCCTCCAGGGAATGCCGCCGCTCATGGTGCTTTCGGCGAGCGAGCCGACGTGGGGCCCGTGGATCGCGGCGACCGTGCAGCTCGTCCTCGTAGAGAGCGCGGCGCCTCGACCCGCGAGCAGCATCGTGCTGCAGCGCCTCGCGGACGTTCTCTTCGTGCTGGCGCTTCGCTCGAGTCGTCGCGGCACGCAGCCCGCGCGGAACTGCGTCGCCGCGCTGTCGGATGCGAGGATCTACGAAGCCTTGGGTCTCATGCACACCCGCATCAGCGAGCCGTGGACCGTCGAGATGCTCGCGCGGCGCGTGGGGATGTCGCGCTCTGGCTTCGCGGCGCGGTTCACGGAGCTCCTGGGCGAGCCGCCCCTTCAGTACCTCGCGCGTTGGCGTGTCGCTCGCGCCGCCGAGCTGCTCCGGGACACCAACGAGAAGGTCGAGTCCATCGCGGGCCGCTTCGGATACGAGAGCGTCCCGTCGTTCAGTCGCGCGTTCAAGCGCTGGCAAGGGACGAGCCCAGCGACGTACCGGCGAGGGGCTGCAAGCCAGGGCTCTCGCGCTCGGTAAAGACCTGCTCGAGTGGCGGGCTGGTCACCACGGTGCTGGAGAGCTGGTACCGGTCCTCCAAGACTTCGAGCAGTTCCTTGCGCTCCGCGGCGCCCAGCGGCTCCAGGCCGAAGTCGTCGAGGATGAGCACCTGGGACTTGGCCAGTCGCTTGAGCACGTGCGGGCGCGTGCCGTCCGCGCGGGCCTGGGCCAGCTCGTCGAAGCGGAGGGAGTTGGCGTGGGGCGCTCCATGCTGACCGGTCTACTCTCCCTGAGGAGGGTGAGAAGGCCCGCGCCCCCGCGCCTCCACCGCACTCCTCGCGGCCACCCGCCCGCCGGAGCACTGAGCCCCACCCGGCTACTCCTTCACCGCCCCCGCCGTGAGTCCGGACACAATCCGCCGCTGGAACAGCACGGTGAGCACCACCAGGGGCAGCGTGGCCACCACGGAGGCCGCGGCAATCTCTCCCCAGGGCTCGCGGTACTCGCTGGCGAACAGGCTGATGGCCACCGGCACCGTGCGCTTCTCCGGCGTGGACAGGAACGTCAGCGCGTAGAGGAACTCGTTCCACGCGAAGATGAAGACGAGAATCGCCGTCGTCGCCAGCCCCGGCGCCGCCAGGGGCAACAGCACCCGCCGGAACGCCTGGAACGGCGTGCACCCATCCACCCTCGCCGCCCGGTACAGCTCGTCTGGCAGCTGCCGGAAGAACGACGTCAGCACCCACAGCGTCAATGGCAGGGCAAACGTCGCATACGGCAACGCCAGCCCAATCAGACTGTCCCGCAGCCCCGCCGCGCGCAGGATGAGGTACAGCGGGCTCACCGTCGCAATCGGCGGGAACATGCTCACCGCCAGCGCCGCGCTCAAGAGCAGCCCCCGGCCCCGGAACTCCAGCTTCGCCAGCGCGAAGGCCGCCGCCGCGCCCATCGTCAGACAGAACACCGTCGTCAGCGCCGCCACCAGCAGCGAGTTCGCCACCACCCGCAGGAAGGGCCGCCCCCACAGCACACTCGTGTAGTTCTCCAGCGTCAGGACCGAGGGCCACGGCCGGGTCAGCTCGCCGTCCGGCCACAGGCTCGTCAGCACCTGCCAGAAGAACGGCCCCAGGAAGAACGTGAGGAACGCCACCACCGCCAGCGCCGTGCCCAACCCCGGTCGATTCATCGTGCGCCCTCCTCACGCCCCAGCAGCCGCATCCACACCGCCGCCAGCACCACCACGCAGAGGAAGGTCGCCACCGACAGCGCGCTCCCGTACCCGAAGTCCCCCGAGCGCATCAGCGTCTTGTACGCGTAGATGCTCAGCGTCTCCGTCGTGTTCGCCGGCCCGCCCTCCGTCAGCACATAAATCGCGTCGAACACCCGGAACGCATCCAACGAGCGGAACAGCAGCGCCAGCAGCAGCGCCGGCTTCAGCAGCGGCAGCGTAATCGACCGGAACGCCCTCCACGCCGACGCACCGTCCACCCGGGCCGCCTTGTAGAGGTCCTCGGGAATGCCCTGCAGCCCCGCCAGCACCAGCAGCGCCACGAAGGGCGTCGTCTTCCACACGTCCACCAGGATGGCCGCGTGCAGCGCGTACCCTGGCGCGCCCAGCCAGTTGATGTCGCTCCCCGGGAGCAGCCGGTTGATGACGCCGTACTCGGGGTTGAACATCCACGCCCAGAGCCTCGCGCTCACCACCGTGGGAATGGCCCACGGCACCAGCACCGAGGCGCGCAGCAGCCCCCGCCCCGGAAAGGCCCGGTTGAGCAGCAGCGCCAGCGGCACCGCCAGCAGCACTTCCACCGTCACCGCCACCAGCGTGAAGTACGCCGTGTTCCCCAGCGCCGCCCAGAAGCGCGCGTCGCTCAGCAGGAAGGCGTAGTTGTCCAACCCCGTGAAGCGCCGCTCGCCGAACACGAGGATGAAGCGGTGCAGGCTCAGCCACACCGCCGCGAGGATGGGGTACAGCGCCACGCCCGCCAGCACCAGCACCGCCGGAGCCACCAGCAGATACGCCTGCCGCCGCTCCCGCTCCAGCGAGCCTCCGCCGCTCACGTGGCACCTCCGGCCCGATGCGCGACAGGCCGCCGCTCCCGCTCCAGCGAGCCTCCTCCGCCGCTCACGTGGCACCTCCAACCCGGGGCGCGACAGGCCTCCGCTCCCGCTCCAGCGAGCCTCCGCCGCTCACGTGGCACCTCTGGCCCGATGCGCGACAGGCCACCACTCCCACTCCCATGAGCCTCCGCCGCTCACTCGTCCACTCCCGTCAGGTGGTCCACCTGCTTCTGCGCCCGCTTCAGCGCCTCCTCCGGCGTCCGGAGCCCCGCCACCGCCGCGGAGAACTCGCTCTGCAGCACGTCCGCGATGAGGTTGTAGTAGGGCGTCACCGGCCTCGGCCGCGCGCGCTCCACCATCGGCTTCAAATCGGCGATGAAGGGGTCCGCCGCGCGCAGGCGCGGGTCCTCGTACACCGCCGGCCGGGGCGGGTTGCGCGCGTAGTTCAGCGCCAGCACCAGGTTCGCCTCCGGCGACGTCAGGTGCGCAATCAGCCGCGCCGCCAGCTTCCTCCGCTCCGGCGACACGTGCGCGTTCACCGCCAGCTGCCACCCGCCCAGCGTCCCCCACCCGGGCTCGCCGCTCTTCGTCGGCAGCGGGGCGATGCCCACCTTCCCCCGAATCGGCGAGTCCGGCTTCTGCGCCTCGCTCCACGCATAGGGCCAGTTGCGCATGAACACCGCGCGTCCCTCCTGGAACACCCTCCGTGACTCCTCCTCCGAGAACCCCGTCACCGTCTCCGGCGACACCCCCTCCGCCACCAGCCCGCGCAAGTACCCGAGCGCCTCACGCGCCGGCCCCGCGTCCAGCAGCACCCTGCCCTGCTCGCCCAGCGCCTCGCCTCCGTGTCCCCACAGCGCCTCGTACACGTTGCAGCTCAGGCCCTCGTACTGCCGTCCCTGCCACACGTAGCCCTGCACGCCCGGCGCCTTCGCCATGGCCTCTCGCGCGAAGCGCCGCAGTTCCTCGTACGTGCGCGGCGCTCGCGGCACCAAATCCTTGCGGTAGTAGAGGACGCCCACGTCCAGGTACCAGGGCACCGCGTAGGTGCGCCCGTCCACCACCACCGCTTCCACCGGGCCGGGGAAGAAGTCCGCGCGCAGGCGCTCGGGCGGGAAGTGCTCGGACAGGTCGGCAATCCACCCGGCCCGGGCGAACTCCGGCACCCACACCACGTCCGCCACCAGCACGTCGAAGTCGTCCGCCCCGCCCTCCAGCGCGGTGAGGAAGAACTGGTGCGCCAGGTCCGACGCATTGGGCAGCGCCTCGGTGACGAGCTCCACCCCCGGGTTCTCCCGCTCGAAGCGCGCCAGCAACTCGCGGAACGGCTCAGGCGCCCCCCACAGCGGCTGGTACTTGAAGACGAGCCGCGTGCGGCCCGCCGGCTCCCTCGCCTCCTCCGACGGGCGCCGGCACCCGCACACCCCGAAAACCAGCACAGCGAGGCCCAGCACGAGCAAGGTGGCGGAGCGGCGTCGCATGGGAATGGATGAGTCCAGCCACACCACACCCCGTCAAGGCTCGGAGCGCCCCACGGTCAACGCCCCAACACCCGCTCCACTCCCCGAGAGGGCCCCAAAGCCTGACAGCCAGGGGCCACCCCCGCCGGGAATGACAGGGGGGTGCTTGTGCATGGATGGCCTGTAGGCGTTATTCTCGACGGACGCGACGGCAACACCGCGGGGGGAAGACCATGGCCCAGCAGCAGGATGAGTTGAAGTACGGCGCGCACCACGCGCACTTCGAGCCTCCGGACACCCTGGTGGCCACCTTCAGTGGCCTCATCAACATGGACGAGGTGCAGCGCACGGCCCAGCTCTACAAAGAGACTTTCGAGAAGCGGGGGCGCTTCTACTGCGTCGCCGACATCGGCGGCTCCCAGATTGAGGCGGCCGGCCGCAAGTACCTCTCCAACAACAGCAACGCCGAGTGGTTCCACGGCCTCGTCTACGTGGGCGCCGACGTCGTCCAGCGCACCTTCGGCAAGGCCATCGCCCTGGCCCTGCACTTCACCGGCAAGACGGGCTTTGAGACGGTCTTCGTCCCCACACTCGACGAGGCCCGCGCCTGGGTCGCCCAGCACCGCGCCACCCGCCAGCGCAAGGCCGGCTGAGTCACTCCCGACGGAATCCGCCCTGACCCGGGGCCCCAGGATGTAAGTCCATACCTCCTGGCAACTCGGGAATGTCGCGTCGGACAGACACCGGCGCTATGCTCCTGAAAGATTCCGAAGGGAGTGACATGCAGCAAAAGGAATGGAAGTTCGGCGCGCACAGCATGCGCCAAGAGGCCCCGGACGTCATCCACGCCATCTACTCCGGGCCCATCAGCCTGGATGAGATGAAGCGGGCGGTGGAGCTGTACGGCGAGTTCGGGAAGAACGGCCCGTACTACCTGATTGCCGAAATCGCGCAGTCCCAGCTCGGAGCGGAGTCCCGGAGGTACCTCTCCGAGAATGGCCGCAGCGAGTGGTTCAAGGCCGCCGTCTACGTCGGCGCGGACATGGTCCAGCAGACCTTCACCAAGGTCATTGCCCTGGGTATGCTCTTCATCGGCAAGTCTCAGTTCGAGACTGTCTTCGTGAAGACGCTCCCCGAGGCCCAGGCCTGGGTGGAGCAGAACCGCGTCAAGCTTCAGAAGAAGAGCGGCTGAGCTTCACGCCGTCCCCGCCTTTGCGCCGTCGGTGTGCCCCACCGAGCCCATCCTGGGGCTCGGAGGTCGGGCCTCGCGGCCTCAGGTGAAGGCCACCGCCGTGCCCCGGTGCCGCTCCGCCGGCCCGGGCGCTTCGTGCCCGCGAGTCGCACTCCCAGGCCGACCTTCCGTCACCTGCCGTGACAACCCCGAGCAAGAACGGGCACTTGTCGCGCGAGCCTGAGATGTCACGGCGTCACCAGAAACCAGTTTCACCGTAAAAATTCACTGGCACTGGCATAGAAAGCCGGTATTTGCTGTATAGGCAGGCATTCAAGGGGAGCCCCAGCCCGCCCGTTCGCTCCCGCGTCCTTCCAGGCTCCCCGGACTCCAGCCGTATCCGCCAACTCCAGACCAGGCAGCGGGCCGGTGGGCTCGCTCGACCTGAACGAGCCAGCCATGCCCGTGACAGTCCAGAAGCAGGAAGAGACCGGAGTTCCCGCCCACGCGACGGCCTCGGCGCGCTGCCCCCACCTTGGCGCGCAGTACAACCCGTTCGCGGGCCCTCACGTCGACAACCCCCACGCCTTCTTCGAGCGACTCCGCAAGGAGGAGCCCGTCACCTTCAGCCCCATGCTCGGCATGTGGCTGGTCAGCCGCCATGAGGACATCGTCGCGGTGCTGAAGGAGCCGGCGCGCTTCTCCAACCGGGACATGCTGGCCAGCGGCACCCACCTGACGGACGAGGCGAAGGCCATCTTCAGCCAGGGCTTCGACACCCGGCACGTGCTGCTGGGCATGGACCCGCCGGAGCACACCCGCCTGCGGCGGCTGATGAACCGCGGCTTCACCGCCCAGCGCATCAACGGCATGGCGCCCCTCATCCAGCAGCGGGCCACCGAGCTCGTCGACACGTTCGCCGGCAACGGCCACGCGGACCTGGTGGAGCAGCTCGCCTGGCCCCTGCCGGCCCACGTCATCCTCGGCGTCATGGGCGTGCCGTCCGAGGACGTCTGGAAGATAGCGCGCTGGAGCGCGGACCTGCACCAGCTCCTCTTCGAGCACGTCCCCCCCGAGCAGCAGGTGGAGATGGCGCAGGGCGTCCGGGAGCTCCAGCGGTACTGCATCCGGCTCATCGAGGAGCGCCGCGCGAATCCGCGCGAGGACCTCACCAGCTACCTGGTGGCCGTGGAGGACGACGGCGAGGCGCTCACCCTGGACGAGCTGGTCATGGCCATTGGCGCGTCCCTGCTGTCCGCCGGCCACGAGTCCACCACCGCGCTGATGGCCAACACCTGGAAGCTGGCCCTGGAGCACGGCCTGTGGGAGCAGCTCCGGGACCACCGCGAGCGGGTGCCGAAGTTTCTCGAGGAGGCCAGCCGCTACGACTCCGTGGCGCACGCCATGATTCGCACCGCGCGCGAAGACGTCATGGTGGGCGGGGTGAGGATTCCGGCGGGCGCGCGCCTGATGCTGCTCTACGCCGCCGGCAGCCGGGACGAGTCGCTGTGCCCCCACGCCAACCGGCTCGACGTGACGCGCGAGAAGGTGCCCCAGCACCTCACCTACGGCCGCGGCATCCACTTCTGCCTGGGCGCCCCGCTGGCCCGCCTCCAGTTCCAGATTGCCACCAACGTGCTGCTGGACCGGCTGCCCGTGCTGAAGCTCGTCCCCAACCAGGACCACGGCACCTGGCAGAGCCTCGTCCTGCGCCAGATGAAGCACCTGAAGGTGGAGTGGAGCACCGCGCAGTAGCCGCCCGCCTCCCCTCTCGAGCAGCAAGCGGGCCTGGTGACTGGAAGGGTCGCCAGGCCCTTCTCATGTCCGCCATCCAGCGCGCCGCACCGACGTTACCCACAACGCGGGAGCAATTCGCACCACACCATTAGTGAACATGAGAGTCCAAAAAAACCCCCACTGGGTATTGATTGACTCGAAATACGTGCTCACTCTGGGGCGCCGTGGAATTCGTCCGGTGTAGAAAGAATATTCTTGCAGCACCACCCCATTTCAGGAGACAAGGTCTGGGTACACCCTGCTTGCCCGTGAAGCAGAAGGAGCCCCCCATCATGTACGCTGAAGTCGTTGACGAGGCCGACACGCAGTACTCCCGCCGGGTTGATCGCAAGGCTCTGGCGGCCGTCACGCGTGAGATGTCGCAGGTGAGCAACGGCCGGGCGCTGTGGGCGCTCGCCTGCCAGTGGCTGGGCATCGCCGCCAGCTTTGCCTTCGTCCTCACGGTGGACCGCTGGTGGGCGTGGCCCATCGCCGCGGTCATCATCGCCTCGCGGCAGCACGCGCTGCTGGCGCTGATGCACGAGTCGGCGCACTACCACTTCCTGTCCAACCGGAAGGTGTCCGACGTGGTCAGCGACCTGCTCTGTGCCTTCCCGCTGAACATGACGACGGCGGGCTACCGGCACGAGCACATGCTGCACCACCGCTATGTCAACACGCCGCAGGACCCGTACTGGGTCGGCCAGCTGCCGGACGCCTCGTGGCACTTCCCGCGCACGCCGCTACGCGCGGCGGCCGTCTTCCTGGGCGACGCGCTGGGCCTCTACGCGCCCAACCACCTGAAGGTGGTAATGCCGTGGACGTACTGGGGCCGCCTCGTCGGCAAGGCGAAGCCGCAAATCTCCGCCTTCGAGCACGCCCGCTACTGGTTCTACGTGGCCACGCTCGTCACCGTGCTGGTGACGACGGGCGCGTGGCTGCACTGGCTGCTGCTGTGGGTCATGCCCACCACGACGGTGATGATGGCCTTCTTCCGGATGCGTGCGCTGGGCGAGCATCCCCTCGACGCGAACCCGCAGGGCGACGAGACGCGCGAGACGCGCGACGTGGAGGGCACCGTGCTGGAGAACTTCTTCGTGGCGCCCCTCAACGTGAACTACCACCTCACCCACCACACCTTCCCGTCCGTGCCCTTCTACAACCTGCCCCTGATGCACAAGGAGCTGGAGAAGACGGGCCTGCTGGAGGTCGGGGTGAACCACTTCGACTCGTACCTGGGCAGCGAGAACAGCCTCATCCAGCACCTCACGCGCACCCCTGGGCTCTCCGCCGCCGAGGCCTCCGCCTCGCAGCAGCAGGACATGGGCCAGCCGCTGCTGTCGTAGGCCGCGGGCAGCACCCACGGGCCCGCCCACCGGGCCGCGTGAGCAGAGGGCAATTCAGGAACGCCGCATGGGGCTGGGGGGCTCCGCGGCGTTTCGAGAATCCGCCCCGCTCACGCGGTGAGGTGAGGCGGGCCTTCGCATGTCCGCGTCACGGAAAGCGGCGCAGCGAGGACCACGGGAAGGGCTTCCAGAAGGGCGTCTTCACCGCGTCGCCGTCCAGCGGGAACCAGGGCGCGTCGTCTCCGCCCGGAGAGAGCACGTGGAAGTCCTGCGCGGGCATGAAGCCCTGGCCCAGCAACGCCACCCGCCGGCCCTTCCCGTCCGCCGCCACGTCCAGCACCAGCACCACGTGCCCCGGGCTGCCGCCCAGCACGAAGAAGTCTCCGGGCCGCACGCTCTCTCGCGAGGGACGGCCCTTGAGGGACTCCAGCGTCAGCGTGCCAGCGTAGGTGAAGACCAGGTCCAGGTAGGCACGGAACGCGGCGCGCGACGCGTCCGCCTGCGCGCTCCGCACCCACGCCACCTTCGAGCCCGAGACTCGCGCCCTGTCCCCCGCCGCGTAGCGGGGCCACGAGGCCAGGTCGCCGCTGGTGAAGCGGTAGGCGATGCGCTCGCGCTGCTGACTGGACCAGAGCCACTCCGCGTGGAGGCGCATCACCGAGTCCGCGCACTGCTGGAGGTTCGCCGTGCCCACGTCCAATTCCGCCACCGCCGCCTGCCGCGAGTCGTCGCCGGCCAGAATCCGTCCGCCCTGGAAGTCGCGCACCGGGGTGCCCTCCGGACGCAGCGGCAGCCCGCGCAGCCACGCGCCGAAGGAGCCCTGCTCCACCGCGACCCGCTTGTAGCCCTCCGGAGGTGGAATGGCGGCCTCCAGCGGACGGACCTTCGCCTCGGCGGACAGCCAGGAGTAGCGCGCCAGCTCCTCGCGGGTGGGGGCCCGGGGCTCGGGCCCGGAGGCCGTCACCGTCCCCGGGAGGAGCAGCGCCAGCACCAACGGCACGGTGGAGACGAGGGAGGCGGCGCGGGAGGGGACACGGTGAGGCGCGTTCAAGGCGCGGAGGCTCCAGGAGGGGGTGGGTTGCACGGGATGTGACGCTCCCCTGCTTGGAAGATTCTGGGGCCTCCTGCACCCAGGTCCAACGGTGGCGTCGTCCCGCGCACGCCCGGAGCATCGTCCGCGTCACGCGCCGGATGCTTCCCGCGTGGCCTGTCGCCTGCCTGGAATATCCACGGGCGTGCGCCCTGCCCGGGCCGGGGTCCGACGCTGAACGGTCATTTCCGGCGACAGGTGCACCGCGGGGGTTGAGGAAGCACCTTGGAGGTATATGCACCGCCGGGTGAGCCTCGCACTGCTCAACACCTTGTCGCTGTCGCGCCTGCTGCTGGCGGTGGCGTTCATCGCCATTTCCGACGCGGTGGTGCGCGCGGCGCTGGTGGCGCTGGCGGCCTTCACCGACTTCCTGGACGGCTGGATTGCGCGGCACAAGGGGCTCGCCACGCGCATCGGCGCGCTCATCGACCCGGTGGCCGACCGGGGCTTCATGGTGACGGCCATCCTCGTCTGCTACCTCGACGGACTCATCGCCCTGCCGGAGGTGCTGCTGCTGGTGGTGCGCGACATCGGCACCGCCATCGGCTTCATCGTGGCGCGCGTGGTGCCGGGCCTGCGGCCGGTGGAGCTCAAGGCGCGGCTGCTCGGCAAGGTCGTCACGACGCTGCAGTTGCTGGCCCTGCTGTGCGTGCTGCTCTTCCCGCCCGCGGTGTCGCCGCTCGTCGCGCTCATTGGCGTGCTGTCGCTCGCTTCGGTGGTGGACTACTCGCGCGCGGTGCTGCGCGCGCGGCCCCGCCTCCGCGCGTCTTCACGGGCCGACGTGCACGGCGGCACGGCGGAGGGGCCGTCCTCCATGCCCACGGCGCGCAAGTAGGCGCTGGCGCTCAGCCCTGGGGCGGAGGCGCGGAGTCGGTGCCCTGGGACTCGGGCAGGCCCAGCGCGCGGGCCCGCTCGGAGGAGCTGGCGGAGCGCTCTCCGTCACTCATCTCCCCCCAGACCTCGTCCATGGCATCCAGCAAGGCGTCCTCCTCGGAGGAGTCGCGCTCGGGATGCCGCGCACGCACGAGCAGGAGCTTGCGCAGGAGCGCGCGGTATCGGTCATAGGCCGTCATGATGGGAAACCTCCCTCCCAGGGACGAGGCAGACACGTACGACTGACGGAGCGTGGGCCAGCTCCCCGCCTCATTCCTCCGGAGCCGCCGGCAGCACGGCGATCTCCAGCGTCTTGTCCTGGCCCACCAGGTCCACCACTGCCCGCACCTGCTCTCCCTTCTTCAGTTGTTTCACGCCAATGCTCCGCCCCTCGCGGAGCACCTGCGTCTTCGGGTACAGGCTCAGCCTCAGCTCCGCGCCGTCTTCCATCTCGATGACCACCTGCTGCTCCGACACCGAGCGCACCACGCCCGTGTAGACGGCGTTCACCACCGCCGTGCCCGTCGGCGCCCGCATCCCCGAGCCCGTCGGTGGGACGTCACTCACGATGGGCGCCTGGGTTCCCGTGCCTCCCGCCGTCCCCGAGCCGCCTGTTCCCTGGGCCGCTCCCGCGCCACTTCGCACCGCGTCGGCCCGTGCGTCCCCGGGGCTCGAGCCCTCCCCGTCCAGCTCGGCCACCTGGGCGCGCAGCCGCCTCACATCCTCGCGGAGCTGGGACACCTCGGCGCGAAGCTCGGCCACGGTGCCCCACAGCTCGCCGGCTTCACTCTCGGGCAGCGCCTGTCCGCCCTCCTGCTTCGGGGCCTCCGCTCCGGTCTCCGCCCGCTTCGGGCCCGTCTCTTCGGACTGCGCCCCCGCCGAGCACCCGCCGCCGCACATCAGCACCGACAAACCCAAGATGCCCAACACCGTCCAGCGGACCCTGCTCGGCATGTGTCATGGCCTCCCTTCCCCCTTCAAAGGTGGGGCCTGCCGGGACATGGACAACCACCCGTCCGGATGGGAAGCGCCTGGAGGGGGAGCGGCCCGCCAGGCCCTGGCCTGCCTCATGAGGTTGGGGCTCCGCGCATTCACCGGGCCATTCCGGCGATAGTGCGGCCTCCTCTCCTGTCCTGGAGCCGCCTCATGGCGACCAAGCGCCCACCGCCTCCGCCCACTCCGGAGCCGTCCACCGCGCCCGTGGAGCCTCCCCGCGCCTCGCTGCGCATCCACGCGCCCCAGACGCTGCCCGCCGCCGAGCTCAACGTGCTCCGTGAGCTGAACGTGCTGCGCGCGCCCGCGCCGGAGCTGCTGGCGCCCGTGGGCGTGCCGGCCGACACCCCGCTGCGGCAGAACCGCTTCATCACCCAGGGCTACATCCGCATCGCCCAGACGCTACAGGGGCTGCTGGACCCCGACCTCCGCCCGGGCGGCACCAGCCGCGTGCGCCCCTGCTGGTTCGCCTTCGCGCCCCACGCCTCGTACGAGGCCGGCAAGGGCCTGCTCGGCGCGGCCATCGCCCGGCGCATCATCGACCTCGCCCAGGGCGAGGCGCTGGCGGGCGCACCCCAGGCGTATGACCGCGTGGGCCTCACCGGCGCCATGCGCCAGGGCGCGGAGAAGCTCTCCGGCGCGCTCTGCTGGCACGGCCTGCCACGCGACGCCGCCACCGCCCTGGGCGCGCTCGCGGGCGCCATGCACCTGGAGCCGCTGTCGGACCCGCGCACGCTCTGGTCCACCGCGCACCGCTTCGCGCGGCTGTTCTTCCAGGCCCCCGGCGTGCTGCCGCTCGACAAGGCCGAGGCCCTGGCCCGCACCCTGGAGCGCACGCTCAACGAGGGCAACGTCGCCATCTTCACCGACATCGGCGGCGCGGCGCAGGCGTACCTCGCGTGGCGCCAGGGCGCCGTCACCCCGGACCGGGTGCTGCGCGAGTTCAGCTTGCGCGGCGCCACACCCCAGCAGGCGAGGCGCGCCTACGACGTCCTCATCACCCGCACCCGCGAGCAGCCCGCGCCGTCCGACTTCGCGCGCCTGCTGCCCGGCGTATCCGGCCCCAGCCTCGTCGTCGCTGGCTTCGCGCTCATCGAGACGGCCCGCCAGGCCCCCGGTGGCGCCGCGCGCGAGGCGCTCATCACCCTCGCCAACAACTGCTTCGCCTGGCGCGAGCAGCACGACGCGGTACAGCCCGCCTTCACCCCGTCCTCGCGCGCGCCAGACGAGGTGTCGCGCCCCGAGCTGCTGCAGGCGCTCACGCCGCTGCTGCGCCTGGGGCTGGGCACGGTGACGTGGAACTTCTCCGACTACGCGGCCACCCAGGGGGACCGCGACTCCAACCCGCTCACCTCCAAGCCCACCGAATACAACTGGGCGGGCTTCGCGGACCGGTGGCCAGCCCTCCTCACCGCCTTCGCGCTCGGCTACCGCCACCCCACGGCGCTGTGGACGCTGCCTCCGCCACTCATCCCCGCTGGCAGCCCGCTGCTGGAGCTGGCCTGACGCGGGCCATGGCTGGCGTCACTCCTTCACGACGAGCGTCAGGGTGCGCGGCACCACCTGGAGCAGGTCCGACAGGGTGATGGAGACCGGATAGTCATCGGACTGCTCGGGCGTGCCGTAGATGCGCCCCTGGTCCGCATCGAAGAAGAGCCCCGGCGGCATCGCCCCCTGGAGGGTCCACTTGTACGGGCCCGTTCCACCGGCGTAGCGCAGCGTGTAGCTGTACACCGTCCCCACGCGCCCATCCGGCAGCGCTTGCGTCATCATCAGCAGGGCCAGCCCCGCATTGGCCGTCGTCACCGACAACCGGCGCGTGGACTCCTGCGGCGGCCAGTCACTGTCCGTCACCGTCACCGTGAACTCCACCTTGCCCACCTGCCCGGACGTCCCCGTCACCTGGCCCTCCTCGGCCAGCCGCAAGCCGACAGGCAGGGTGCTGCCATCCGCCAGGGCGAAGCGGTACGGCGGCCTGCCTCCGGTGGCGGACAGGGACTCCGCGTAGGCCTTGTTCGTCGGCGCGTCCGCGAGTGTCCCCGGCCCGGCCAGCCAGAGCAGGGGGTAGACCCGCAGGGGAATGCTTCCACTCGCCTGCCTCGGAGGTGTGCCCTGGTCCGTCACGTTGACGGACAGGGAGAAGACCCCCGCGGCTGTCGGCGTGCCGGTGACGTCACCCTCCGCGTTGAGCGTGAGTCCCGCCGGCAGCGCCGCCGTCGCGCTGAACACGTAGGGGGGCTTGCCGCCCCGCGCGCGCAGACGGCCGCTGTACGCCGTCATCTCCCGCCCCGTCACGAGCGCGTCCGGGTCCAGGCCCAGCGGCTCCACGACGTCACCTCCATCCACGCCCGAGTCAGCGCCTCCGTCCCCGCCCTCCCCCGCATCCGTCCCGGCTCCCGCGTCAGCGCCCGCGTCGTCGCCGGCATCGACACCGGCATCGTCGCCCGCGTCGACACCGGCATCGTCGCCCGCGTCGCCGCCATCCGCGACAGGCAGCGGGTCCGGGGCGCCGCATGTCTCCGCCCCACCACAGTCGGGCACGCAGCGTGACTCCGACGTCAGGCACGTGGAGCCCGAGGGACAGCCGCCCTGCGCGTCACACACGGCGTAGCGGGACAGGTCCGGCGCGAAGGTACACGCCGCCACGCACAGGAGGAGCAGCACGCCTGGAAGGACGCGGCTCATGGCACCTCCCACACCAGGAAGAAGGCCCCACCCGCGCTCAGCAGCGCGCCCGTCCCCAGCAGCACGTTGGCCGTCGTGGCCTGCCTCCGCCCGTCCCGCAACCGCCCGTCCAGGCACGCCCGGAAGACCTCACCCTCGCCCGCGCAGCCCACGTTCCCCGCCGAGATTCGGGACTCCGTCCTCCGTGAGGCCACGCCAAAGCCCACGCCCGCCGCGAGCGCCGCGCCGCCCGCCGCCAGCAGCACCCGGGGCCACAGCCGCGTCGGCCGCTCCACGCTCCCCGTCCGCGACGCCGTGCCCGACGCGGAGGGCCGCCCCGCCCACAGCGTCTTGAAGGTCTGCCCGGCCCGCGCCTCGACCTCGCCGGAGTCCGCGTTGCTGACGGGAAGCTGGAACAACTCCCGCGCCTCCCAGCCCTGCGAGTCCCCCAGGACGAGCACCACGCTGCGCGCGCCGCCCACTCCCAGCGCCACGCCTCGCACCAGCCACGCGGCGCCCGGCGCCACGCTGCGCGCACCGAGACACGCCGCGCCCTCGCACGAGGCCGCGCCCGGCCCCAGCGTGCGCAGCCGCGCCACCGTCTCCGCGCGGGGCTCCACGCACACGCCGGACATGGTGGCCACGGCCTTGCGCACGGCGTCCTCCAGCCCGCGCGTCTCCACGCGGGCCAGCGCCACCGTGTCGAAGGGGATGAGCACCACCTTCTCGCCCTTGCAGTCCGCCGCCGACTGCGTGAGCGACAGCGAGAGGAACAGCGCAACGGACAGGGCACTCATGGCGACAGGTCCGGCCCTTCGTCGGGCGCCACGGGCGGCAGCTCGAGGCTGGCCACGTAGCCCCGGTAGAAGCGCGAGCCGAAGGGCACCGAGAAGAGCTTGTCCCGCAGCGAGTCCTGCACCGCCCCGCGCGAGGCCAAGGTCGTCTCGCGCCACTCCAGCCCGCCCGCGTCCACCACCGCGCCCGCCTTGGCGAAGGCGAAGGCCGCCTCACGCCCCCGCGTGCGCACGAAGTAGCCGCGGCCCGGCGGCAGCGCCAGCACCAGCGAGCGCTCCCGCTCCTTGTGGAACTCCGCCACGCGAATGCCCCGCGAGTCCTCCACCCACAGCCGCCCCTCCATGCCCGGGGGCACCAGCAGGTAGCCCAGCGCCGTACGCGTGCCCAGGTCCGCCAGCACCGCCGAGCGATCCAGCGCGGGAGGCCGGACGAACGACGCGAGCTTCCCGCGCACGTCCTCCGTGCCCTGGCTGGCGGCGGCGACGAAGGCGTGCAGCTCCGAGTACTCCACGCGCCCGTCCGCGTTGACGTCCGCCGCGCCCGTCAGCGCCGAGCGCACCAGGTGGCTGAAGACGCCCGAGCGGATGGCGCTCCACTCGTGGCTCTCCTGCTCGGTGGAGGTGGACAGCACCACGCCCACCTGCGGGTAGCGGTCCAGCTCGCGCGTCGCCAGCAGGCCCTTCACCACCTCCGCGTGCGCGGGGCCCACCGGCAGCGCGCCCCGCGAGTGGACGAAGTAATAGGAGTCACACGCGTCCACGATGAGGTGGATGAACGCGGCCTTGCTGGGCGCGAGCACCCCCTGGAACAGGTCCGTGCGCGTGAAGGCCCCGTCCAGCAGGCTCACCGCCCCCTCGCCCGCGGCCCCGCGCTTCCCGTGGCCGGCGAAGACGAAGTACAGCACCGGGCGCTCGCCCCGGGCCCGGTCCTCCGCCATCCGCGCGTTCAGCCGCGTGAGGGCCTCCTTCAAGGCCGCGCGGGTGGGAGGACGCGTCTGGGCCGCCAGCCCCGGGTGGAGCACCTGCGTCTCCTCGTCCAGGACGCTCAGCAGCACCGCCTCGCGCACCCGGGGGGCCAGCAATTCGTAATAGCGCGCGCCGTCATCGTCCGCGTACCGCAGGGGGGCCTGGGTCCGGTCCAGCCCACCGTTGTGGGCGACGATGAGGGCATAGGCCCCGCTCCCGGGCGCGGCGCTGGCGGGGACCGCGGAGAGGAGCGCCACCCAGAGGGCCGTGAGCGGGGCGCGAAGGAGGATTCTCATTCTGAGGGGTGCCAGGCGCGGCAATGCAGGCTGCCATGAGTCCACTGCCGCAATCCAGCCGGGCACCCTCGCGCCAACATGAGATGACGAAGAGAGCACGGCGCGGTAAGCCCGTGAGGGATGGAGTGGGATGACGACACATTGCGGCGTTTCCGGGAGGGAGTCCCGGAGACCCTGGCAGCCGTGTACCGCGCGAACGCGGAGGGGCTTGCTCGCATGCTGAGGGCAGCCGCCTGGCGAGGAGGCGTCTTCTCCCACCTGAAGGGTGCGATGGAGCTGGAGAACCTCCTGCTGGAGACGTTCGCCCGCGCCTTCGAGCCCCGGACGCGCGCGGCGTACGACGGCACGCGGCCGTACGGCCACTTCCTCATGGGCATCGCCCGCAACGTGCTGCTGGAGGAGATGCGCAACCGCGAGGTGGCGGTGGGGCTGGAGCCCTTCGGGGGCGAGGTGGAGGAGGAGGGCGGCGGGCTGACGCAGACGCTGGAGGACCGGGAGGTGGAGGCGCTGGTGGCGGGCTTCAAGGAAGGACTCTCCACGGAGGAGCGGCGGCTGTTCGAGCTGCGCTTCGGAGAGGGGCTGCCGCAGGAGACGGCGGCCAGCCGCATGGGGCTCACCCGCATCCAGGTGCGGCGACGGGAGCATGGCATCAAGACGCGGCTGCTCGGGTTCCTCCAGGCCCGCGGCTACCTGGAGGGACTGGAGACCCGGGGTTGGAGCTTCTTCAGACGGCGAGGCGATTCATGACGGAGTGCGCGGACACGAAGGCGAAGCAGGCCCTGCGGGCGCTCTTCCATGGCGACCTGGACGCGGAGGGCTTCACCTGGCTGCGCGCGCACGCTGCCACCTGCGCGGCCTGCCGAGAGACGTACGACAGGCTCTCCCGCGTGGAGTCCTCGCTGGAGCAGCGCGCACTGTCGGAGAGTCGACAGACGCTGCTGGAAGGAGCCCTGTTCGCGCGGCTCGGCACGAGTCCATCGACGGCTGCTGCGCCGGCTCCGGCGAGGGCGCCCGTCCGGGCCGAGCCGCCCACCGAGCGCTTCTCCTTTTTTCGTCCGTGGATGGGCGCGGGCCTGGGCCTCGCGGCGACCGCGGCGCTCGCGCTCCTGGTGGTGAGGCCGGGGCAGGTGGAGGACGCGCGGAACGCGGAGTGGCAGGCGCGCTCGGCGCAGCCGGGCTCGGCATGGGGCGTGCGGGCCTTCTGCATCGGCGAGGACGGAAAGGTGCGCGGTGAGGCCCTGCCCGGGGGAACGCTCGCCTGCGCCGAGGGTGGCGCGGTGCAGTTCAGCTACACCGCGCCCGAAGGGGCCCGGCTGACGATTGAGGCCCCGTCCGCCTCGGGCGAGCCGCTGCGCTTCTTCCCGAGCGACGGCCCGGCGGCACAGGTGGCTCCGGGCGTGGACGTCCCGCTGCCCTTCAGCACGCCGGTGCGGGGTGGGTGGCTCAGCGAAAACCTGGACGTGCGGGCCCGCTTCACGGACGCGCAGGGACGGACGCTGGGTGAGACGCGGCTGACACTCACGCCGCGCTGACGGACGAATTCGTCATGGGACGCTGAAACTCCGGATGGGCTCGCGTCACTCCCCCGGACGCTGGCCCGTGGAGGGCCGGCCCGGTGGTGGTTGACGGCACACCGCACGCCACCGGTGTCTCTTCCCGAGGGGTTTCGTCGTGTCCAAAGCATCCGTGTGGGTGAGCCTCGCCGTGGGGCTCGTGCTGGGTTTCGTGGGGGGCCGGGTGGGCCGTCCGTCCGACGCGTCCGCGGGCGTCGTCGACGCGCGTGGAGCCCCGACGGCCGCGAAGGCACCTGCCGCCCGGCAACGGCCGCCGATTTCGCCCACCGTCTACAAGGTGCCGCTGGAGGGCTCGCTGGCGGCGGGGACGGAGGACGCGCTCGTCACGGTGGTGGAGTTCTCCGACTACGAGTGCCCCTTCTGCTCGCGCGCGCACGGGACGGTGAAGCAGCTCCAGCAGAAGTACGGGAAGAAGCTGCGCGTGGTGATGAAGCACCACCCGCTGCCCAACCACCCGCGCGCCCGTCCCGCCGCGCTGGCCGCGCTGGCCGCCGGGGAGCAGGGGAAGTTCTGGGAGATGCATGACGTCCTCTTCTCCAACGCCCGGGCGATGCAGGACGCCGACCTGGAGCGCTACGCGCGCGAGCTGGGGCTGGACGTGGAGCGCTGGAAGAAGGACCTGGCCGACCCGCGGCTGGCCGAGCGCATCCGCAAGGACGAGGCGCTGGCGTCGCAGGTGGGCGCCACCGGGACGCCGGCCTTCTTCGTGAATGGCCGCTTCATCAGCGGTGCGCAGCCGCTGGAGGTCTTCACCACCGTGGTGGACGAGGAGCTGGGCAAGGCGGAGGCGCTGGTGAAGGGCGGCGTGCGTCCGACGGAGGTGTATGCGCGCGTCATCGAGAAGGGCATGGACCGGCCGCCCGCGCCGAACGCGCCCGCGCAGCAAGAGGCGGCGGTGCAGAAGGTGGAGGTGGGCAATGCGCCCGCGCGTGGCCCGGCGAACGCGCCGGTGACGCTGGTGGCGTTCTCCGACTTCGAGTGCCCCTTCTGCTCCCGCGCGGTGCCGACGCTGAAGGCGCTGGAGGAGGAGTACGGCGGCAAGCTGCGCGTGGCCTTCAAGCACCAGCCGCTGCCGAACCACCCGAACGCGAAGCTGGCGGCGGCCGCGTCCCTGGCCGCGCATGAGCAGGGGAAGTTCTGGGAGTTCCACGACCTGATGTTCGCGAACCAGCGGCAACTGGACCGCGCGTCGCTGGAGGGCTACGCGCGGCAGCTCGGCCTGAACGAGTCGCGCTTCAAGGCGGCGCTGGACTCCGGGAAGTTCGACGCGCAGGTGGCGGCGGACTCCAGCGAGGGTACGCGCATCGGTGCTTCGGCCACGCCCACCTTCTTCATCAACGGGCGTCCGGTGGTGGGGGCACTGCCGATTGACCAGTTCCGCCGTGTCATCGACGAGGAGCTGAAGAAGTCCGGCGTGGCGGCGCGGTAGGCAACCACTGACAGTCGCGGGAGTACGGTTCACGTCCCGTCGGGGACACTTCAATCGGGGCCGGAAGCCGCTGGAAGTTCAGCGGCTTCCGGCCCCGGTGCTTTCAAGCGCCTTCTCGTCTCCAGCATGTCTCCAAACCGGAGGCCTGCCCCATCTCTCCTTAGGCCCTAAACCGACATATTGCCCCCACCTGCTCGCTCGCTGCCGAGCCACATGATGTGCGCGAGAGCCAGAAACCACAGCAAGCCCAGTTTTGCAGAACGCGACAGTGGCGCCTCCCTGGAGGACAGCTAACGCCCGACGCAGGGGTGGTCTCACCTTGCCGCTCCCGTTTGACGAAAACCCGCTTCCGGGAGGAGCCGTATGAGTGTTGGGGGCGCAGACAAGAGTGGCGGTAGTGATTCTGCTTCCAAAGCCGCAGACGCTGCCGCCAAGGCAGACGCTGCCGCCAAGGCAGACGCTGCCGCCAAGGCAGACGCTGCCGCCAAGGCCGCAGACGAAGCGGCGAAGCAGGCCGCGCAAACCGCGAATGCAGCTTCTCGGGCGGTCCAGAATGCGCTCGCTGCGGACACTTTCACTGCGGCCGCCACGACGCCAGCACCAGTGGAACTCAACCCGGCTCCGGTCCAGGGGCTGTTTTCTGCCACGCCCATCGCACAGCAACCTTCGCTCCAGATGCCCAGCGTCACGGCGGTCTCCCTGCCGGCTACGCCCATGGGGCCGCTATCCACATTCCAGGGCACCCTGAGCATCCAAGGGCTGGTGGCCAGTGCCACACGCTTCGAATCACCTGCCGACAAAGCTGCGTGGGGAGGATCGCAGGCGGCGGCGCAGCGAGCCAAGGACATCGCCAAAGAGATGGGCTTCGGTATCGGGAACGAGAAGCGCTCCACGACGAAGGACATCGGCTCCACGCGATATTCTGACCACCACGTTTCGCAGAAGCAGGCTTACGGCGTAGATATCCCCGCCACGGGCAAGAAGGGCACCGCGCTCGCTCAGGCGATTGCGAAGGCATATGGCTTCCCGCAGGAGGCCATCGGCACCTTCCAAAAGCACAACTTCCAGTTCAACGAGGACACTTACCGGATGCAGGTTCTCTGGGGCGTGAAGGACCATTATGACCACGTCCACGTGGGCATTCGCCGCGTCGACTAATTGATGCAGGCCTGAGGACTCCAGTAGGCATCTCCGGAGTAGGCCTCCCATTCAGCCAGGGGGCCGGAGGCCGCCCGCACCGGGGCCGGATTCGGAGGCCGCGAGGGTAGTTCCAGGTGCTCAGAAATGGCTCGCATCTCTGGAGCACCATGCGCCCCTGTTGCCGTCTCTAAAATGTTCAGGACTGGAGGGGATTCCGGGGGACAGCTAGGACAGCTGGAGACTGCCCCCCTTGGACTCGAAGTGCCCGGACTCGCTCACGACACAACACAAGGCGTGAGTTGTCGCGGGATTGGGGCACCCGTGTCCACGGGTTCAAGTCCCGTACTCCTCACCCTCAAGAAGGGCCTGAAACCGAAAGGTTCCGGGCCCCTCGTCTTTTCAGCGCCCTGGCTGCTCCTGTACGCGTCGTCCCCGTACTCGCGATAGTGCGTCACGGTGCCCCGTAGCTTCCGGGCTTGATCGAAAGACCGTGGCCATGCGTTTCCGCGCCTGCATCGCACTTCTACTCTCCAGCGAGCAGCGAGGCTGCCCTGGAGCGACGGGGGGCGGTGCGTCGTCCGAGAGGCCTCCCAGCCCTGGCCCATGCTGGTGGAGAGGTGCTTTCAGTCTCTCGCTCATGACCGGCTCCGGTTCAACGACCCCACGGGAAGATGCGCGGTCGCTTCCACGGGCACGGCTGCCCTGGGGATTGGCCTCTGTGTCTTGGCGGCGCCGGAACTCGTTGTGGGTGCGGTGATCGTCCTTGGCGTGGTGGTGGGAGTCGCCATCAAGGAAGCGCTGGAAGATGCGGCCCCGGAGCACAAGGGCCTTACCGTCGTCATGGACTGGTGCTGAGATGACAGCCAAGCGAAAAATCACCCTCATCGTCTACGCGCCTGCGCTCGTGGGTGACGACAACCGCCCTGTGGCCGTGGTTCATGGGATGGAGCGTGCATTCCCTGGCCTGCGCATGGAGTGGAGAGTTTCCGAAGACGGGCGCCCCATCGCATTGCCGCAGCGCGACGCGTGGCTCGCAGAAGTGACTAAAGACGGGGGGTTCCCGCTCGTGTGCAATGGTGACGAGAGCTACCCCGTGATGATTTCCGGGTGGGAACTACCAGCGGGCAGCTCGCCAGGAGGTCAGGCTCAATTTGAGGTCCATGCGCAATTGCCACCGGATGCAGTAGGAGTCGCGGCGGTGGCGGATGTGCTGGAGGCCGTGGCGGGAAGCGCACGCGCGTACTGGGGGCATGCCACGCCGTTCAGGGCGAGCGTGGACATCGCGCGCCAGACGAGGAATCGGCCAAACGACTTGGAGCCGCCCCCTTGAGGCTCGGCACCGCTCGCGGGACGCTGCTGGCCGCCCGGAGAGAGGGCCGTTCGCCGAGGACGCAATCTGGTGCGCCATGGCCTACCGCTCCGAGGACGTAGAGCGCGCGGCAGAAGGGTTGCCCGTGCCTCTACGCGATATGAGTCTGCCCCACGGAGCCGGGGCAATCTCAGCACGATAGGCTCGCGGGTTCATTCACAAGGAGCCTTTGAGCATGCCGTCCTCACGTTTCTATGCGGGTGAGCAGGACCTGCGAGCCATGACACGCCTGGTGTCCGAGGCCCATGCCGCGCATGGGCCCCACGTCGAGTGCACCGTGGGAGACCTCGACTGGCGCATGTACCGCAATGCCTTCGTGCGGCCCGAACAGAACGTGCGCCTCTGGCATGACGAGCGCGGGCACCTGGTGGGCTTCGCCTGGGGCTATGTGAATGGCGACGTCGACCTGCTCATCCATCCTCGAGAGCACGCCGCCACCCTGGTGCCCCAGATGCTCGAGTGGGCACAAGCGTGGTTCCCCACGCGCGGTGCCTCCGACGAGCGTCCGCTTCATGTCTGGGAATTGGAGAGCAACACGCCCCTGACCCGCGCGCTGGAGCAACAGGGCTGGCGGCGCTCCGAAGACTGCTACCTCCACCTGGCCCAGCCAACGGCGGACACCGGCACCGCGCCCCTGCCCCCCGGCTACATCGTCCGAAACGTGCGAGGCCCCGAGGAGACCGCCGCGCGCGCCGAGGTCCATCGCCGGGCCTTCGGCACCGAGCGCGTCACCACCGAGGTGTACCAGCGGGTGATGCGCGCCTCCCACTACCGCGCGCACCTGGACCTGGTGGCCGAGGCGCCAGACGGCTCGCTGGCCGCGCTGGCGCTGTGCTGGCTGGACCCGGAGAACGGCCTGGGCGAGTTCGAGCCCGTCGCGACAGCGCCGGCGCACCGCCGCAAGGGCCTGGCTCGGGCATTGCTCCAGGAAGGGCGGAGACGCCTGTGGAAGGCGGGAGCCAGGACGGCGCTGGTCTATGCCCATGCCGCCAATCCCGCCTCCGTGGCACTCTACGAGTCGGCGGGCTTTCGCGTCATCGACCGGAACTGGGGCTACGTGGCGCCCTGAGGCTCTTACGAGGGCATCAGCTTGTCGCGCAGCACCGTCGGTGATTTCCTTCGGCACGCGCAGGGAGCGCGGCAGTTTCTCCATGCGCATGGTGCGAACCTGGCGCGCGCGGTCGTGGTCACAGCGCTTCTCGCCTACGCTGCGGCGGTGCTCTTCTGGACCTGCGTGGTGTTCATGGTGCTCGGCGGGCTATCGCTCGTCGCGCACCTCGTCGACCCCGGCGTGCGCCGCAGCCAGTTCGGCGGTCAGTCGGCGAGGCTGGGCATCGCCCTCGGGCTCATCGCCGCAGCCGTGATGTACTTCACGCGCTGAGCGTCACGGCACTGCGGGCTCGAAGCAGCACGCGATCTCCACGGGCGGCTGGGCGGAGGTGCCCCGCTTTCGCGGAGTCCCACTCGCGTCCCCCGTCTGACCCGGAGTTCCGGCCGCGGCGGTAGAATGGCGCTCGGGAGGTGCGCATGGAGAAGCGCCGGCAGTTGGAGATCCAGACCGTGACGGTGAGCTACGAGCGCCGGAGCAAGGAAGCGCCGGTCATGCTCCACCTCAGTCAGGAATGGAGGCAGCGGGACGCGGAGGCCTTCAAGCAGGTCTTCATCGACACGCTCGACCACATTCCAGAGAGCGCGGACCTGGTGGTGCTCTCAGAGCATCCGGATGCTCACGCCGCCACAGCGGCCTTGCAGGCGTTCGCCAAGGAGCGCAACCACCTCCTGGTGGTTCCCTTCGGAGTGAAGGCCTTCGAGGGAGAGACGTGCAGCAACCGGGTCGGGGTGTTCTGGCCCGGAGGGCACATCCTGCTCGACAAGCTGTCCCTGTCCTCGGATGACCAGGAGGGAAAGGTGGTGGCGGGCAAGACCCTGTTCCTCTTCGACACCCCGCTGGGACGCATGGCGGTGCTCAACTGCCACGAGTACACCCATGTGGATCTCCTCGAAGAGCTCGCCGAGCACGAGGTGGAAATCATCGTCGTGGTGACGGTCAACCAGGCCTCCCGGTTGTACTGGGACTACGCGCTGGCGGACGCCCATCGGCTGTTCAGCTTCATCATCATCGGCAACATCGCGGACTACGGCGGAGCCGCGGTGTTCGCGCCCTTCCGCAATCAGGGCACTCCCCTGCGGCTTGGCAGCCGCCTGCTCCACACCCGTGGCCCCGCCCAGCTTCGCGCCGACGTGGAGCTGAACGTGGCGCAGCTGAAGGAGCTGCGGGAGGGCTACCGCCGCCAGGGCGATGCCTTCCAGATTGCCACCCTCGTGGCGGTCGTTCCGCCAGAACGGTTCCTGTTCAGCGCCGACGACCGTGCGCCCTACCTGCGGAACGGCACGGAGGAGAGCAACGCCTTGGACCGGGTGGTGTTCCGGCCCGTGCCGGCGGCCGCTCCCGCCTCGCGAAGCGCCCGCATCGCGGTGGCCCAGTTGGAGGCCCCCTCGCTGAATGCCTACCTGGAGACGGGCTACCGCTTCTCGCGCGCCCGGGAGTACCCGGTCTTCCGGGAGGTGTTGCGCCAGCACCTCGCCACCCTGGAGCAACGCCTCACGCTCCGGAACCAGCAGCTCGACTTCCTGGTGTTCCCCGAGGTGTTCCTGCCGCGAGAGATGTTCCAGGAGGTGCAGGAGTTCGCCGTCCGGCAGGGGACCATCGTGATTGCGGGAGCGGAGTACGCGGACCCCGACCCGGACCGGCTCCGCACCGAGGGCCTCCACGGCGCGAATGAATGCGCCATCTTCATTCCTCAACGGAAGGGGAGCGGCGAATGCCAGGTCCATACCTACCGGAAGCTGACCCGCTCCCAGTATGACGCCCGCCGGCCCGGCCCGGGAGGCAAGCTGGGAGACAAGTTCCCACTGGACCTGGGGAACCGGCTCCTGCGCTTCCACCACCCCGCCTACGGGGATTTCGGCGTCCTCATCTGTTACGACTTCAGCCACCTGGACATCGTCCGGAGCCTCAACCTGGCTGGCGGTAGAGAGCCCTGCGAGCTGCTGTTCGTCGTTTCCTATAACCCAGACGCCGAACTCTACCGGGCCTGCTGCATCGCCGACGCGCACCGCTTCTACCAGTACGTGGTGATGTGCAACGTCGCGAACTTCGGCGGCAGTGGCGTGTTTGGCCCCGTCCGGACCCCGGGGGCCCGGCAGGTGATTACCGAGGCCGGCAAGGGAATGGAGGGAATCCTCATGGCCGAGGTGGACCTTGAAGGACTCCGGAAGGCACGAAGGACCGAGGACGCCCTGCTGAAGGGCGGTCTCTTCCAGCGGAGGCCCGGAATCCTGCACGGGCGAATCCTCCCTGCCCGGTCCACGCGCGGGGCTGCCCAGCCGAGGCCAGCCACCCCAGCGTGACTTCACGCACCTTTGCGTGCCAGTGCCGCAAGTGGCGAACCTGACCGAGAAGTACCGGCGCGCCCGTGCGCGACTGTCCGAGCCCAGCCCTGCGCTCACCCCGCGCGCTGACGCCGCTGGCGGCGCAGCCCGTCAACCCAGCGGCCATTGACGCGGGTGGACCGGGCACGCTCGAGGATGCGCGAGCCCGGTCCCGTGGCCTCCGCCACCCGGCAGCCCAGGTCGTCGGCCACCTCGGCCGCCGCCATGGCGCCGGTGAGGGCGGCACCCTCCATGAAGCCCTGCGCATCCAGGCTGGTGTGCTCGCCGCAGAAGTGCAGGTTGCCCACCCTCTCTATCTCCGCGCCCGCGATGCTCGTGTACTGGCCCACCTTGTACGCGGCATAGCTGCCCAGCGTCAGCGGGTACGTCGGCCAGTGCATCCGCGCCACCCGCCCGTTGTGCGCGGCCTTCACGCCGGGGAATACCTTGTTGAAGCCCTCGAGGAAGTCCGCCGCGCGCTGCTGCGGCGTTCCCGCGCCCTGGGCCAGGCCAACCCGGCCGCCGGTGAACTGGGTGATGATGCCTTGGTTGCCAGGCTGCAGCCGGCTGGTCTCCCAGGTCTGCATGTAGCCGACGTCCGAGTAGGTGGCGCCGTCGGACAGGTAGGGCGCGCGCCGCCAGGGGCGCGAGTCGAAGCCCACCATCAGCTTCGAGTTCGTCCCGTAGCCGAGCTCGGCGATGGCCCTGCGCTTCACCGCGGGCAGTTGCACGCGCATGTCCACCTGGCGCAGCAGCGTGAACGGCAGGGCGAGCACCACGTGCCCCGCCTTGACCTTCTTGGTGCCTCCCGGCGCGGTGAAGGTCAGCTCATAGCGACCGTCCGACAGCGAGCTCAGCCGCACCAGCCGGTGCTCCAGGTGGAGCCGGCGCGAGTCGAGCCGGTCCGCCAGCTTGCGGGTGAAGGTGTCGTTGCCCGTCTTCGTGTGGAAGCGCTCGTCCGACTCGCCGAAGAGCTCCAGTCGCGTGGTGTCCGTGGAGATGAACGTCAGCAGGTTGAGGCAGTTGGTGACGTCCGCCTCCAGGCCGTACTCGCCCACGTAGGCCAGCTCGATGAGCCTGCGCGTGAGGTCGCTCCGGGGGATGCCCTGGCGGTCCATCCACTCCGACAGGGAGAGCCGGTCCAGGCGCTGGGCGCCGTTGGGCGACTGGTAGGTGATGTAGTCCTCCGGGTCGTTGAGCTGCGCGAGCGAGGCGTCGATGCGCGCGGCGATGGGCTCGAAGCCCTGGAGGATCTCCGCGTCGGAGAGCCTGCGGCCCTCGAAGTAGGAGACGAGCCGGGACAGGTTCGGGGCGTCCTCGTTGTAGTCCAGCAGCTCGATGTCGAGCTCCTGGGACAGGTCATGCATCGTCTCGTGACCCGTGTCGATGAGCTCGCCGCCCAGCTCACAGTGCTGCCCACCCGGGAAGGTGTTCCGGTCCGAGAACATCCGTCCGCCCAGGCGCTTCGCGGCATCGTAGACGTTCGCGGTGATTCCCAGCCGGTGTAGCCGCCACGCGCAGTGCAGGCCGGCCATGCCGCCACCGACGATGGCCACGCTCGGCTCACCAGCCCTGGCGGCCAGGTCTCCCAGAGGCAGCGCCACGGCGCCGAGCGCCCCCGCCGAGCCCTGGAGGAAGGCACGCCGGTCGAACTCGAGCGAAGACCGCTCGCGCTTCCGCTCGGCGACCTCCTGGATGGAAAGGCCGGAGGCCGAAGCCTGCCGCGCCATGCGCAGCGCACGTTGAACGAAGGTCATCAAATGGGTGCGGGCCATGTTGGCTCTCCTCTACGGGCGCCGGGAGCTCACGCCGGCTTAAGCATGGTTCGCGTAGATTACTAATTTTTCTAGAATTATTCAATGACAGACTTCGTTTCACGGAGCAGCAGACGAATAGGGGCTGTGTAGAGGGTTGTGGGCAGGTGGCCCTCAGCGCGTCACATGCGGCTGAACCGGAAGTTCTGACCGTTGTTGTTGTTCCACGTCCGGGTTCCGTACGCGTCATCCACGTACACCGCGTACTCCACCGGCGCGCTGTCGCTCACGTACAAGGTGGGCGTGCGCCAGAGCTCATCCTGCGACCCGTAGGCGTTGGATTGGTTGTTCTGCCAGGTCAGGTCGACCCAATGAGTCGTGTGCCAGTTGTCATTCGTGTACACCATGCCCACCGAGTGGCCGGGCGCCACGGGCCAGACTCCTACCTTCACCGTGAGGTAGTACGAGTAGTAGCTCCCTCCGCTCGAGGTCGCCTGGGTCTCCGCCACCCAGACCTCCTCCGCCACGGCCAGGGTGGGCAGCAGCACGACACACAGGACCGACAGCAACCGCGCAAGACGCTTCGTCATGGGACTCCCTCTTTCGTGCGATGAGCCTCCATCGTGAAAAGGTCCTCGCGAGCACGTCAAGGTGCCCATGGGAGCGAGCGCGCCGCCGTGGTGCAGCGCGTCGAGTAAATCCACGTCACGTGAGTGCTTCCCACGAGGGGCGCGGTCTGTAACATCGCCGTGACGCGAGCGTCTCCGTCGTGGCAGCCCGAGCGCGGCATGGACTTCTCGGGACCGGACGGTGGTCGTCCAGGCGGAGCGCCGTGAGGCCCCAGGGGCCGGGTGGTCGTGAAGTCCTGTGTGTCCGGGGGGAGGCTTCAGGAGCGTCCACCGCCGTGCTGACAACAGGAACGAGCGACACATGAGGGAACAGAGGCGGAGATACGGCGCGCTGGCGCTGGTGGCGATGCTGCTGGTGGTGCCCGCGTGCTCGGACGACTCGGAGGATGAGCCCCGACAGGACGCCGGTAGCACGGTGCCGGACTCCGGGAGTGCATCTGACGCGGGGGACTCGGGCACAGCGGAGGACGACGCGGGCGCGCCGGACGCGGGGGACTCGGGCACGTCCGAGGACGACGCGGGCACGCCGGACGCGGGGGACGACGCGGGCACGCAGCTTCCGCCGCTGGAGGTGACGCAGGGCTGCAACCCGATTGCGGCGGAGCACGACTGCCTCCTGCCATTCCCCTCGGACTACTTCCTCGCGCAGGACGCGACGCTGCCCTCGGGCCACCGCGTGCGGCTCACCGAGGCGGCGAAGCTGAAGATGACGGATGGCGGCTCGTTCGACTTCACGGACCTGCACCCGGCGGACGGCTGGTCGCATGGGACGCAGGTGCTCGCGCTCTTCCCTGGCGGCGTGGATGCGGCCAACCTCCCCTCGCTGGCCAGCCCCACGATGGCGACCACGGGGAGCACGGTGCTGCTCGACGCGGAGCAGGGCGAGGGCGTGCTCCACTTCGCGGAGCTGGACCCGCGCGCTGCGAGCGACGCCCGCCGCGCGCTGTTCATCCGGCCACTGGTGCGGCTGCGCAACGGAGCGCGCTACATCGTCGCGCTGCGCGGGCTGACGGCGAAGGACGGCAACCCGGTGCCCGTGCCCGAGGGCTTCCGCCGCATTCGCGACGGGCAGACGGCGGGAGACCCACTCCTGGCGCCGCTTGCCGCGCGCTACGAGGAGCAGGTCTTCCCAGCGCTCGCGGCGGCGGGCGTTCCCCGCGCGGAGCTGCAACTGGCGTGGGCCTTCACGACCGAGTCGGAAGAGAACGTCACCCGCGACATGCTCGACGTGCGGCGCCTGGCGATGGAGGCGCTCGAGGCCACGTCGCCCGCCGTCACGGTGACGGAGGTGACGGACGACGTGGACACCAACGTCGCCCGCCGCCTCAGGGGCACGATTCGCGTGCCCCTCTTCATGGAGAGCACCCAGCCGGGAGCGCTGCTGGCGCGAGACACGGAGGGGCGCGTGCGGCGCAACGGGGACGCGGAGGTGCCCTTCACGTTGCAGATTCCCCGGAGCGTCTGGGGACAGGGCGTGGCACCGGTGCGCTTCATCCAGTACGGGCACGGCTTCTTCGGGAGCCAGGCCGAGGCGGACGGCTCGTTCGTCCGGCCCTTCATCCAGGCGACGCGGTCGGTGGTGATGACGGTGGACTGGTGGGGCATGTCCAACGTGGACGCGCCGGGCGTGCTGCAGGCGATGGCCGGCAATCCCTCGCAGACGCTGCGCTTCACGGACCGCGTGCACCAGGGCATGGCGAACCAGCTCGCGGTCACCTACGCGGCGCGCACCACGCTCAAGGAGGTGGCGGAGCTGCAGGACAGGGACGTGCTCGTCTATGACCCGGACCAGACGTACTTCTACGGCATCAGCCAGGGGCAAATCCTGGGCGGCACGTACGTGGCGCTCTCGCCGCATGTCGAGCGGGCGGTGCTGAGCGTGGGCGGGGCGGACTTCTCGCTGATGATGTTCCGCGCGAGGCCCTTCGGCCTGTTCCTCAACAGCATCGCCCAGACGGTGCCCGATGCGCTGGACCAGCAGAAGTTCGCCGCGCTGACGCAGACGGGCTTCGACCGCATCGACCCGATTACCTATGCGCCGCACGTGCTGACGACCCCGTACCCGGGGGCGCCGACGTCGCGCCGGGTGCTCGCGCAGTACGGGCTGGGAGACGCCCAGGTGCCCAACGTGGCCACCGAGCTGCACGCGCGGGCGCTGGGGCTGACGCAGCAGCTCCCCGCGACGTGGCGCGTGCCACAGCTGCCGGCACAGGAGGGCGCGATTGAGGGCTCGGCCCTGGTGCAGTTCGACTTCGGACTGCCGGAGCCGCTACCGGGGACGGTGGCGAACCTGCCGGCGCAGGACAACGCCGTGCACGAGGGCGTGCGCCGGGACGACGAAGGCCGCGCGCAGGTGGACCTCTTCCTGAGGCATGGCGGTCAGGTGGAGGTCACCTGCTCGGGCGTCTGCCGGGGCGGTAACTGAGGGTGAGGGCCGGAGCCGTGCGCCGGGAAGACACCGGCGCACGGCTTCACCCGTGAGGCGGGACTATGGAAGGGCGGTGGCCGTGTCGCCCTCCAGGGACATGCGGACGAACACCTCGTTGGGATGGACACCCTCCTCCTCGAGGATGTCCGACTCGTCCACCCCCACGCGCAGGGTGTACTCACCATCCGCCAGGCCGGTGATGTCCACCCACTGGCACGGCACTTCGAAGGAGTAGACGTCTGCCCAGCCGGGGGAGATACCCATGGGGTCATAGAAACTGTACGGCACCGCGTCCGTGCAGTAGCTGATGACGTCCACCAGCGCGAAGCCCTGCTTGCGTCCACTGAGGACCTGCTGTCCTCGCGAGTCGCGCAGCTCGTAGCCGGCGAAGCCCTTCAGGTGGTGGTGCCCGTGGCACTCGTCGAAGACGTAGAGGTCCGGCCGCTTGTCGAGCGGCGGGAAGATGGCGCTGGCCCGCCCCAGGTTCTGGATGGCCGCGCTGAAGCGCAGCAGGCGCCGCTCCCCGGGGGCCACCACGCAGCCCTCGAACACCTCGCACGCGTCCGCGGCGAACGTCTTGCGCACCACGTTCAGCGAGCGGGCAATGCCTATCGCGTCCACCGTGAGGTCCGGCTTGCCATTCACCGGGTCCACCCGCAGGTCGCATGAGCGGACGGGTTGGGTGAACGGCGGGTCCTTCGGCTCCTTCGGCACGCGACCGCCGCCGTAGATGGACACCTCGCCCACGGGGCCATCCAGGATGTTGCCGGCGGCACCGCTGGCCACCACCAGGTCATCGAAGCCGTCGCCGTCCAGGTCCCCGGGCACGGCCACGGAGAAGCGCCGGTAGGCGTCATAGCCGGCGGGCAGGGTGTCCGCGCGGGGCCAGCTCCAGACGGGCTTCAGCGAGGCGGACACGCCCTTCGCGGCTGAGTAGAAGTCGAGGCGCCCCAACAAGCCCATCACGAAGTCATGGCGGTCGCCATCTCCGTCCATGTCTCCCACCTCGCGGAGCCAGAACAGGCTGGGGAAGACGGGGTCATCCATCACCGTCCAGGCCGGAGTGGGGGAGATGGCGCCTCCCGGCTCGGACAGGTGGAAGTTCGTCACGCCGTTATCCATGAACAGGAAGGCCTCGGGGTGGCCGTCCCCGTTGAGGTCGGGGTGCAGCTTCGCGCTGCTGGCCACCAGGGACAGCCGGGGCTCGGCCGACAGGGGGCCCTCGCAGGCGAAGGGAGCGCCGGCCTTGCAGCCCAGGTACAGCTCATGGAGGTTCTCCGTGGCCGCCGACGGAAGCATCAGGTCGTCGGCTCCATCGCCGTTGACGTCTCCCTGGCTCACGAAGGTGAAGCCCGGCCGCGTGTGCACGAGGGTGAAGAGCCCGCCCTCCGCCCCGGGCGCGGCCTGGAAGAAGGACTGCGTGCCGGCCCTGCTGCTCACCACGTCGTCCAGCCCGTCCCCATTGAAGTCGACGAGGGCCGTCGTGGAGAAGAGGCCGTTGCCGGGGACGCGGAAGGCAGGCGCCGTGAGGATGGCCCCCAGGTCCGGCCCGCCGAGGAAGACGGACGCCCCGTACGAACCGGTGACGAGCAGGTCCGCGTACGCGTCCCCATTCACGTCGCCGGCCACCGTCCGGAGCGACTGGCCATTCGTCCGTGGGTGGGTGTTGGTCCAGGTCATCAGCGCGGAGACAGGCTGCGTGGAGAAGAAGCGCTCCTCGCCCGCGAAGAACGACACGCGACCGGGGTGCTCCGCCGTGATGAAGTTGGACGCGCAGGGCTGGGTGCCCACGGCCAGGTCCTTGCGGCCATCGCCGTTGAAGTCCGCGAGCGCGACGGAGCTGCCGAAGCACTCGTCCGCCAGCGTCGGGTCCGCCTTCACCTGCCAGAGCGGCGTCTCGGAGAGCTCGGGGCCGGGTTTGTCCGGCTTCGGGTCCTCGTCTTCTTTACAGGCACCCAGCGAGAACAGCAGGGACCCGGCAACCAGGACTCGGTGCGGCAGCGGCATGATGGCTCCTCATTGGCCTCTACGTCAGGTTTTCGTGCTGGCATGAGCCTCTCGAAATGCCACCGAATTGCTCATCCACCAGTCGCTAGAGCCGGTGAGCCGGTGAGTCATGCAGAAAATCTTCGAGTTCCTTCTCCGCCGACGCTCACGGCCGCGTGCAGGAGCGTCCGCCACCCGCGTGATACATGAGGTCCTGGTAGACGGTTTGCGCGAGGATTGGCGTCCTGCTCTCCAGGCGCTGGACGGTGACACCATCGCGCTGAAGCTCGAAGACGGGTGTGGTGCCTGGCACCAGCGGCACCTGGAAGGCCGTCACTCCCGCGCTCGCCACGTCCAGCATGCGCACGTCGGTGCCCTGGGTGATGACCAGCCGGCCCGGCTCCTTGAGGAAGGCGAGCAGCTCCACCTGGTTGGACGCGGCGACACCACCCCGCAACTTCATGGCGCGCGCCGTCTGCTTCGCGGCGTCGAAGGGCGCGTCCGTGCGGTGCCGACGGTGCGTGTAATAGAGCGTGTCGCGGACGATGGTGGGGCGCTGCCCCGTCTTGAACCAGGTGGTGTAGTACGCAATCCAATCCATGACGACGTAGCCGCGCTCCTGGGACGCCGTCATCCATGACTCGCCGTAGTCCGTCAGCGTCAGCAGCGTGACCCAGTCCGCGTCGCCCTCCATCGCCTTCTCGAACTGCGAGCGGAACGCCAGGCTGTTCTGCGCCTCCCAGTACACGCGGCTGCTGTTCTCGCTGTCGGTGAGCTTGTGGCGCACGTCCTCGAAGGCGACGGGCGACATCCACAGCTTGCCGCGACGGTGCGACTCCACGCTCCAGCGGCGCATGTTCTCCGCGGACTGCGCGGTGCGCTCGCCCCACGTGGAGAAGCCCGCCACCAGGTTGTCCCACTCCGCGTACTTCGTCACGTCGCCCGTGTACGACAGGAGCGGCCAGTAGGTGACCTGGATGCCCTGCGCCGCGAGCCGCGTCTTCAGCTCCGTCCAGAAAGCCACCGACTTGCGCTCCGGGTTGAAGCTGGCCAGGACGATGGCCCCGTTGAGCGTGTGCACGGACGGGTGCTGCGCCACGGAGGCAATCATCGACACCAGTCCATCCGTGGTGCCCGTGGCCTCGGTGGGGAAGTCCGGACTGAGGACGATGCGGAACTCCGGGTCCACCGCCGCCGCGGCAGCGAGCATGACGGTGAGCTGGTTGTTCCGCGTGTCCGACGAGACGCGGTACGGGTGCTCGTAGATGAAGCCATCCATGCCGGAGGCAATCGCGCGGCGCACCTCCGTCTCGAAGTCACGCTGCCGCCACGCGCTGTCGGCCCAGGGGGCTCGGGGCAGCGGCCTGTCCCTCATCAGTCCACCGATGTTGGCGTATTCGCCATTGCGTGACTCGGGCGTCATCCAGCCCGTCCAGTAGTCCGACGCGGGCTGGGCGTTGTCGATGGAGATGGGGAAGATGGGGTAATAGAAGCCGAAGACCTTCTTCGGCGCCGCGCGCAGCGCTGCCGTCGTGGGCATGTCGAACGGGTAGCACGCGGAGATGGGCGTCGGCGTGGGCGACAGCGTGGCGCTCAGCTCCAGGTTGAAGCGCGCATCGGACGTGTTCGCCGCGGACTGATGCAACTCCACCGCGAGGACGTTCGTCCCCGTGCGCAGCGCCGCCACGTCGATGCCCTGACTCACCCACGTCTGCTCCTCCGCGGGCACCGCGATGGTGGCGGGCGCCAGCGTGCGGTAACCCACCGCGCCCGCCGGCAGGTTGCTGCGGAAGACCTCCATGCCATTCAGGTAGACGATGGCCCCGTCATCCCGCTGCAGCCGCACCAGCAGCTCGCTGACCCGCGCCGCGTCAATGACAGTGAAGCGGTGCCGGAAGTACGTGGTGATGTGCTTGTTGGTGGCGTTGGTGCCGTAGGAGACCGCCGTGGCCAGGTCCGTCTCCGCGTAGCCCAACGGGGAGGCTCCCGCCGCCCAGGCCGTGTCCGCGTACCCCGTCGCCGTCCACGCCGTGCCCAGGTCCACGCCCGTATCCAGGTAGCGCCACGAAGCCCCCGGCGCGACGAGCACCGTCGCCAGCGAGGGCGCCGCCGCCGCGACCAGGTCCGCGTCCGGAGCCGTGGGGAGCACGCCCGCTTCGGGTGCTCCGTCCTCGGAGGGAAGCGACTCGTCCGGCACGCCTCCCGCGCAGGACATCGAGAGCAGGGGCGCTAACAGGAACGCGGCGAGCCGCGCCCTGGAGAAAGCCTTGGCGATGCGCATCAGTCGACCTCGAGGTGCGCTCCGTCCGGGGGAGACGAAGCGGGGGGGGTACCCTCGGAATACCAGAGCGGCATCGCGATGGACATCAACGTGGGCGGCACCGGCAGCGCGACGTACCGCTGGCTGGCCGCGAACGCGAGCAAGCATGGCTTCGCGCGCACCGTGCCCTCGGAGCCGTGGCACTGGGAGTACCGCCGCTGAGCCGTTAGACGCTATGAAGAGCGCATGTCCGGAAACCAGACCGACAGGCGCGAGCTGAGCAGGGGCGAAGTCGTGGAGCAACTCCGAGCGCTTGGCATCAAGCGCGGCGGAGTCTTGCTTGTCCATACATCGTTCCGGGCGGTGCGACCCCTCGAGGGTGGGCCCGCGGGGCTGATTGAAGCGCTTCGTACGGCCCTCGGGCCTGACGGAACGCTGGTCATCCCTGCGTGGACCGGGAGCGATACAGAGCCGTTCGACCCGGCAAGCACTCCGGCGTCACCGGACCTCGGCGTCGTGCCGGAGACGTTCTGGCGGCTCCCGGGAGTCTTGCGAAGCAACCACCCGTTTGCCTTCGCGGCGGCTGGACCGGAGGCGGAGCGAATCCTCGCGGATCCGCTTCCAGTGCCGCCCCACATCCACGCGAGTCCGGTCGGCCGTGTGTATGACCTGGACGGGCAGGTGCTCCTCCTCGGAGTCGGCCACGATGCTGACACCACGATTCATCTCGCGGAGCTCCTGGCAGAGGTTCCGTACGGCACGCCGAAGTCCATCACCGTCCTCCAGGATGGGCGCCCGGTTCGGATTGAGTACGAAGAGAACGACCACTGCTGTCAGCGCTTCGACCTCGCGGACGGGTGGCTGCGGGAGCGCGGCCTCCAGGCCGAAGGGCGTGTGGGTCATGCAACCGCGCGGCTGATGCGCGCACGGGACGTGGTCGCGGTCGCCCGCGAGCACCTGGCCAGAGATCCGCTCGTGTTCCTCCATTCCCCGAGCGCGGGGTGCGAGGAATGCAACGAGGCGCGGAGCAGCGTGCGTCCGTAGCTCGAAGGTGGTGAGCACAAGGCGTGCCGAGCGTGGCTGGGCACACGCCGGCGCAGGCCGCGCTCCCCGTCGGATGCGGCAGGGAGCCTGGCCCCGAGACTGCGTCCGCGCGGTCATGCTGAGGGCTCCTCCCCTCAGCACGACGTGCGAGGCGTGCCGGCCCGTCAGCAGTCCTTCGGGCTGCCCATGAACTTGACCTCGGTCTCCTGGGTCTTGACCCCGAGGGCTTCGAGCTTGTTCAGCAGCACGCCCAGACACCTGCACTGGGGCTTGTAGTGGCCCGAGAAGTTGTTCACCTCGACGAGTTCGTTGAGCAGCGAGAGCCGCAAGGAGGCGCTGATATGGAACTCCCCCGCACAGAACACGGGAAAGCCGGCGGCCACCTGGCTGTGGCGGATGTAATCGCGGCCAACACCCTCCTGCGGCTTCAAATAGAGCACATCTGTGTTGTTCATGTAGTCGTCAGTGACCTCATTCTCCTGGTATTTCATCGCGAAGACATACTTGCCCGGAGAAAGCACTTCACAGGCCGCCGGGTTGAGGCGCTCACCGTGGACCGAACCGTCTGGAGAGCGCGTCAGGCGACCGAGGCCTGGAATCTCCGCGGGGTTGTAGTTCCGCCAGCTCTTCAAATCAGCCAGCCAGGGAAGCCATCCGACCGGATACTGCTGCGGCTTCGAGGTACAGGTTTCGGCGAGGCACTGGTCCGCCGAAGCGGGGCCGATGGACATCAGCAGTGCGGCGACGAGTGTCAGCTGACACAGACGCGGGAGTCGGGTTGCATTCATGGTCTTGTTCCTCCGTGCTCAGAGCGTGGAGAACAGCTCGTTGCCACCCAGGACGATGGGGTAGTTGCTCCCCCAGCCCGACGTGGAGGCGAAGAAGGCATAGAGGTTGCCGGGTACCCCGTAGTAGGCCTTGGCGTTGTTGCATGCAGCGCACAGCTCGGAGTAGGGCGTGGTCGAACGGAACTTCAAGACATTGGTGTACGGGGTCTGCACCCAATCACCCGAGAAGGAGTAGTACCCGAAGTTGCTGGTCAGCCCCCAGTACCAGGTCACGTTGCCACTCCCGTCGCGGAAATAGCAGGCGACGGAGCTGCTGCTCGTGGCCATCTGTGCGGGCGATGCCGCGCGAGAAGTCGCCCACGAACCGGCCGCCCCCGCCGCGAGTGGCGGCTGCACCTCGGCCGTCCTGGCTGGAGGCGTGGACGCGCGCTCCGGAGCGGTGGCGCCCGCACTCGAGGCACAGAGGAGGAATGCAAGCGGAACGGCTGAGACGAGGGGTTTCATGAATGGCACTCTCATGTGGGGGGGGGAACCGGAGAGGGCGCGTCCGTCGGCTCGACTTCCGAACCCTCTTGCGATTGTTACTGCATGGCATGTGCCATCACTCGCGGCACCGACGAACGCCTGCCTTGCCAGGAACACCTTCGACGCGCCGGAGTCCGCGACTGCGTCCTCGGGGGACGCAGCCGCGTCACATGAGAACGCGGCAGCTCAGAGCGAGCGCCTCGAGCTGGATGCGGCTGTCGTTCGCCTCGCCGCCGTGCCAGGCAATCGCTTCCATCAGCGTGCGCCGCCCCTTGGATGTCCAGTCCCATCATTGGAAGTTGTTGGCCCCGAGCCGGTGGCCTCGGACCTGCCCCTCAACAAGTAGCCCCATGACGCCGCGTGGCTGACAGCCACGCGGCTCCCAGGGCCCGGTCCACCGGAGCACCGTGGTGGGCCGGGCTCGCCCGACGGCCGGATTCAGAGCGGCATGTAGCGCAGCAGGGGCGCGGGTCTTCTGGGGCAGCGTGCCGGCTTGGGGCTCAACACTCCGCGCGCTGGGGTGGCCCCCCGCGCTGCAGCCCGCTGCGCAGGCCGAGAGGGCAGTCCCAGGTGCTCCAGAATGGCGCGCACCCCGGCGAATGCCGTCAGCTTCGCCAGCACCCTCAAGCCTGCCGCCCCTCGAAGCGCATACCATTCTCCCGCAGCACGAAGACGCCGTCCGGCACCCGTAGGCGGGGGATGATTCGTGCGCGGCGTCCGCAGCCTGGGGACGCCGCGCGCCAAGCCTCGGTCAGTACGACGCGTAGTAGTTGAAGTCGTAGCTGCCGTCGAGGTTCGAGTACGGCGGCACGTGGCCGGTGCAGATGACCGTGCTGGCCCGCAGCCCCGCCGTGGTGACGGAGTATGCGAAGGCCATGTTCCCGAATGCGTTCACGTACGACCGTGAATTGAACGTGCAGCTGGTGCCGTCGCTCATGTCCTCCCAGGTGGCGGAGTAGTAGGTCGTGCGGCCGCTCATCGTCTTGTAATAGCCCGACTTGGTGCCACCCGCGGGATTTTCGTCTGGCTGCAGCACCATCCAGCCATCGCCATTGATGATGGACTGACTCACCCTCCTCCACACCGACGACGTGTTGTTGTGGAAGATGACGAAGTCATAGCTGGTCGCGGCTGAAGCCGCGCCAACCGGCCCCAGTACCGCGGCCATGACCAGGCCAGCCATTGCATTCTTGCGCATGGATTGACTCTCCCGAAGCGACGGCATGTCGCCAAAGGCAAGCTATCCGGGCACACCCCTTGTCCGGAAGTCAAAAGACAATCCAAACCCGGAATCCCGACAATCAAATATAAATTTCCAAACCCGTACGAACCGCGTCCACCGCGAGCGGCTTTGCCGCAGCAGGAATGGAAGACAATCCACACACTGCGTCCCTTTACACGAAGGACACGCGTGTGCGCCACCACGCCTGGCGGGATGGCCAGGGCCCCCCCAAGGCCGAGGCCCATCGAGCACCTCGCCGCTGCCCCAGGGCTCGGCCTTCCCGTCCCCGCGCGAACAGTGGCGGCGAAAGCCTCAGCGCCCTTCAGGCCTGAAGCCGGAAGACACCTCCCGTGAGCGGAGCCCGTACCGCGAGAGGAGGCGACCCTCCCATGGGCCTTCGCCCATCGACCTGAAGGGATTGAAAGCCCACGCGCGTCTTGGCCGCGCGGCCCGCCCTTTGTGTGCCGCCCACTGCCGGGGTGGTAGGTTCCCCCGCCGTGAGAGCGGAAAAGGTCTACTCGGTCGTCAGGACGCTGGGCCAGGGAGGAATGGCGAAGCTGTTCCTCGCCCACTCGCACCTCCGCCGCGAGAACGTGGTCCTCAAGCAGATGACGCTGAAGGCCGACGAGGCCGGCCGCGGGAGCTTCCTCAACGAGGCGCTCCTCAGCCTGAAGCTCACGCATCCCAACATCGTCCGCGTCTACGACGTCTTCGAGAGCCAGGGACAGCTCTTCATCGAGATGGAGTGGATTCCGGGGCGGAGCCTGGAGCAGCTCCTCCGGTCCCGCGCGCCCTCGGGGCTCCCCGCCAGCATCGCCTGCCGGGTGATGTACGACGTGTGCCAGGCGCTGCATGCGGCGCACCACGCCACGGACTCGCATGGCCGGCGGCTCGAGGTGGTGCACCGGGACGTCAAGCCCTCGAATGTGATGGTGGGCCTGGGCGGCGTCACGAAGGTCATCGACTTCGGCATCGCCTGGTCCGCGCGGGCGACGGCACCGGCCGCGCATGAGCTGTTCTTCACGCCGGGCTACCTCGCGCCGGAGCGGGCGCTGGAGCTGCTCAGGACGGTGCCCGGTGGCGATGAGGGCCTTCCGTCCGAGCCGACACCGGTAGATGGCCGGAGCGACCAGTTCTGCGCGGGTGTGCTCCTCTTCGAGATGCTGGCGGGCCGGCTGCCCATCCCTCCGCCCGCGGATGTCTCCGTCTCCGTTCACAGCCAGGTGGCGCACTGCCAGCAGCTCGCACGGTGCCAGGTGGACGTGTCGGCGCTGCCTCCGGGGCTGGCGGACGTCGCCGCGAGGGCCCTCGCGCGCAGGCCGGAGGACCGCTACGGCTCGTGTCAGGAGATGGCGGAGGCCCTGGCACAGGCCTGCTCCCTGGCGAGCCAGGAAGAGGTGGGACGCTTTCTGCGCGAGTGCTTCCCCGAGGCGCAGCGGGAGGCGGAAGAGGGCCAGCGGGTGCCGGATGCGACGGCGGAGCTCCGCACACTGGCAATCGGCGCCATGCCCGGCCCCGCCGCCCTCGAGCCTCGCAGGGCGCCTCGCGCGCCGTCACTGCCCGGCGCCCGGGGCGAGCCCGCCTGGGCCACCGCGGGGGCACTGAGCGGCGGGAGCGAGGACTTCCCGGCACCGCCGCCCGAGCGCAAGCCGTCGCGGTGGGGCTGGGCACTGGCCTTCGTCCTGGTTCTCGGTGCGGCCGGAGCGGTGATGCTCCGGGAGAATGGGTGGCCCGCGTTGGAGGCGGTGCTCCGTGGGGAGTGGGCACCGCCGAGAGCGCCGGTGACGCCAGCGCCCGCGCCCGTCGAGGTGCCGCCCGCGAGTCCCGTGGAGCCGCCGCGGACGGCGCCGGAGGTGCCGACCCGCGAAGCCCCCTCGGTCCAGCCCCCTCCGGACAGGAAGAAGGAAGGACGGCGTGGCACGGGAGCCGCCGCCATTGCCGCCGGGGCGCAGCCGGTGGAGCCGCCAGTCCTGGGCAGCGTGGACGCGGGCAGCCCCACCCAGGTGGAGCCGTCCCTGAGCGTGGAGACCGAGGGCTCCCTCGTGGACGGCGAGGCGGGAGGAGGCGCGCCGCGCCTGGAGCAGCAGGTGGAGCCCGAGGATGCAGTTCCGGGCGACAGCTCCCCGGCGGAAGCGCTGGAGGCGGACGCGGGGCTGGCCGAGGCACCCGTTTCCGGCGAGGTTCCGCCGCCGCCATCGGATGAGCCCCTGCCTCCGAGTCCGGCGGAGGAGGACGGCGTGCGCGATGCGGATGCGGCCCCTCCGTCAGGGGCCGCGGCTGCTCCCGATGCCGGTTAGCGCGCAACGCCTCCCACGCGAGCCCCCGGGCCCGCGGGGATGAGGAAGGCGTCGTAGCTGCCCGCGAGGGTGTTGCCACAGGCGGTTGCCCCGCGCGTCGTACTTCGTGTGGAGTTGCCGCGGGCCTGGGTACGCGGCGTGTAGAATCCGCGCAGACGCAGTCCACCGGGAGGTTCCACCATGAAGCGCTCCGGCATCGCGGCGCTCCTCGTCCTGACGGCGCTCTGCATGGGGTGCGCGGGCACACGGCCGGGGCCCGAGGCAGCAGCTGCCTCGCAGGCGCTGAAGCACGAGACGTACACCCTGGGAGGCAAGCAGCCCGACGCGATGCTCGTCGCCCTGCACTACTCCGGCGCCACCCCCGCCTTCTGGCATGAGTTCCTGAAGGACTGGGGCGCTCCCGTGCGCGTGCTGCTGCCCCAGGGGCCGAATCCTCGGCGCGAGGGCTTCACCTGGGTTCCCACCGACCACGAGCAGAAGGACGAGGCCGCGAAGACGGCCGATCTGGAGCAGATGGCCGAGCGTGTCGCGCAGCTCATTCGAGAGGCGAGGCGCGCGCACCCCGAGCTTCGCCGCGTGGCCGTGACAGGGTTCTCGTACGGGGGAGACCTGGCGTGGCTGCTGGCCATCCGCTACCCGGACCTGGTCGACGCCGCCGCTCCGATGGGCTCACGCCTGCTCGGGGAGCCCGCCCAGGCCCTGCCCGACACGCGCCGTGTGCTGGTGCTTCACGGCGAGGCCGACGCCATCATCGACTTCCAGAAGACGGTTGCGCGGGTGGAGGCACTGAAGGCGCGGGGCGTGCCCATCGAGCTGCGCGGCTACCCCGACCTGGGCCATGACATGTCGCCGCAGCTAATCGAAGACTGGCGCACCTTCCTCCGCCAGCAACTGAGCGGCACGGCCCATGGCCAGGAGCCCGGCGACGCCCGATAAGGGCTCGGCATCCACTGGAGGGCTGCCGTCCACCTGCCGGATGACGTTGGAGTCCAACTACCTCGCGAGTAGTCTCCTCGTGCGCGGTGCGGACCGCCGCACGAGGGGCCTCATGGAGTCTGATTACCTCAATCCGGCAAGCCTGCCCTCGGGGACGCGACTCGGCCCGTGGCAGTTGCTGGAGCAGCGCGGCCGGGGTGCCTACGGCGTCGTCTACCGCGCCGTGCACGCAGAGCAGCAGGCCGCTGAGGCCGTGGCCCTCAAGCTGGCCCTGTACCCTGGGGATGCTCGCTTCGCGCGTGAGGCCGAGCTGCTCTCCCGCGTCCATCACCCCGCCGTCCCCCGCCTGCTGGACCATGGCCACTGGCAGCCCCACGAGGGCGTCTCCTACGCCTGGCTCGTCATGGAGTGGGTGGAGGGCACGCCGCTCCATGACTGGGCCCAGGCACAGCGCCCGTCTTCGCGGCAGGTGCTTCAGCTTCTGGCCCGGCTGGCCCGAGCCCTGGACGCCACCCATTCGGCCGGAGGCCTCCACCGTGATGTGAAGGGTGACAACATCCGCGTCCGGCGGGCGGACGGTCAGCCCTTCCTCATGGACTTCGGCTCAGGACACCACCTGGGCGCAGCCACGCTCACCTCGCAGCCCTTTCCTCCCGGCACCCAGACCTACCGCTCGCCCGAGGCGTGGCGCTTCGTCTTCCGTTCCCGCAAGCCCCCGGCTGTCCCGTATGCACCGGGGCCCGCGGATGACCTCTTCTCCCTGGGTGTCACGGCCTTTCGCCTCGTCACCGAGAAGTACCCACCGTCCCCGCACCCGAAGGATGAGGATGCCTGGCTCTGGCGCCCCAAGGAGCTGGAGCACTGGACGGCGCGCGTCTGCAACCCCCGCTGCATTCCGGAGCTGAGTGCACTGGTGTCCCGGATGCTCTCGTCCCGCCCCGAGGCGCGAGGCAGCGCGCGGGAGGTGGCCGAAGCGCTGGAGCAGGCCGCGCGCAACGCGGGACGCGAGGCGGATGTGCCGCTCTTCACGGGAGAAGAGCCTCGGCCCGCAGGCCTCTTTCCCCGTCCCCAGCGCGTCACGGTGCGGCGCCCTCCTCCCATGCGGAGGTGGCCCCGGTTCGCCGCCGCCGGCCTCGCAGGCGCACTCGCGCTGAGCGCCGGAGAGCTGCGGAGCGTGAGCCCCTCCGAGGAGCCCACGACGTCGCACCTTGCGCAGCAGGAAGAGACGAAGGATGCCGGCACCGTGGCCGTCGGGGACTCCGTACTGACGGCGCCGGTGGCGCCCGAGCAAGCTCCCTCCGTGTGGTCATCCATTGCGGTAGACCTGCCACCGAAGCCCCTCCCAGGGCAGTGGCGCCCGGACAGCAAAGGCCGCTGTCCCGGCAAGATGCAGGTCGCCATCAACGGCGGGTGCTGGATGAAGCTGCCCGTGGACCTGAAGGACTGTGCAGAATATTGGACCGGCTTTGAATACAGGGGCGCGTGCTACATCCCCGCCCTGACTCGGCAACGCCCTGCCACCTCGGGCCCCGCGACTCGAGACGACAGTCCATAGCCAGTTGCTCCAGCGCCCGACGTGTGCGCCAGGCCGGTGCAGAGCCCGTGCAACTCCTTTGGGTACACGCCTGCTCATGCGCATCCGCTCCAGTCATTCCCGCCACTTCGCGGAGCCGATTCCGAACCGGTGTTCCCCTGCACGGTTGGGCCCTCGCCAAGCATGCCTCCTCGTAACGATTTTGAGACGGAGGGGCTGTTTCCTAACGATTCTTACAAAATATAGCGCTGTCACGCGCTATAGGGCGCCAGCTATCGATTTCTTCAACGTGACCTGAGGCGTGCAGCTGCGTGCAGGCCGCGTAGTCAATTTCCGCACCTGCGGACTGAAGGGTCCAGGAATGTCGCGGAGCATCCCCATCGGATACGCGAAAGCCATCGCGGATTACGACCTCACGGTCCTGCCTCCGCATCAACTCTCGTCCTGCGCTGCGATCGCGGGCAAGCACGTGCAGAGCAAAGGGGGGCGCGAGTTCGTCACCTACCCGAACGCCTACAACCCGGGCCCTTCTCTCTGCGGCCATCTGGAGTTCGCGCTCAAGCACGAAGGCGTTTCCCTGGAGGTGCTTGCCGCTCTGTTCCGTGCGGTGGAGCAAGGTCCTTTCGAGGAAGAGTTGTGCCGCTATATCCGGGCGCGGCCCACGGGGCAGAACACCCGTCGGCTGTGGTTTCTCTACGAGTTCCTCACAGGGCGTCAGCTGGCCCTGGAGGACGTGACCCAGGGCAACTACGTCGAACTGCTCGACTCCAAGCGCTATTACACAGCAGAGCCCGTGAACAGCCGGCGACACCGCGTGCGCGACAACCTTCTGGGCAACGTGAACTTCTGTCCCATGGTACGCCGGACACCCGCCCTCCTGGAGTTCGAGGAGAGACAGCTCGCGCGGGAGGCCGCACGCATCGTGGCGTCTTACGACGAGGATGCCCTCCGCCGCGCGGTCGACTATCTCTACACGAAGGAGACCCGCTCCTCTTTCAGCATCGAGCGGGAAAAGCCCAGCCAGAAGCGCGCCGCGAGGTTCGTCTCCCTTCTGCGTGAGCTTCCCGATAGGAGCTCATTGAATAGAGCCGCGCTGGTCCAGATGCAGAACGTAATCGTGGAAAAGCGCTTTGGGGAGCGACGCTATCGCGAGGAGCAGAACTACGTGGGCGAATCCGTGGGAGTGGGACTGCGTCAGCGCGTCCACTTCGTCCCGCCGCGTCCCAAGGTGGTCCCCCGCTTGATGCGGGGACTGCTCTCTTCGTTGGAGCGGATGATGGCTTCCCAGGTGGATCCCGTCGTTCATGCGGCCGCCATCTCCTTTGGTTTCGTCTTCATCCACCCCTTCGAGGATGGCAACGGTCGACTCCACCGGTTGCTCATCCACTACATTCTCTCCAAGGAGGGCTTCACCCCCAAGGGACTCATCTTTCCCATCTCCGCGGTCATGTTGCAGAAGCGCGAGCAGTACGATGCCTGCCTGGAGTCCTTCTCCAAGCCGCTGATGACCCTGGTGGACTACACGGTGGACGAGGATGGACACCTTTCGGTGAAAGGAAGGACGAGCGGCTTCTATCGCTACGTCGACTTCACGCGCATGGCGGAGGATCTCTATCGCTGGACCGAAGAGACCATCCGCACGGAGTTTCGCGACGAGTTGGACTTCATCGTCCGCTACCGCAAGGCCCGCGAGAAGCTGGACGGCCTCGTCGAGATGCCGGACAAGGCGCGCAATCGCTTCGTCCAGTTCTGTCTCCAGAATGGAGGCCGCTTGTCGGCGGGCAAGCGGGCCAGATTCTTCAGCGCCCTCACTGACGACGAGGTGCGTGCCCTGGAGAAAGTCGTTCAGGAGCACCTGATGCCTCGCGCCAGCTCCCGCCCGAGCTGAGAAGGCGCCTCACGCGCTGAGGCGCGAAGGGTGCCCGTGAGGCGGACGCCAGGCCCCCTGGTGGCTCACCTCCCTGACTGGCGGCGGAGTCCGTGTGGGTCCCTACCTTGAGGGCGGAAGGCCACCGTCTCTCTCGCGACCCGCCTGCTCATGGACCTCTACAGCGCCGCCAAGCGAATGGCCCGTCCCTTCCGGTTCTCCAACCCGGCCTCCCACCGGGAAGTCCCGCTGGCCGGCCGCGGGGTGATTGGCGACGGAATCACCTGCGCCCTGGTCCGGCCGGATGGCGTCATCGACTGGCTCTGCTTTCCCCGCTTCGACAGCCCAAGCGTCTTCGCGGGCATCCTCGATGAAGAGAAGGGAGGCATCACCGGCATCCTCCCTGTCGTGTGGCCGTTCGAGAGCCTGCAGCGCTACGACCCGGACACCAACGTCCTGGAGACCCTCTTCCGCTTCGAGCGCAAGGGCGTCGTCCGCATCATCGACTACATGCCGTGGACGAACGACCCGCGCTCCACCGTCCACGAGGTCCACCGGCGCATCGAGTGTCTCGAGGGCGCGGTGGAGCTCAACGTCGTCTTCGACCCGCGCTTCGGCTACGGGGCCTCGGAGACCCGGGTGGAGCGGGAGGAGCACGGCCTGGTCGCGCGCGGGGCGCGGGGCGAGCGGATGGTCGCCGTGCTCAGCGGGGAGGCGGACTGGCGGCCCTGCCATGAGCTGAAAGGGCAGCCCTGCCGTGGCGAGTCGGGCCTCCAGACGCGCATCCGGCTCGGCGCGGGCGAGCGGCGGTGGATGGTGCTGTCCTGGGACTCGGACCGGCCGGAGCCCATCTCCGCCTACCGGCCCTTCGACCACCTGCGGGACACGCGCCAGGCCTGGCGCGAGTGGTCCCAGCGCCTCCGCTACGAGGGCCCCTGGCGGCACCACGTCCTCCGCTCGGCGCTGGTGCTGAAGCTGCTGATGTACGGCCCCACCGGCGCCATGGTGGCGGCGCCCACCACCTCGCTCCCCGAGTGGATGGGGGGACCTCGCAACTGGGACTACCGCTTCAGCTGGGTGCGCGACTCGGCGATGGCCGTGCGCGCCACCAACCTCATGGGCTTCCTGGGCGAGTCCCGTGAGTTCTTCTATTTCGTGCGAGACACCCTGCAGCGCGGCGACCCGCTCCAGGTGATGTACACGCTGGACGGCGGCACCGTGCCTCCCGAGCAGGAATTGCCACACCTCGCCGGCTTCCAGGGCTCGCGCCCGGTGCGCATCGGCAACGGCGCGAGAGACCAGTTCCAGTTCGACACCGCGGGCGCACTGCTCGACGCGGCGTACCTCTACGAGCGCTTCGGAGGCCGGCTGCCGCTGCGCACGTGGCGGCTGCTCCGCTCGGTCATCCAGACCACCGCCCGCCGCTGGCGAGAGCCCGACCACGGCATCTGGGAGCCGCGCCGGGAGATGCGCCACAACGTCCACTCGAAGCTCATGGGCTGGCTGGCGCTGCGCCGGGGGGAGCACCTGTCCCGGCTCTTCGGTGAGACGGAGCTGGAGAAGGCGTGCACGGACCTGGCGGACGTCATCCGGACCGACATCCTCCGCAACGGCGTGGACCCGGCCCGGAAGCACTTCGTGGGCACCTATGGTGGGAACGAGCCGGATGCCTCGTTGCTGCTCCTGCCCATCGTCGGGTGCTTTCGAGCGCAGGACCCGTTCATCCTCCGGACCATCGACTGGCTGCGCCACGAGCTGGGGACGGGCCCGTTCCTCCGCCGGTACCGGATGGATGACGGAGTCGGCGGCCCCGAGGGCGGCTTCATCCTCTGCGGCTTCTGGCTGGCCGAGGCGCTGGCGCTGGCCAACCGCATCGACGAGGCCGAGGACGTCTTCGTCGCGCACGCCGAAGCGTCCAACCACCTGGGACTGCTGGCGGAGGAAATCTCCCCGCTGACCCGCGAGCAGCTGGGCAACTTCCCGCAGGCCTTCAGCCACCTCGGCCTCATCAGCGCCGCCGCGCGCATCGACCGCGCGCTCCGGCTGCGCGACGAGGGACAGACGGAGCCGCCCCACCTCCTCGAGCCCGAGCCACCGCCCATCGAGTAGCGGCTCCAGTCTCGGGAAGAAGTGAGGCAGCAGAACCTGGGCGTGGCCACGGTACTGCCCGCGACCACGCCCGCCCAGACGCGTGTCTGCTTTCGCCCGGAGTTCCTGGGCCCTACCCCGGGCCGTCCCTCACTCGAAGGTAATGATGAACTGCTCCCAGGCACCCACGGCGGTGCGGTCGGCGTTCAGCCTGCCGCCGCCGCCGTCCTCGGCCACCAGGTAGCGGGGGTTGAGGAGGTCGAGCGTCGCCAGGGCCACGGTGTCTCCGGTGCCGATGGTGAGGAGGCCCGTGCCAGCAATCTTCCAGATGCGGAAGGTTTCAAAGTCGCCAGGCGCCGTGGGGGTGGCTGTCACCCCCGAGCCGCCACCGTTCACGGCCATGACATAGTTGCCGTTGAACGTCTGCAGGTGGACGAGGTCGCCGCTTTGCAGCGCGAAGCCGTTGCGGTCCACCAGTTGGAACCTCTCCCAGGCACCCACGGCGGTGCGGTTGGCGTCCACCGCGGCGCCGCCGCCGAACTCGGCCACAATGTAGTAACCGCCCGAGGTACGCAGGTTGATGGTTCTCGAGTAGAGACGCGCCACGGATGCCGCGTCCGTGATGCTCAGCGCGTCGCGCTGCCCGATGGCCTGCCCCCCCAGTGTCTCGACGGTGGGCTGCCCGTTGCTCGAGAACGCAGTCCTGGGGTAGTGCATGATGGAGCCGTAGTCATAGGCGAAGATGTCGTCGCCGTTGGCGATCTGCTGGTCGAAGTTGTGCGCCTGACCCGCGAGGATGTTCTCGTACCGGATGCGCACGTACGCATTGCGGTCCTCGCGCGACTGCTCGTGCCAGAGGCCCAGCGCATGTCCGATTTCATGGATGATGTTGCCCGTGCTGCACCCGTCACCCATCCACACCCCTTGCTGGCCACCAATTCGTCCCACGTTGGCACTGCACCCGTTGCCTGACTGGAAGTGAATGTAGTTCGGGTACAGCGCCGCGTTGAGCACGGTGCGTTGCACGAAGCGGAGGTGCGTACGCTGTTGCCAGTGATTGATGGCGTTCGTGATTCGCGCCTGGTTTGGCAGGGCCGGGTCGATGGAGTAGGGCACCTGGGAGTCGGGCCAGCGAAAGTTCGCCCCGGTGATGGCCACGCCCTGGGCCTGCACCCCCGGGACGTCGAGGCCGCCCCGGGCCTCCACCGCGCGCGCGCGCGCCTCCATCTCCTCCACCGTGCCGAGAACCATGTCCCCCTCGAGGATGGCCAGTCCATCCACCTCGGCGTACTTCACCGGCACCAGCTTCCCCCTCGCGGCGTTCCAGGCGTAGCCCTCGCGAACCGGGGCGCCAGCCGGCACTCGGGCCAGCTCCGGGTCCAGGGCGGGACGCGACTCCAAACCCTCCTCACCGCAGGCAGTGAGCAGCAGGCTGGGGATGAACAGTGCTACCAGAGCAGCTTTCGATGTGCTTCGAAGCATGGTGCCTCCTTTCCGGAAGGCATTCCGGGGAGCGCGAAGATAAACATATGGCTCTGACGTTGTTGCAAGTGTTTGAGGTCCTTCATCAATTTGTGGCATGCCCCAGTGCCTCCGCCGAACGGAGGAACAGGCACTGTGTATGTATTTTTCGGACTTCCAAGCTGAACGGAGCATGTGGATTCCCCGTATATGTCATGGCTTTGGAACTCGGGTTCCAGGAGCAACAGCAGTTTGTGACAAGCCAGGACTCGAGCCCAACCCCCTCCGTCCAAGGAAGCACCATGCTCCCATGGACATCCAGGTGCGCCTCCACCAGGGCAACTGGTGGGTGTGGGTCCTGGGCGAGTGGATTGGCTACTACCCGCGCTGCAAGGACGAGGGTTTCCTCTTCTCGTCGGAGACGCAGGCCTCGCTCCAGGCCGCTGGAGCTCACGCGGACCCGCCCAAGCCTGGAAGCGCCGGAGTAGGCCATCTGGCCGATGTTCGGGTTCGGCGCCAGGGCAATGGTGTCGACTCCCTCTTGGAGGTCGAATGTTCCGCAGCGCTCTCGTCCTGACCCTGGTCTCTCTCCTGTCCGCCTGTGCCGCCGCGCCGTCTCGCGCCGCCGCCGTCCGGACCACTCCCCTGCCGGTCCCCGCCAACACCCGCTACGTGGAGGGAAGCTTCAGCGGAACCGGAGGCCTGAAGCTGTACGAGGCCTCCTGGCGTCCCACCTCCGGAGAGCCGCGCGCCGCGGTGATAGTGATGCACGGCCTCAAGGACCACGCCGACCGCTACACCGAGCTGGCCAGCGCACTGGTCGCCGAGGGCTATGCGGTCCACGCCTTCGAGCTGCGCGGGCACGCGCGCTCCGAGGGCGAGCGGGTGTGGGTCGAGCGCTTCGACGAATATGTGGAGGACATGAAGCTGTTCGTCCAGCGGGTGAAGGCGAAGGAGCCGGGCAAGCCGGTGTTCCTCTTCGGCCACAGCATGGGCGGGGCGATCAGCACCCTCTACGCCCTGGACCATCCTGCGCAGGTGAACGGGCTCATCCTGTCCGCCGCTGCGCTCAAGCCGGGCAAGGACATCAGTGGCTTTCGAATCGCCATGAGCGGCGTGGTGTCGACCCTCTCCCCGCGCTCGAAGCTGCTGGAGTCGGAGGACACGCTCTTCTCCCGAGATCCGCAGGTGGTGGCGCAGATGAAGAGTGACCCGCTGATCCTCCAAGGCAACGGCCCGGCGCGCACCGGCGCGGAGCTGCTCAAGGCCATGGAGACCATCGGCAAGCGACGTGCGGAGCTGAAGGTGCCACTGCTGGCGATGCACGGGACCGCCGACGCGCTCACCAATCCCGAGGGCAGCGCGGAGCTGGTCGCCAATGCCGCCACCACCGACAAGACCCTCAACCGCTACGAGGGCCTGTACCACGACCTGGTCCACGAGCCGGAGCGGGCCAAGGTGATCGCGGACATGGTCGCCTGGCTCAACGCGCGGAGCCCTCTCCCAGTCCCGTGAGAGGAGGTCTCGCCGAGGCCAGGCACGTCTGGGCGAGCGGCTGGACGTTCCGCCAGTGGCACTTCATCAAGACGAGCGACCTGAGACACGGAAGCCCTTCTCGGCGGACCTCCCGGAAGTGACGTGGACCCAGGGGCCCGCTGTGCCCGGCTGACTGTCCGGCGGGGCAATGTCCTCCAGTCGCCGGAAGCCCACTTTCATGGGGAGGGTCTACCGGAGGAGGTCAGAGATGAGGGCAGGCATGAGGATGGGGCTGTGCTTGGCGCTGCTCTCGGGAGGCAGCGCGCTCGCGGAGGACGGCCTCACCATGTCGGGCTCGCAGTACGTCGAATGGGAGGGCCCCTATTTCCTGCTGGGGCTTGGCGCGGAGGGCTACACCGGCGAGCTTGCCTCCAACCTCAACCCCGGCCTGTCCTATGAGGCCATCATCGGCTATCGCCCTTCGGAGTTCCTCGGCGTCGAGGTGGGCTACAGCGGAGGCGCCAATGACCTCGACTCCGGGGCGGGCTCGGAAGTCGGCGGTCCGGACATCATCCGCAACGGCGCGCAGGCGGCGCTGACCGTGGGCATCCTCCCCAACAACCGCCTGCAGCCGTACGCGCTGGCCGGCATCGGCATGGAGCGCTACTCCGTCCGCAACGGCGTCTCCGTCCGTTACTTCGACGACACCGGCGGCTACGTCCCCGTCGGGCTGGGCCTGCGCTACAAGCTCAACCAGAGTCTTTCCGCCGAGGCACGCGCCAGCTACAGCGCCCTCTTCAGCCAGGACTTCGCGCCCATCACCGATGAGGACGTGCTCGACGGGCGCTACCAGGGACTGCTGCAGTTGGGTGGCACCTTCTGACTTCAGCGTGTTGGAGATGTACCGGGTGTGCGTGGCCGAAGCGCCGATGCGCGCACCCTCGCTCGCGTGGGTCGCCGAGGGCTATGCGGTCCACGCCTTCGAGCTGCGCGGGCACGCGCGCTCCGAGGGCGAGCGGGTGTGGGTCGAGCGCTTCGACGAATATGTGGAGGACATGAAGCTGTTCGTACAGCGGGTGAAGGCGAAGGAGCCGGGCAAGCCGGTGTTCCTCTTCGGCTACAGCATGGGCGGGGCGATCAGCACCCTCTACGCCCTGGCCCATCCTGCGCAGGTGAACGGGCTCATCCTGTCCGCCGCTGCGCTCAAGCCGGGCAAGGACATCAATGGCTTTCTGATCGCCATGAGCGGCGTGGTGTCGACCCTCTCCCCGCGCTCGAAGCTGCTGGAGTCGGAGGACACGCTCTTCTCCCGAGATCCTCAGGTGGTGGCGCAGATGAAGAGTGACCCGCTGATCCTCCAAGGCAACGGCCCGGCGCGCACCGGCGCGGAGCTGCTCAAGGCCATGGAGACCATCGGCAAGCGACGTGCGGAGCTGAAGGTGCCACTGCTGGCGATGCACGGGACCGCCGACGCGCTCACCAATCCCGAGGGCAGCGCGGAGCTGGTCGCCAATGCCGCCACCACCGACAAGACCCTCAACCGCTACGAGGGCCTGTACCACGACCTGGTCCACGAGCCGGAGCGGGCCAAGGTGATCGCGGACATGGTCGCCTGGCTCAACGCGCGGAG